>NZ_JAFCUB010000016.1:0-30866 GCF_049896325.1 Caulobacter sp. DWP3-1-3b2
GGGGGGGGGGGGGGGGGGGGGGGGGGGGGGGGGGGGGGGGGGGGGGGGGGGGGGGGGGGGGGGGGGGGGGGGGGGGGGGGGGGGGGGGGGGGGGGGGGGGGGGGGGGGGGGGGGGGGGGTGGGGGGGGGGGGGGGGGGGGGGGGGGGGTGGGGGGGGGGGGGGGGGGGGCGCCCCCCCCCCCACGGCGGGCCGGCGGCGTCGCCGATGGCGTAGAGGCCCGGGACATTGGTCTCGCCGTGCTTGCCGGTGACAACATGGCCGCGTTCGAGGGTCAGGCCCACCGACTCCAGCCCCTCGGTATTGGGGGCGATGCCCACCGCGACGATGCAGACGGCGGCGGTCAGAACTTCGGCCTTGCCGCCGGCCTCGATGGCCACCGAGACGCCGGTGGCGGTCTTCTCGACCTTGGTCACCTTGGCGCCGATGCGGAAGGTGATGCCGCGCTTCTCAAAGGCTTTCTGGGCGGCCTTTGAGACCTCGGCGTCCTCGACTGGCATGATGCGATCGACGGCCTCGACGACGGTCACCTCGGCGCCCAGGGCGCGGTAGAAGCTGGCGAACTCGATGCCGATGGCGCCCGAGCCGATGACCACCAGCGACTTGGGCATGGCCTTGGGGGCCAGGGCGTCGCGATAGGTCCAGATCTTGTCGCCGTCCGAGACCGCGCCGATGGCGGGGATGTCGCGAGCCCGGGCGCCGCTGGCCAGGATCACGCTGCCGGCCTGGATCGTGCGGCTGCCGCCGGCCTTCAGGGCCACGACCACCTTCGGAGACGGCGTGCCCTTTTCCAGCCGGGCCTCGCCCTCGACGACCTCGATCTTGTGCTTCTTCATCAGGAAGGCGATGCCGTTCGACATGGTCTTGGCCACGCCGCGCGAGCGGTCGATGATCTTGGCGAAGTCGAACGAGGCCTTCTCGACCGCCAGGCCATAGCCGCCGAGGTGGGAGAGCTGCTCGAAGATCTCGCCGGACTTCAGTAGCGCCTTGGTCGGGATACAGCCCCAGTTGAGGCAGACGCCGCCCAGGTTCTCGCGCTCGATGATCGCCGTCTTCAGGCCCAGTTGGCTGGCGCGGATCGCGGCCACATAGCCGCCGGGGCCGGCCCCGATGACGACGACGTCGAATTCCGTGGACATGGTGTTCTTACCCTAGGTTTGACGCCTTCGGGGGGAGCCGGCGGGCGTCGGTCGATCGGCCCCAAGGCCGGTCCAGGAGAGAGTGTCTAAAGCAGCGCCTCGACGGCGAGCGTCAGGTCTTCGGGCTTGGTGGTCGGCGCGAAACGTTCGACCACCTCGCCGTCACGGCCGATCAGGAACTTCGTGAAGTTCCACTTGACGCCCTCGGTGCCCAGCAGGCCCTTCTGCTCGTGCTTCAGATAGGCATAGAGCGGGTGGGCGTCAGGGCCGTTTACGTCGATCTTGGCCAGCACCGGGAAGGTCACGTCATAGGTCAGCGCGCAAAAGCTGGCGATCTCCTCGGCGGTCCCTGGCTCCTGCGCCCCGAACTGGTTGCAGGGGAAGGCCAGGATCGTGAAACCGCGGTCCTTGTAGTCCCGGTACAGCGTCTCCAACCCCTCATATTGCGGGGTGAAGCCGCACTTGCTGGCCGTGTTGACGATCAGCAGCACCTGGCCGCGATAGTCGGCCAGGCTCGTGTCGTGGCCGTCCAGCGTCTTGGCGGAGAAGTCGTAGACCGACATCGTCGTTCCCCGCCTAGACCAGCAGCGTCAGCGGCTCTTCGATCAGCGGCTTGAAGGCGGCCAGGAACCTCGCCCCGATCGCGCCGTCGACCACCCGGTGGTCGCAGGTCAGGGTGATGGTCATCACCGTGGCCACGGCCAGCTCGCCATTCTTCACGACCGGCCGTTGCTCGCCGGCGCCCACGCTCATGATCGCGCCCTGCGGCTCGTTGATGATCGAGGCGAACTGCTTGATGCCGAACATGCCCAGGTTGGAGACCGAGAAGGTGCCGCCCTGGAATTCCTCGGGCTTGAGCTTCTTGGACTTGGCGCGGGCCGCCAGGTCCTTCACCTCGGCCGAGATCTGGGCCAGGCCCTTGGTCTCGGCGGCGCGGACGATCGGGGTGATCAGTCCGCCGTCGATGGCCACGGCCACGGCGATGTCGGCGTGCTTGTGCATCGCGATGCCCTCGGGCGTGTAGGAGGCGTTGGCCTCCGGGACGCGCTTGAGCGCCACGGCGCAGGCCTTGATGACGATGTCATTGACCGAGACCTTGACGCCCTGGCCTTCCAGCAGGCGGTTGATCTTGGCGCGGGCGGCCAGCAGGGCGTCGATCTCCAGATCGATGACCAGCGGGAAGTGCGGCACGTCGCGGAAGCTGTCGGTGAGGCGGCGCGCGATGGTCTTGCGCATGCCGTCCAGCGGGATCAGGTCGTAGGAGCCGGCGGGGATGCCCATCTGCTCCAGCGACAGAACCTTGCGCGGCTCGGCGGCGGCCGTCGGAGCCGAGGCGGCCGCAGCGGCCTTCGGAGCGGCAGCGGCAGTCGCGCCGCCCTTGCCGGCGGCCTCGACGTCGGCCTTGACCACGCGGCCGTGGGGCCCCGAGCCGGTGATGGCTTTCAGGTCCAGGCCGGCGGCCGAAGCCAGGCGGCGAGCCAGGGGCGAGGCGAACACGCGGTCGCCGGTCGGCGCGACGGCGGGCGCAGCCTTGGCTGGGGCAGCGGTTTCGCCAGCGGCCTGGTCAGGCGCAGCGGGCGTCGGGGCGGCCTTTGGCGCCTCGGCGACGGGAGCGGCCGCGGCCGGCGGCGGAGCCGGGCTTTCGCCCTCGCCCGTCAGCTTGGCGATCTGGGCGTTGACCTTGACGTTCTCGGTCCCGGCCTCGACCAGTATGGCTTCGATCACGCCTTCATCGACGGCTTCGACTTCCATCGTCGCCTTGTCGGTCTCGATCTCGGCGATCACGTCGCCGGCCTTGACGGTGTCGCCGACCTTGACGTGCCACTTGGCGACGGTCCCCTCCTCCATGGTGGGCGACAGGGCGGGCATCAGGATGTCGATCGACATTGAGAGTCTTCCTCAAGCGTTCGGGACGGCTTCGACCAAAGTGGTCGGCGTCCAGCGAGCCTTGCGACGGGCAAGGCGTTGTTCGTCCGTTTCGTCATGATAGTCCAGCCGTTCAGGCTCGCGCTCGGCGAAACCCGGCAGGTCGGTCCCCACGACATTGAGGGTGGCGTAGGCCTGGCCCTCGTCCTCGATCAGCGCCGCGACGTAGACGGCGCATTCGCGGCAGATCAGAAAGTCCACCTTGCGGCGTGCGAACCGGTAACGCGTCAGCGACCCCGGCGCGGCGGTGATGTGCAGCCGGCTGCCTGGATCACTGGTGGTCCGCGCGCCGTGCCGACGGCAGAAGCCGCATTGGCAGGCCCGCAACGCCAGCTCGGCCACCGGCTTGCCGGGGTCGAGCTGCACATGGACCGCGCCGCAGTGGCAGGAGCCGTTGAGGGTCTGGGTCATGCCCAGCCCCCTGCCCGCTCACACAGGCCAGAACCTCGGTGAGCGGGACGCGCGATCACCGGTAGCAGACCGCCTTGGCCGCCTTGACGATCTTGGGGACCGACGGCAGCGACAGGGCTTCAAGATTGGCCGCATAGGGCAGCGGCACGTCTTCCTGGTGAACCCGCAGCGGCGGGGCGTCCAGATAGTCGAAGCCGAACTCGGTGATGCGGGCGACAATCTCGGCGCCGACGCCCATCGGGCCCCAGCCCTCCTCGACCGTCACCAGACGGTTGGTCCGCTTGACGCTTTCAAGGATCGTGGCGTGGTCCATCGGACGGATCGTGCGCAGGTCGACGACCTCGGCCTCGACGCCCTCCTTGGCCAGTTCCTCGGCGGCTTGCAGGGCAAAGCCGACCATCCGCGAATAGGTGGCGATGGTGACGCTGGGACCGGTGTGACCCTCGGCGACGAAACGACGGACCTTGGCCTTGCCGATCGGCACGACCCAGTCCTCGACATCCGGGATGTCGAACTCGTGGCCGTACATCATCTCGTGTTCGAGGAAGACGATCGGGTTCGGGTCGCGGATGGCGGCCTTCAACAGGCCCTTGGCGTCGGCCGCGTCATAGGGCGCGATGACCTTCAGGCCGGGGACGTTGCCGTACCAGGCCGCGTAGTCCTGGCTGTGCTGGGCGCCGACCCGCGAGGCCGCGCCATTGGGGCCGCGGAACACGATCGACGACTTGATCTGGCCGCCTGACATGTAGAGCGTCTTGGCCGCCGAGTTGATGATCTGGTCGATCGCCTGCATGGCGAAGTTCCAGGTCATGAACTCGACGATCGGCTTGAGGCCGGCCATGGCCGCCCCGACGCCGAGGCCGGCGAAGCCGTGCTCGGTGATCGGGGTGTCGATGACCCGCTTGTCGCCAAACTCCTGGAGGAGATCCCGCGAGACCTTGTAGGCGCCCTGATACTGGGCGACTTCCTCGCCCATCAGGAAGACCTTGTCGTCGCGGCGCATTTCCTCGGCCATGGCGTCGCGCAGGGCGTCGCGCACGGTGATCTTCTTCATCGGCGTGCCGGCCGGGATTTCCGGATCAGCGAAGGTCGAGGCGGCCGAGATGGTCGCCGGAGCGGCGGCCACGGGAGCCGGCGCGGCGGCGACGGGTTCAGCGGCAGCGGCGGGCGCGGAGGCCGGAGCCGGGGTCGAACCACTGTCCTCGCCCGACAGCTTGGCGATCGGGGTGTTGACCTTGACGTTCTCGGAGCCGGCGTCGATCAGCAGGGCCTCGATGACGCCCTCGTCCACGGCTTCGACTTCCATCGTCGCCTTGTCGGTCTCGATCTCGGCGATCACGTCGCCGGCCTTGACCGTGTCGCCCACCTTGACAAGCCACTTGGCCAGGGTGCCCTCTTCCATGGTCGGAGACAGGGCGGGCATCAGAATATCGACGCTCACTGGGCGGCCTCCAGATAGACGTCGGTATAGAGTTCGGAGGGATCCGGCTCGGGGCTGGTGCGGGCGAACTCGGCGGCTTCGGCGACGATGCGCTTCACCTCGGCGTCGACCACCTTCAGATCGTCCTCGGTGACGCCGACCTTGGCCAGGCGTTCCTTCAGGTGGTCGATCGGATCGCGGGTCTGCTTGACGTTATCGACCTCGTCCTTGGTGCGGTACTTGGCCGGGTCGGACATCGAGTGGCCGCGATAGCGATAGGTCTTCATCTCGAGGATGAAAGGACCCTGGCCGCTACGGGCGTGCTCGGCGGCGCGGGCGCCGGCCTCGGCGACGGCCGTGACGTCCATGCCGTCGACTTCCTCGCCGGGGATCCGGAACGAGGTGCCGCGCTTGTGGAAGGCGGTTTCCGACGCCGAACGCTCGACGCTGGTGCCCATGGCGTACTGGTTGTTCTCGATCACATACACGACCGGCAGCTTCCACAGCTGGGCCATGTTGAAGCTTTCGTAGACCTGGCCCTGGTTGGCCGCGCCGTCGCCGAAATAGGCGAAGGCCACGTTTCCGTTGCCCCGGTAATGGTTGTTCAGCGCCAGGCCGGTGCCGAGCGAGACTTGGGCGCCGACGATGCCGTGGCCGCCGTAGAAGCCGGTTTCGATGTTGAACATGTGCATCGAGCCGCCCTTGCCGCGCGACGAGCCGCCCGCGCGACCGGTCAGCTCGGCCATGACTTCCTTTGGATCCATGCCGGCGGCCAGCATGTGGCCGTGGTCACGGTAGCCGGTGATGATCTGGTCGCCCTTGACCTTGATCGACTGCATGCCGACCGCGATGGCTTCCTGACCGATGTAGAGGTGGCAGAAACCGCCGATCAGGCCCATGCCGTACAGCTGGCCGGCGCGCTCCTCGAAGCGGCGGATCAGCAGCATGTTCTGGTAGAATTTCAGAAGCTCGTCCTTGCCGACGAAGGTGTTGACACCGGTGGCGTCGGCCTTCCCCGCGGGGGCTTCACCCTTGCGCGTGCGCGCCATTCAACTCTCCCTGGCCAATCTTCATCGCGGCCCTGCTCCTGGAAGCTCACCGTGCGAACCAACCTTCGGTTCCGCGCCGATGAGCCCTTGGTCAAACCCGAAAACAGGTCAGGTTCGCCTGATCCCGTCGGCAGCTCCGCAGAAACCAATCCGTACGGCGCCTTAGCGCTGGGTACGGATCACGTAGTCCTTGGGGTCGGCATATCCGAGGAGAGAACGCGCGCGCTCCTCCAACAGGTCCTCCGACAAACTGCCGCTGCGTAATAGACGAGCGCGGGCCTCAAGGTCCATCCTTTCGGCGTGGATCTTCTTCAGCTCCAGCGTCTCGGCGGCAAGATCTGCGTTGCGCTGCGACGTCGATAACAGGCCCCGTTCGCCCGTCAGGGCGTGAAACACGAAGTAAGTGATCAACAGGAGAAGCGCCGCAGTCGGCAGGAAGGGTTGCAGTCGGGCGAACATCATCGATTCCCAGCAGGGGAAGTTTACCCTGCCCGATCATGCTTAACGCCTTACTAAACGGGCGGTTTGGGCAGGTGACCGCAAGAGATCGAAAGCAGCATCATAACGCTTTCATTTGAGATGGTTTCAAAGGCATCTAGATACCGCATTGCAGCATCTAAACAGCCGTTTCGGCGCGTTTTTCGCGGCGCTGCGGCCGCCCGGTCAGTTTTGCTTTTAGAAAAATTGTTGGTGAACCTTGGCGCCGGGCGCCTGGCGTTTAGGCGGTTGCGTCAGAATCACCTGCCGCGCGAACCTGTTCAAACAAAAAGGGGCGGCGCCGAAGCGCCGCCCCCTGTCGTTCGTTGGCGGAGATTAGCGTCCCTTGAGGACCGCGCGACCGGCATAGACGGCCTGGTCGTCGAGGGCTTCCTCGATGCGCAGCAGTTGGTTGTACTTGGCCAGCCGGTCCGAGCGGGCCAGCGAGCCGGTCTTGATCTGACCGCAGTTCAGGGCCACGGCCAGGTCGGCGATGGTGCTGTCCTCGGTCTCGCCAGACCGGTGGCTCATGACGCTGGTGTAGGCGGCGCGGTGGGCCATATCGACGGCGTCGATAGTTTCCGACAGGGTGCCGATCTGGTTGACCTTGACCAGGATCGAATTGGCCAGGCCCTGATCGAGACCGATCTGCAGGCGCTTGGGATTGGTGACGAACAGGTCATCGCCCACCAGCTGGACCTTCTTGCCCAGCGTGTCGGTCAGCAGCTTCCAGCCCTCGAAATCGTCTTCCGACATGCCGTCCTCGATCGACAGGATCGGGAACTTGTCGGCGAGGCCGGCCAGGTAGTCGACCATCTTACCCGGATCCAGGCTCTTGCCCTCGCCTTCCAGCTCGTACTTGCCGTTCTTGAAGAACTCGGTGGCGGCGACGTCCAGGCCCAGCACGAAGTCCTCGCCCGACCTGTAGCCGGCCGCCTCGCCCGCCTTGACGATGAAGGCCAGGGCGTCTTCGGCCGAGCCGAGATTGGGGGCGAAGCCGCCTTCATCGCCGACATTGGTGTTGTGACCGGCGTCCTTCAGGGCCTTCTTCAGGCCGTGGAAGATTTCGGCGCCCATGCGCAAGGCCTCGGCGAAGGTCGGGGCGCCGGTCGGCAGGATCATGAATTCCTGGATATCGATCGGATTGTCGGCATGGGCGCCGCCATTGATGATGTTCATCATCGGCACCGGCAGCACGCGAGCGCTGACGCCGCCGACATATTTGTAGAGCGGCAGGCCGGCCGATTCGGCGGCGGCCTTGGCGGTGGCCAGCGACACGCCGAGAATGGCGTTGGCGCCCAGGCGGCTCTTGTTGGCCGTGCCGTCCAGGGCGATCATCAAGGTGTCGAGGCGGCGCTGGTCCTCGGCGTCCACGCCCGACAGCGCGTCGAACAGCTCGCCATTGACCGCGTCGACCGCCGACTTCACGCCCTTGCCGCCGTAGCGACCCTTGTCGCCGTCGCGCTTCTCGACCGCTTCGTGCGCGCCTGTCGAGGCCCCCGAGGGCACGGCGGCGCGGCCAAACGCGCCGTCTTCGAGGACGACATCGACCTCGACCGTCGGATTGCCGCGGCTGTCGAGGATTTCGCGGGCGATGATGTCGACGATCTCGGTCATGGGAGCTCCCTTTCAAAAGGCGCTTCCCCTTACCGGCGCAGACCCCGAACCGCAACCGGCGCGGGACGTCATCGTCCGAACGACCGTATGCCCTCAGGCCTGCAGCACCGGCGGCGACCAGCCCTTGCCGAGCCGGAACTTGACCCGGTCGGAACCGAAATCGAGCTCGACCCGCGCGAACATCTTCAACACGTCCACCCCCAGCAGCACCGCTGGCCGCTTGTTGAGCTCCCAGAGGTCGAAGATATGCAGGTCGGCCAGCACCAGCGGCAGGTTGGTCATTCGCAGCGACCCCAGCTCGATCGAGCGGACGATCCGGAACTCGCCGAGCGTCGCCTCCCCTGCCGCGCCGATCAGATGAACCGCCATGCTCGGCTCGGGCCGGCGGCGCAGCCGCAGCTTGATGGCCTCGGCCAGGGCCAGGTTGCCGATGCTGGCGCCGGACCCTGAATCGATGAAGGCCACGCAGCGCACGCCGCTGACCCGCGCATTGGCGATCGTCAGACGTCCAAAACGCTGGTCGGCGATGACCGAGACCTCTCTCACCCCCGAAAAGGCCGGGCTGAGGGCGCTGCTACGACGCACCTCCAGTCGGTGGCGTCGGAAATCCATCACCACGTTGCGGTCCTCGAGCATGTCGATGCCCATCAGGCCATCGACTCCGAGTCGCTCAGGCGGCAGGACCGGAAGCTGGGCGTTCCTCATCCGCGAGTCGCCCGACACCATAAGCGCCACCTTGGCCGTCGGTGTCAGGGCCGAGCCGCTGACGCCGTGCAGCATCACGTCCTTCCCGCGCTCCAACCCCAGGCGCTCGGCCAAGGGGACGGAGATGGCGCTGCGGTCGGCGCCGGTATCGACCACGAAGTTGAAGGGGCCCTTCCCATCGATGAACACCTCGACGGTCATGCGGTCGGAGGCGTCCAGCGCGGTGTCGACGAAGATGGCTTGCTGGTCGGGCGCGACCAAAGGCCCTGCGGAGGACTGCGCCTGGGGCGCGATGGCCGGGGGCGCGGGCGTCGTGGATCTAGCCAGGGCCTGTTCGGCCAGTAGCGGCAATCCCAGTCCCGCCGTTAGATTTCGGCGTGTGAGCATGGGCGGATCTCCCTTGTCACCAAGATAACATGGTTTTTCGACGAGATTGCCGAAAACGCCGTTCTTTGGAACACGGGTCAAGCCGTCGCGGCCTGGGGAAAAATGCGAAAAGGCGGCGATCCGGAGATCGCCGCCTTTCAGGCATCGTCGTGTCGCCCCGCCGGAGCGGAGAGACCGCGAAACTAGTCTTCCTTCGGCGTCAGGATCTGCTTGCCGTTATAGAGACCGGTCTTCAGGTCGACGTGGTGCGGACGACGCAGTTCGCCCGAGTCCTTGTCTTCCACGAAGGAATTGGCGCCCAGGGCGTGGTGCGACCGGCGCATGTTCCGGCGAGAAGGCGAAGTTTTTCTTTTGGGAACGGCCATCGAAGAGGACTCTGCTCGCTGAGCTTGGAAACTGGAGACGGCGACTCGGGAAGGACCCAGGCCGCCGTGTGAGGGCGCGTCTATGCCTGAAACTCCCCGAGGATGCAACCGGGGTTGTTAGACGAGTCTGCCCTGCTCCTTCGCCGCCGCGATGAAGCTCGCAAATAGCGGATGCGGGGCGAACGGGCGGCTCTTGAGCTCGGGGTGATATTGCACGCCGATGAACCACGGATGGTCCTCGCGCTCGACGATCTCGGGCAGCACGCCGTTGGGCGAACGGCCGGTCAGTTTCAGGCCGGCGTCCTCCATCAGGTGGGCGTAGCCGATATTGACCTCGTAGCGGTGCCTGTGGCGCTCGCTGATGTCCGTCGTGCCGTAGATGCCAGCGACCTTCGAGCCGGGCGTCAGGACGGCGTCATAGGCCCCCAGGCGCATAGTGCCGCCCAGGTCATCGTTGCTGCGCCGCTGGACGGTCTCGTTGCCCTTGATCCACTCGGTCATGATGCCGACCACGGGACGATCGGTGGGGCCAAACTCGCTGGACGAGGCGTCCTTGACGCCCGCCACGTTTCGCAACACCTCGATCACCGCCATCTGCATGCCAAAACAGATGCCGAAATAGGGCACCTTGCGTTCGCGGGCGAATTGGGCGGCTCGAATCTTTCCTTCAGCCCCCCGCTCGCCGAAGCCGCCGGGCACCATGATGGCATGGGCGTTCTCCAGGCGGGCCGCGGCCGCACCGGGGTCGCCCTCGAAGGTCTCGCTCTCGACCCAGTCCAGATTGACCTTGACCTTGTTGGCCAGGCCGCCGTGGTGCAGGGCCTCGATCAGCGACTTATAGGCGTCCTTCAAGACCGTATATTTGCCGACCACGGCGATGGTCACCTCACCGTCGGGGTGGTTGACGGTCTGGTCGATGGCTTCCCAGCGGCTGAGGTCGGGCTTGGGCGCGTCGCCCATGCCGAACACTTCCAGCACCTCGGCGTCCAGGCCTTCCTTGTGATAGTCGATCGGCACTGCATAGATCGAGGCGCTGTCCATAGCCTGGATCACGGCGCTGGGCCGCACGTTGCAGAACTGGGCGATCTTGCGCTTTTCCTCGACCGGGATCTCCTGCTCGCAGCGGCAGAGCAAAATGTCCGGCTGTATGCCGATCGAGCGCAGTTCCTTGACCGAGTGCTGGGTGGGCTTGGTCTTCATCTCGCCGGCCGTCTTGATGAAAGGCAGCAGCGTCAGGTGCACGTAGCAGCTCTGGCCGCGCGGCAGGTCCTGGCGCAGTTGGCGGATGGCCTCGAAGAACGGCAGGCCCTCGATGTCGCCCACCGTGCCGCCGATCTCGACCAGCACGAAGTCGACCGGCTTCTCGCCGGTCTCGTCCATCGCCGGCGAAAGGACAAAGTTCTTGATCTCGTTGGTGACGTGCGGAATCACCTGGACGGTCGCGCCCAGATAGTCGCCGCGCCGTTCCTTCTCGATGATCGTCTTGTAGATCTGGCCGGTGGTGATGTTGTCGGCCTTGGTCGCCGACACGCCGGTGAAGCGCTCGTAGTGGCCCAAGTCCAGGTCGGTCTCGGCCCCGTCGTCGGTGACGAAGACCTCGCCGTGCTGATAAGGGCTCATCGTGCCCGGATCGACGTTGAGATAGGGGTCGAGCTTACGAAGGCGGACCTTGTAGCCTCGCGCCTGCAGGAGCGCTCCGAGCGCTGCGGAGGCGAGGCCTTTTCCCAAGGAGGAAACCACGCCGCCGGTGATGAAAATGTACCGGGTCATGGGCAATCAGATTAGCCGCGATTCGGGGGCAGCGGCGAAAAGACCGCTGTTCATCAACATTAAAATGTAGCCGACCCTTACTGGGCCGGCTTTTCCGTCGAGGCGGCCGGCGCCGTAATCGCCGGTGGCGGGGCTTCGACGACCGTCTTGGCGGCAGGCCTGGCGATCGAGGCGGCCGGCTTGGGCGTGGCGATCGTCGGGGTCGGGGCGCTGATCTGCGGGGCCGGAGCCTCGATGGCCGCCGGGGCGGCCGTCGAAGGCGTGGTGGCGGCCGACGGCAGGGTCGCGCCCGGCGCTGGCAGGGTCGCTGGCGCCAGGGTCTTGGTGTCCAGGCCGTCCAGCTTCAGGCGATCGACCACCGAATTGCCGCCCGACATCCGGCCGGTCAGGATGGTCAGCGTCAGGCTGATGATCAAGAACACCGAGAACAGGATCCAGGTCGTGCGGGTCAGCAGATCGCCGGCGCCGCGCGCGGTCATGAAACCGCCGCCACCGCCGCCCATGCCAAGGGCGCCGCCCTCGGAGCGCTGAAGCAGCACCACGATGATCAAGACGACGCAAACAATGATGTTGATGGCCAGCAGAACGCCGATGAGCATGTGTAATTCGATCTCGATCCGGGCGACGGACGATTCCACCGCGAAAAACGAAGCGGCCCCTCTATCACTTGCGACAGGCCCACGCCATAGCTGGGGATCAACCAGCCCCACTCAAGTCCGTCTTCAGGTTTGTTCGCGCGCATGATCCTCGAGACCGAACGCCTGACCTTGGCGCCGCTGACCGTCGAGGACGCCCCCTACGTCTATCCGTTCATGAGCGATCCTGAGGTGATGGCCCACTGGGACCGCGCCGCCATCGAGGATCCCGACGAGGTGAAGGCCGCCGTCGCGGGCCAGGTCGCCGAGATGGCTGACCGGACCGGTCTCTACTGGGCCATCCGCCACACCCATTCCGGGGCGTTCCTCGGCTATTGCGAACTGGTCGATCTCGACTGGCGCCACTATCGCGGCGAACTGGGCTTCATCGTCGCCCGAGCGGGCTGGGGCCAAGGCTTCGCCACTGAAGCCGCCGCTGCTCTGCTGGCCCATTGCGCCTCGCCGCTCGGCCTAAAGCGGATGATCGCCCGCACCCATGTTGGCGACATCCGCTCGGAGAAGGTGCTGCGCAAGCTGGGCTTCGAGGAGGAAGGCTATCTGAAGGGTCATGTGGACCGCGATGGCGAGCGGCGGGATTGCCGACTGTTTGGGCTGCTATTCTAAGTCCTCCCACGTTGAGAGGGCTTTAGAGGTACGCGCGGCGGACCTTTTCGCCGCACCGCAGCAATCTTTCCCCAGCCCTCTTGCTTTCCGCAACGTTTTGGCCTCCTTAGGCCGCCCAACAGGCCCCTTTTGTCCCGCCCTTCTCGGCATCCGGACGAAAACGGTCTATTCTTTAAAGATTATTGACCAAGAACACGGTCCGCTTGGGGGTCGTATTTGGTCGTGGTGCGAGCCGCGCGCTTTGTGTGTGCGCCGTTCGCTTGAAACGAACTGGACCTGTATGCCCTTCCCCGCCTCCCACCCCGCTCTTGAGCGGGCTCTTGCCGCTCAAGGTTACCTTGAGCCCACCCCCGTCCAGGCCGCTGTGCTGGAAGAGGGCGCCGTCGGCCGCGACCTGCTGGTCAGCGCCCAAACCGGCTCGGGCAAGACTGTCGCCTTCGGTCTCGCCGCCGCCACCACCCTGCTGGGCGACGCCGAAAAGTTCGGCAAGGCCGGCCTGCCGATGTGTCTGGTCATCGCCCCGACCCGCGAACTGGCCATCCAGGTTAATCGCGAACTGGCCTGGCTCTATGCCGACGCCGGCGCCGTGGTCGTCAACTGCGTGGGCGGCATGGACGCTCGCCGCGAGCAGCGCGCCCTGAACTTTGGCGCCCATATCGTGGTCGGCACCCCCGGCCGCCTGCGCGACCACATCGAGCGCGGCCACCTGGACCTGTCCGAGCTGAAGGTCGCCGTCCTCGACGAGGCCGACGAGATGCTCGACATGGGCTTCCGCGAGGACCTGGAATTCATCCTCGACGCCGCGCCGAGCGAGCGCCGCACCCTACTGTTCTCGGCCACCCTGGCGCGCGAAATCGTGCAACTGGCCAAGAGCTATCAGAACGACGCCCTGCGCATCGACACGGTCGGACGCAACGAGCCGCACCGAGACATCGAATACCGCGCCGTCCGCGTGGCGCCCAACGAGATCGAGCACGCGGTCGTCAACCTGCTGCGCTATTTCGAAAGCCCCGGCGCCCTGGTGTTCTGCAACACCCGCGAAAGCGTCCGCGCCCTGCACTCCAAGCTGCGCGAGCGCGGCTTCGCCGTGGTCGGGCTGTCGGGTGAACTTTCGCAACGCGAACGCGCCGACGCCCTGCAGGCCCTGCGCGACGGCCATGCCCGCGTCTGCGTCGCCACCGACGTCGCCGCCCGCGGTTTGGACCTGCCCGACCTGGGCCTGGTGATCCATGCCGAAATCCCGGTCAACAAGGCCACCCTGCTGCACCGTTCGGGCCGCACCGGCCGGGCCGGCAAGAAGGGCGTCTCGGCGCTCGTCGTGCCCTATACCCGTCGCCGCAAGGCCGAGCAGTTGCTGATGGCCGCCGGCGTTGAAGGCCATTGGGGCGGCGCCCCGACCGCCGACGAGATCCGCCTGAAGGACACCGAGCGCCTGCTCGACGACCCGATCTTCGACGAACCGTCGATGGAAGAAGACGCCCCCCTGGCCGAGGCCATGCTGGCCAAGCGCACGCCGATCGAGATCGCCTCGGCCCTCATCCGCACCCGCCGGGCCAAGCTGCCGGCTCCGGAAGAGATCTATGACGACCCGCGCCACGGCGCCGATCCGGGCCCCCGTAGCCGAGAAACGGGCTCGCGCGACGCCGGCCCGCGCTCCAACGACGCCGCCGACCGCTTCGCCGACCGCGCCCCGCGCGACTTCGGTTCGCGGGATGGGGGTTCGCGCGACGACGGCGACCGTCCCGAGCGCGAGCCGCGCGCCGACATGGCCAATTCGGCCTGGTTCCGCCTCAATACCGGCCGTCGCAACAACGCCGATCCCAAGTGGCTGATCCCGCTGATCTGCCGCCTGGGCCACATCACCAAGAAGGACATCGGCTCGATCCGGATCTTTGACTACGATACCAAATTCGAGATCTCGGCCGAGGCGGAAGTGAAGTTCGGCGCCGCCGTCCAGAACACCGTGCGCGACGACGTGACCATCACCCCGACCACGGCCCCGGCCGCCCGTGATGCTTCCGGTCCGCGCAAGGAATACGCGCCGCGTCCGCCGCGCGACGACAACGACGGCCCGCGTCGCGAATACAGCCCGCGTCCGCCACGGGACGACGCCCCCCGTGCGCCACGCGCCAACGCCCCTGGCTCGCGCGACAGCTCGCCGCGTCCGTCGTCCTACAGCGCCGACGGCGTTTCGAACGCCAGGCCCTATGCGCGCGGCGAAGAGCCCAAGCGCGACTACAAACCCCGTGACGACGGCCCCAAGCGTGATTTCAAGCCGCGCCCGGCCGCCCGCGACGAGGCCCCGCGCGACTTCAAGCCCCGCGCCCCGCGCGACGAGGCTCCCAAGGCCTATTCGCCGCTGAACGAAGGCCCGGCCCCGCGCCGCGCCCCGCGTGAAGCCCGCGAGAGCGTGCCCTATGATCCGGAAGCCAAGCCGGCCAAGGCCCCCTACGTCGCCCGTCCCCGCGACGGCGCGACGGGCGGCAAGCCCTATGCCGGCAAGAGCAATGACGGCCCCGCCAAGCCGTTCAAGGGTCCCAAGCCCTTCAAGGCCCCCAATGCCTTTAAGAGTGGGGCCGCGTTCGGTGACAAGCCGGCGTTTGGCGCCAAGCCCGCCTTCGGCAAGAAGCCGGCCGGCGCTAAGGCGCCGTTCAAGAAAAAGTAGTGATCCGAAGTCCTCCCCCTGTGGGGGGAGGCGATCGCGCAGCGATCGGTGGGGGAGTTTTAGGGTCGATCCGGGCCAAGGCTGGCGGCCGATCACTCCCCCCTCCGTCGCCCATTGAGCGACACCTGCCCCACAGGGGGAGGACTTTCTAAACCGCCTGCCCCGCGCACCAGCCCGACGCCCAGGCCCACTGGAAATTATACCCGCCTAGCCAGCCGGTGACGTCCACCACCTCACCGATGAAATAGAGCCCTGGCGCCGCCTTGGCCTCCATCGACCGCGAGTCCAGCCCGTCGGTATCGACCCCGCCCAGCGTGACTTCCGCCGTGCGATAGCCCTCCGACCCCACCGGCTTGAACGTCCAGGCGTTGACCGTGGCGGCCACGCCGCGCAGCAGCACATCCGAGCAGTCGGCCAGATTGCCATAGGCCCCAGCGTCCTCGGCGATCAGTTGGGCCAGGCGCTTGGGCAACAGCTCCGACAGCACCGTCGCCAGGGCCCGTTTGGGGGTAGCGGTGCGGGCGGTCTTCAGCATCGCGAACACGTCGGCGCCCGGCGCCATGTCGACGCTGATCTCGCCGCCTTCGCGCCAGTAGGACGAAACCTGCAGAATCGAAGGCCCCGACAGGCCGCGATGAGTGAACAGCATGGCCTCGGCGAACCTCGTCCTGCCGCTGGTCACGACGGCGTCCAGCGCCACGCCCGACAGCGGAGCCAGGCGCTCCAGGGTCTTGACCTCGAAGGTCAGGGGCACCAGCGCTGGCCGGGTTTCGACGATCGCCAGGCCGAACTGCTGGGCCAGGTCGTAGCCCAGGCCCGTGGCGCCCATCTTCGGGATCGACTTGCCGCCGGTGGCGACCACCAGCGAGGCGCAACGCATCGGACCGCGCGAAGTGCTCACCACGTAGCCGCCCTCCTCCCGGGCCACGCCCTTGATCTCGGTCTCGATCCGCAGTGTGACCCCAGCCCTGTCCATCTCGGTCAGCAGCATGTCTATGACCTGCTTGGCCGAGCCGTCGCAGAACAGCTGGCCCAGCGCCTTCTCGTGGAAGGCGATGTCGTACTTCTGAACGAGCGCGATGAAGTCGGACGGCCGGTAGCGGCGCAGGGCCGAGACGCAGAACTTCGGATTGGCCGACAGGAAGTTGGCCGGCGCGGTGTTGACGTTGGTGAAGTTGCAGCGCCCGCCCCCGCTGATGCGGATCTTCTCGCCCGGGGCCTTGGCGTGGTCGAGCACCAAAACCCGGCGCCCGCGCTTGCCCGCCTCGATAGCGCACATCATGCCGGCCGCGCCGGCGCCCAGCACCACGACGTCGAAATCTTCCAAGGCCGGAGCCCTCCTGTTGAGGGCCGTTTCGACAGGAGGCGGGCGAGCGAGTCAATCGCGAGGATGCTGGGGGCTATCCAAGCCGCGATCAAAGCGATGTGTCTCAACGGTTTGCGGACCCAAACATGCGCCCACGCTTGACGTGCGCGCCTGGGGGTTTAGGAACCCTGCCTCCTCCCGCCCAGGCTCCCCTCCATGACGTCCGCCTCCCCGCCGGCGATCGGCCCGACGATCGGTATCGACTTCGGCACGACCAACACCGTGGTCTCGATGACCCAGGGCGATGGACCCGCCACGCTGGTGCGGTTCCCGACCACGGACGGCGACATCTTCGCCTTCCGCTCGGCCTTGAGTTTCCATGCGGTGATGGGAACCGACGGGCGCCCGAACGAACGAGTGGTCGAGGCCGGCCCCTGGGCCATCGAGGCCTATGTCGAGGACCCGCTGGAGACCCGGTTCATCCAGTCGTTCAAGACCTTCGCCGCCAGCGCCGCCTTCACCGAGACCAAGATCCTCAGCAAGCGCTATCTGTTCGAGGACCTGCTGGCCGCCTTCCTGCTGAAGCTCAAGGAGCACGGCGGCGCGGCCATGGCCGCCCTGCCCGCCCGCGTCATCGTCGGCCGGCCCGTGACCTTCGCCGGTGGCAACCCCAACGAGGCCCTGGCCCTGCAGCGCTACGAGGCGGCCTTTGCGCGCCTGGGCTTTACCGACATCCGCTATGCCTATGAGCCGGTCGGGGCGGCGTTCTTCTTCGCCCGCCAACTGACGCAGGACGCCACCGTGCTGGTTGCCGACTTTGGCGGCGGCACCAGCGACTTCTCGATCGTGCGGTTCGAGCGGTCCGGAGGAGCATTGCGCTCCACGGCCCTCGCCCGCTCGGGCGTCGGCGTGGCCGGCGACGCCTTCGATTACCGGATTATTGACCATCTGGTCTCGCCAGAACTGGGCAAGGGCAGCCTTTATCGCGCGTTCGACAACCGCTTGCCGATCCCGCAACGCTATTACACCGCCTTCGCCCGATGGGATCAGTTGGCCCTGCTGCGGGCCTCCAAGGACATGCGCGACATCCGCGCCCTGGAGCGCACGGCCATGGAGCCGGAAAAGATCGCCCGGCTGATCGAGGTGCTGGACGACAACCACGGCTACGCCCTCTACCGCGCTGTGTCGGCGCTGAAGGAGGCGCTGTCGAGCCATGACGAGGCGACGTTCCGCTTCGAGGCCGGCTCGGTGCTGATCGAGAAGGCGGTGAAGCGGTCGGACTTCGAAGGCTGGATCGCCCCGGAGCTCAAGGCCATCGAAGGCGCCGTTGATCAGGCGCTGGCGCGTTCGGGCCTGGGTCCCGACGGCGTGGACCGCGTCTTCCTGACCGGCGGCAGTTCGTTCGTGCCAGCGGTGCGCGACATCTTCCTGCGCCGGTTCGGCGAGGCGAAGATCGAGAGCGGCGGGGAGTTTGAGTCCATCGCTTCAGGGCTGGCGCTGATCGGGCGTGAGAGCGATTTGGACCTGTGGAGCGAGAGGGCGGGGGTGAAGCCCTAGTTCAACCGGTCACCAAACTTCGCCAGCGCCACACGCGCGCAGGCGTCGGCCGCCTCATGGGTGGTGTCGGCCACGGCCAGGCCGCCGACCAGCTTGCCGTCGATGTGCAGCGGCAGCGAGCCGCCGTGCGGATTGAGGCGATCGGGCTCGGCGGCGATCAGGGCGGCGAAGGCGGGGTCGGCTTTCTGGCGCGGCTCCATCTCGGAGCCAGGAGCATCGAACTGCACGGCGGTCGCCGCCTTGCGCGGCGCGGCGATCGGCGGCTTTTGGCTGGCGGGCGACCGCAGCACGACGAGCGGGTTGCCCTTGTCATCGACCACGCTGGCGCTGACCGGCAGGCCCTTGGCGGCGCAGGCGTCGACGGCGGCGCGGGCGAGGTCGATGGAGAGCGGGAGGTCGAGGGCGCCTGGGGTCTGGGCGAAGGTTGGGGTGGCGACCAACAGCAGGCCTGCGATCATCATCCGCGTCATCACCGCTTCCTCGCCCAGGTTTTCACAGGGATGACGGAGTTCGGAGATGATCGCAACGAAGTAACCCACGCCCTTCATCTCCCGAACAGGGGGGGATGAAGGGTTGAGGTGAACTACCCCTTGTTCGCCAGCGCCGCTTGCGCCGCCGCCAACCGGGCGATCGGCACGCGGTAGGGCGAGCAGGAAACGTAGTCCAGGCCCACGCTTTCGCAGAAGGTGATCGAGGCCGGATCGCCGCCGTGTTCGCCGCAGATGCCCATCTTGATCCCCGGACGGGCCGCGCGACCGCGTTCGGCGGCGATGCGGATCAAGTCACCGACGCCTTCCTGGTCGAGCGAGACGAAGGGGTCCTTGTCGAAGATGCCCTTGTCGATATAGGCGCCCAGGAACTTGCCGGCGTCGTCGCGGCTGATGCCGAAAGTGGTCTGGGTCAGGTCGTTGGTGCCGAAGCTGAAGAATTCGGCGTTGGCGGCCAGGTCGCCGGCCCGCAGGGCGGCGCGCGGCAGCTCGATCATGGTGCCGACCGTGTAGACGATGGTCATCCCCTGCTCTTCCAGCACGGCCTTGGCGGTACGGTCGGTCAGGTCGCGCAGGTACTTCATCTCCTCGCCCTTGGCGACCAGCGGGTGCATGATCTCGGGGATCGGCGCGGTCTTGCCCGACTTGGCCCCATCTCGGGCGATGTCGCAGGCCGCCTCAATGATCGCCCGGACCTGCATCTCGTAGATCTCGGGATAGGAGACGCCAAGACGGCAGCCGCGATGGCCCAGCATGGGGTTGGTCTCATGCAGCTCCTTGGCCCGCTGCATCAGCTTACCGGCGTCCAGGCCGGTGGCCTTGGCCACCGCCACGACGTCTTCTTCCGTATGCGGAAGGAACTCGTGCAGCGGCGGATCGAGCAGGCGGATGGTGACCGGCAGGCCTTCCATGATCGTGAACAGCTCGACGAAATCGGCCTTCTGGAAGGGCGCGATCTTGGCCAGGGCGGCGCGACGGCCGGCCTCGTCATCGGCCAGGATCATCTCGCGAACGGCGGCGATCCGGGTGTCGTCGAAGAACATGTGCTCGGTGCGGCACAGGCCGATGCCCTCGGCGCCGAACTGGCGGGCCGTCTTGGCGTCGAGCGGGGTCTCGGCGTTGGCGCGCACCTTCATGCGGCGGGCGGCGTCGGCCCACACCATCAGGGTGGCGAAGTCGCCGGTCAGCTCCGGCTCGATCATCTTGGGCGAACCGCTGAGGATTTCGCCGGTCGAACCGTCGATGGTGATGATCTCGCCGGCCTTGAACTCGCGGCCGCGCACCCGGAACAGAGCCTCCTTAGGGAAGATGCCGACCTCGCCAGCGCCGGAGACACAGGCCCGGCCCATGCCGCGCGCAACGACGGCGGCGTGGCTGGTCATGCCGCCCCGGGCGGTGATGATGCCCCGGGCAGCGTGCATGCCGTGGATGTCTTCGGGCGAGGTTTCCTCGCGCACCAGGATGACGCTCTCACCGGCGGCGGCGGCCTTTTCTGCGGCGGCGCTGTCGAAGACGATCTTGCCGGTGGCCGCGCCCGGCGAGGCCGGCAAGCCCTTGGCGATCACGTCGCGATGGGCGGTCGGGTCAATGGTCGGGTGCAGCAGTTGGTCCAGCGAAGCCGGCTCGACCCGGTTGATCGCCTCGTCGCGTGAGATCACGCCCTCGGCGGCCATGTCGACGGCGATCTTCAGCGCCGCCTTGGCCGTGCGCTTGCCGCTGCGGGTTTGCAGCATGTAGAGCGTGCCCTGCTCCACCGTGAACTCGATGTCCTGCATGTCGCGATAGTGGCGCTCCAGCGTCTCGACCACGGTCTTGAACTGCTGGAAGACGGTCGGCATGGCCTCTTCCATCGAGGGGGCGGTGTCGCCCATCTCCTCGCGGGCTGCCTTGGTCAGGGACTGCGGCGTGCGGATGCCGGCCACCACGTCCTCGCCCTGGGCGTTGATCAGGAACTCGCCATACAGGCGCGCGTCGCCGTTCGACGGGTTGCGGGTGAAGGCCACGCCGGTGGCCGAGGTCTCGCCCATGTTGCCAAACACCATCGACTGGATGTTGACGGCTGTACCCCAGGCCTCGGGGATGTCGTGCATGCGGCGATAGAACTTGGCCCTGTCGTTCATCCAACTGGCGAACACCGCGCCGATCGCGCCCCATAGCTGCTCCTGGACATCCTGCGGGAAGGGCTTGCCAAGCGCGTCGTGCACGGCGGCCTTGTAGTCCTTGATCACTGCGGCCCAGTCATCGGCGGTCAGAGCGGTGTCGACCCTGATGTCCAGACGGTCCTTGTGGTCATCGAGGATCTCCTCGAACAGGTGGTGCTCCAGGTCGAGCACCACGTTCGAGTACATCTGGATGAAGCGGCGATAGCTGTCATAGGCGAAGCGGCGATCGCCCGACAGGATGGCCAGGCCCTCGACGGTCTCGTCGTTCAGGCCCAGGTTGAGGACGGTGTCCATCATGCCCGGCATCGAGGCGCGCGCGCCCGAGCGCACCGAGACCAGGAGCGGGTTCTTCACGTCGCCGAAGCTCTTGCCCGTGAGCTTTTCCACCGTCGCGAGACCGGCGTTGAGCTGATCTGTCAGCTCGCCTGGATACTGCTTGCCGTTGGCGTAGTAGTGGACGCAGGCCTCGGTCGTCACCGTGAAGCCTGGCGGCACAGGCAGACCCAGGGACGACATCTCGGCGAGATTGGCGCCCTTGCCCCCCAGCAAGTTCTTCATCTTGGCGTCGCCGTCCGCGCCGCCTCCTCCGAACGAATAGACCCACTGCGTCTTGGTCAGCGTATCAACCGGCATCTCTGGTTCACCCTGCGATAAGTGAAAATAACCGGCGATCCTCTATCGGAACCGTCCTGGCCTGGGACAAAAAGCGTAAACGCCCATCCCGCACTGCAATATCCGGGCGTTCACTAGCATCTTGTCAAAGAACGCGTCCACCGGCGGTTTGCATAACGCAGTCTAAACGGAAATTTCGGCAAATTCTTCCAATGACAACGTTGTCCTGATTGAGTTTTGCGCGTCGGCCCGGCGTCTCGAAAACAGATGTGAGTCTGCGGAATGGAGTCACCGCTAGAACAGGGTGACCGTCATGCGCAGCGCCATCACCACCACGTTCGCGGCGCCGCGATCGCCGCCGGCCCGGCGAATGACCTGCAGGTCGGGCTGCAGGGTGATTCGCGGCGCGATCTTGTCGGAATAGGTGATCTCAAGGCTCGATTCTGCGTCGGCCGGGACGAGGCCTTGGTCGTGAGTGTTGTCGCGTTGCTTCGTCGACAGCCTCCCCTGCTCCATCCCCACCGAGAAGGCGCTGTCAGGGCGCGAGGCGAAGACCCGTTCCACCAGCACACCTGCCTGCCAACCCGAGTTGAACGGGGTGGTGTCGCCATCCGACAGGCCGATGCGGGCGAAGCCGCGAACCGACCGGCCAGTCTCTCCGCCGTCGACGAACGGATATTCCGCCAGCACGTAGCCGCCGTGGGCCTTGCTGAGGGCCGGGTCACCGTTGATGTCCAGGTTACGCAGGTCCGGTTGGCGGCGGGTATAGAACCAGGCGCCGGCCGCGACACGCCAACTGGCGCCGATCCCCGCTTCGGCAATCAGGATCGCGCCGTTGTCGAACTTCGTGGACGGCCCCTCGGGATCACCCACCGTGCCGGCCTCGGCGTTCAGCGCGGCGGCCTGGACATAGCGTCCTTGCTCGCCCTCAAGCCGCACCCGCACGGCCAGGGCTGTGGACGGAAAGATCGACGGACCATTGGGACCGGTGGACGCGAACTCCGAGCCGATCCCGAACGGCGGGGCCAGAAGCAGGCCCGAGGCCTCGGTCGAATAGAACTCGCTGTTGAGGTCGTAGAGACCCGTCAGGGCCGATCCCTTGCCATCGGCGAAGCCAGTCTTCAGCCAAAGCTCGTAGAGCCGAGTCCGGGGCCGACCGACCTCGATATTGTCGATGCCCTGCAGCGTGCCCGCCACGTCGTTGGGCGCGCCGCCGCTGTTGTTTAGCAGGTAGGCGTGAAGGGTTGCACCGCGCCAACCCACGAGCTTTTCCAGGTCGCCATCGAGGATCACGTCAAGATTGTCCAGCGCCTTGCCCGCGCGCGCCGCGCCGCCCTTCACGGCGCCGGTGACGTCGGCGGTATAGGTCACCTCGTGGGACCATGCGCCTTGTCTAGCAACCGTTTGCGCCATCGCCGACGGCCCCGCCCCCGCCCCCGCCATGAACAGCGCAGCAGAGAACCATGCTACGCCACGTAGTATAGGTCTAAATAAACTCATGGCGAGGCCCCGTTTCAATCATTCAAAATAGACCTGAGGCTTGAACCGCCTGTTAAATTCCAGAGGCGCGGCTTTTTGTCTCATTCGCCGACATTTACCAACATTATAGGTGGGACTCGACGCCTTTGAAGATGTCGTTAATCTAACTAGCTGAAGGTATTCCGGATCTCACAAGGATGCGGAACCTCGAAATGCTTCGGACGATCAACCAAAAGGTGATAGCCGCGGGCGCGGCTGTCATGGTGCTGTGCACGGCCGGCGCGGGCGCGGGCCTATGGTCCACCACGCGGCTGGACGACGCGCTGCGAGAAGCCAACGCGTCGGCTGGAGTCCTGCGCAACCATATGGAGGCCGACATGATGCACGACGCCCTGCGCGCCGACGTCCTGTCGAGCCAATTGGCCGGTGACGCGGGATCGGGCATCCAGATCGCCGACGTCCGCAAGGATCTCACCGAGCACACCGCGATCTTCCGCAAGGCGATCGCCGACAATGACGCCCTGGCCACCGATCCGGCCAGTCGCGCGGCCTTGGCCGATCTGAAGGCTCCGCTCGACACCTATGTCAAGTCGGCGACCCAGATGGTCGCCCTGGCCGGCGCCGATCGCGTGCAAGCCATCGCGGCCATGCCGGGCTTTATGACGCAGTTCACCACGCTGGAAGGCGCGATGAACAGCGCTTCGGACAAGATCGAGGCGGCCTCGAACGCCTCGACCCAGCGCGCCCAGAAGGTCGGCGCCTTCTCAGAGATCCTGATGAGCGCCGCCGTGCTGGCGGGCATCATCTTCGCCGCCATCCTGATCGTCATGTCGCGCGCCGCCATCGTCCGCCCCGTGCTGGAACTGGCTGGCGACATGCGTCGCATGGCGGCGGGCCAGAACGACATCACCGTCTCGGGCGCGGACCGCGCCGACGAGATCGGCGAGATGGCCAAGAGCGTCCAGGTGTTCCGCCAGTCGGGCCTGGAGCGGGCCCGTCTCGAGGTCCAGGCCGCCGGCTTCCAGCAGGAACTGGACAAGAAGCTCAAGGACATGGAGGCCGCCTTCGAACTAGCCGGCCGCGAACAACAGGCCGTCGTCGAGATCATGGCCAAGGGCCTGTCCAGCCTGGCCAGCGGCGACCTGTCGACCCGCATCGCCGCTCAGGTGGCCAGCGACTACGCCGCCCTCAAGAGCGACTTCAACGCCGCCGCCACCGGGCTGGAAGAGGCCATCCGCACCATCTCCGACGTGGCCGGCCAGATCGGTTCCGGCACCGATGAGATTGCCCACGCCTCCAACGACCTGTCGCGCCGCACCGAGCAGCAGGCCGCCAGCCTGGAGGAAACCGCAGCCGCCCTCGACGAGATCGCCGCCACCGTGCGCCAGACCGCCGACGGCGCCCAGCGCGCCACCGTCGAGGTGTCCTCGGCCCGCACCGAAGCCGAACGCTCCGGCGAGGTGGTCGGTCAGGCCGTCAAGGCCATGGGCGCGATCGAGGACAGCTCGCGCCAGATCACCCAGATCATTGGCGTGATCGACGAGATCGCCTTCCAGACCAACCTGCTGGCGCTGAACGCCGGCGTCGAAGCCGCCCGGGCTGGCGACGCCGGTCGCGGCTTCGCGGTCGTGGCCCAGGAAGTGCGGGCCCTGGCTCAACGCTCGGCCGAGGCGGCCAAGGAGATCAAGACCCTGATCTCGACCTCCTCGCAGCAGGTCGGGGCCGGCGTCGATCTGGTGGGCCAGACCGGCGAAGCGCTCAGCCGCATCGTTGGCCGCGTCGCCGCCATCGACGACCTTGTGCGCGGCATCTCGGCCTCCAGCCAGGAACAGGCCTCGGGCCTTAACGAGGTCAATATCGCGGTCAACCACATGGACCAGGTGGTGCAGCAGAACGCCGCCATGGTCGAACAGGCCACCGCCGCGACTCATTCGCTGAAGGGCGAGACGGCGCAGTTGGTGTCGCTGGTCAGCCAGTTCCGCACCAGCGGCGGCGAGCGCGAAACCCCGGCGCGGCGCCGCGCCTAAACCCTCTCAAACCTTGTTCCGGGCGCAATGCCCGGGCTGACGGCTGCCAGGTGAGTTGATCTACCCGCCAACCAGCGAGAAGTCGGCCACCTTGCCCATGGCGTCCCGCACGGCGGCCAGCGTCTTCAGCCGGTTGTCGCGCTCGGCGGCGACCTCGGAATTGACGAACACGCCGTCGAGGAAGGCGTCGACCGGACCGCGCAGGCCGGCCAGTTCCTGCATGGCGGCGGTGAAGTCCTCGCGCGCCAGGGCCGTGGCCAGGGCAGGTTCGACCAGGCGCAGGGCGTCGTGCAGCTGCACTTCCGGCGCGGAGGCGTCGTCCAGCAGGTCGCGGTCGCCCTGCGCCTTCCAGCCCTTCTTCTCCTCGGCCTTGAGGATGTTGGAGGCGCGCTTGTAGCCGGCGAGAAGGTTCTTGCCGTCGTCGGTCTTGAGGAACCCGTCCAGCGCCTCGACCCGGGCGACGAGGTCAATTGGCTTGAACCCGCTTTGAGTTTGGCTCAGCGCTGCTCGAACGACGTCGATCCCAATTCCGCGATCCTTCAGCAAGACCTCCATTCGGTCTCCGAAGAAATCGAAGGTGATCGCATCCAGCACTGGTGCCAATTCGAGATACTCTTTGCTCTCGAAGCCCTTGATCCGACGAATTTGATCGAACAGCAGATTGTTTCCGCGAAGCTCGATAGGGACGTTCGACGCCTCGATAATTCTAAAGATGCCTAGAACGACACGTCGCAGGCCATATGGATCCTTCGACCCCGTCGGCTTCTCGTCGATGGCGAAGAACCCCACCAGCGTGTCCAGCTTGTCCGCCAGCGCCACGGCCACGCTGAGCGGCGCGGTCGGGACGGCGTCGGCGGGGCCTTGAGGCTTGTAATGGTCGCGGATGGCGTCGGCGATTTCGGGGTCCAGGCCGGCGGCACGGGCGTAGTAGCCACCCATCAGGCCCTGCAGTTCGGGGAACTCGCCGACCATCTGCGACACAAGGTCGGCCTTGGCCAGTCGCGCGGCCTCGGCGGCCTTGTCCGGATCGGCGCCGACCAGGGGCGCGATCTCGCGGGCCAAAGCCTCAATGCGATCGACCCGCTCGGCCATGGTGCCCAGCTTGGCGTGGAAGGTCACGCCGCTCAGCTTTTCCAGCCAGGGTTCGAAGCCGACCTTGACGTCCTCGTCCCAGAAGAACCGGGCGTCCGACAGGCGCGACGACAGTACCTTGGCGTTGCCCTCGGCGATCACCTTGCCGCCGTCGGCGGCCTGGACATTGGCGATGGTGATGAAGTGCGGGGCCAGCCCCCCAATGGCGAGATTGTCGCCCGGCTTGCGAACGGCGAAATACTTCTGGTGAGTGCGCATCGAGGTGCGGATCACCTCGGCCGGCAGGTCGAGGAACGCGGGATCCATGTCGCCCAGCACCGGGGTCGGCCATTCGGCCAGGCCGGCGACTTCTTCCAGAAGTCCCTGGTCTTCGACCAGTTCGAGATTACGCGCGAAGCACAGGGTCTTGCAGCCCTCGAGGATGCGCGCCTTGCGCTCCTCGACGTCGAGCACGACGAAGTGGTCCAGCAAGCCTTTGGCGTATTCGTCGAAGTCGCGAACCTTGAACGGCTGGCCGCCCCAGCCTTGGCCAACGCGCATGAAGCGGTGCCCCTCGGTGATGTCGCCGCTCTCGATACCCTCGATGGCGAACGGCACGATCTCGCGATCGAAGACGCACAGGATGCGCTTCAACGGTCGCACCCAGCGCAGCTTGCCGCTGCCCCAGGTCATCGACTTTGGCCAGGCGAAGCCGCGGACGATGGCTTCCACCATCTCGGCGACGATGTCGGGGGTCGGGCGGCCGGTCTTCTCGAGGAAGGCCATCCAGACGCCGTCGCGCTCCACCAATTGGTCCTGGGTCAGGCCCGCCTTGCGCAGGAAGCCTTCCAGGGCCTGGGGCGGAGCGCCGACGCGGGGGCCCTTCAGCTCTTCCTTGCGGTCAGCCTGGGCGATCGGCAGCCCCTCGACCACCAGGGTCAGGCGACGCGGGCCGGCGAAGGTCTTCAGGGCCTCGGGCAGGAAGCCGGCGGCGGCCAGGTGCTCGCGCGCCAGCCGCTCCAGGTCACGGGCCGCCTGCGTCTGCATGCGGGCGGGGATCTCTTCGGAGAACAGTTCGAGAAGGAGTTGGGGCATCGGACTACGCGGCTTCCTGCTGCTCGACCCAGGCGCTGGCGCACATCTTACAGAGGTCGCGGATGCGGCCGATGTAGGAGGCGCGCTCGGCGACGGCGATCGCGCCGCGGGCGTTCATCAGGTTGAAAAGGTGGCTGGCCTTGAGGACCATGTCATAGGCGGGCAGCACCAGGGACTTGCCCTGATAGGAGCGGGCCAGCATCAGCGGCGCCTGCTGTTCCATCTGCTCGAACTGCGA
The DNA here is from genome assembly GCF_049896325.1 of Caulobacter sp. DWP3-1-3b2. NCBI lineage: Bacteria > Pseudomonadati > Pseudomonadota > Alphaproteobacteria > Caulobacterales > Caulobacteraceae > Caulobacter > Caulobacter sp. DWP3-1-3b2. The sequence continues at coordinate 27,224 of NZ_JAFCUB010000016.1, forward strand.
CTTGAGCACCGCCACGTCATAGCCGTGGAAATTGGCTTCCGACTGCTGGCGCTCGTTCTCCAGGAACACGTCGCCATAGGTCAGGTGACCCAGGGGCGCGTCGGGGTCGTTGAACGGCAGGTCATAGACGTTGTCGACGCCGAATACGTACATGGCCAGGCGCTCCAGGCCATAGGTCAGTTCGCCGGCCACCGGCGAGACGTCCAGGCCGCCCACCTGCTGGAAGTAGGTGTACTGGCTGACCTCCATGCCGTCGCACCAGACTTCCCAGCCCAGGCCCCAGGCCCCGACGGTGGGATTTTCCCAGTCGTCCTCGACGAAGCGGATATCGTGGATGCGCAGGTCGAGGCCGATGGCTTCCAACGAGCCGAGATACAGGTCCTGCATGTTCGGCGGGTTCGGCTTGAGGATCACCTGGTACTGGTAATAGTGCTGCAGGCGGTTGGGGTTTTCGCCATAGCGGCCATCGCCCGGACGCCGTGAGGGCTGCACATAGGCCGCGTTCCACGGCTTGGGACCGAGGGCGCGCAGGACTGTGGCGGGGTGAAGGGTGCCGGCGCCCACCTCGACGTCGTGCGGTTGCAGGATCACGCAGCCCTGGGCGCTCCAATAGTCATGGAGTGTCAGGATCAGGCTTTGGAAAGACCTGGGCTTTTCTTGGGGTTTTTCAGCGGGCATGAGGTCCGAACGCGCCTGGAATCTGGGCCAGAAAAAAGTCGGCGGACCTTAGGGCCCGCCGACTTTCGCTTCAAGCTGAGTTCGAGACCCTCGAAAGGCCTAGTTGCCCTTGGCGGCCGAGCGCTTGCCGGCGTTCGACATCGGCTTGCCGTAGAGCTTGCGGTTCTCGGGCGTGTCGGCCACCGGCGGGTTGGAGGTGACGTTGGCGTCGCCGGCCTTCAGCGTCGCCAGTTGCTCGGCCGGCATGGACGAGACGCGGCCGGCGGTGTCGCTCGCCATGCCCGTCGCGGCGGGCGCGGTGGTGGCGGTCGGATCGGTCGGCGTCATGGTGGCGGCCGAGGGATCGGCGGCGGGCATGGTCTGGTCGGCCGGGGCGGCTGCGGTCGAATCGGGATTGACCGGTATGGCTTGGGGCGCGGTGGACTGGGCCACGGCAACACCGGACATCAGCGCCAGGGCGGCGGTGGCGGTAGCAAGACGTATAAACATCGGGCTCGTCCTTCTGGGAAATCCAGCCTGAACAGCGTTCCAGCCCCACCTTCCGTTGCGCCCGTCACGGGCTCGTGATCTGCGGGTTCGGTGGGATTGACGGGATTTGGTTTGAAGCCGCTGATTGTATGGGTAACGCGACAGCTCCGATCGGAGGCCGGATCGCCGCCCGAAACGCCACCTTTGCAAGCGTCCCGCGCTCTCGGCGCCTAATTTTCGGGCGCCGCCTTCCTTTCGTTTCCAAAACCCTACCGCGCGACGGTGATGTCGGAAGCGCGACCGATAGCGTGCATCGGCCGGGGAAAACGACGACGGCTCCTAGGAGCCTTCGTCGCGGTGCAAGTGAGCAACGCGCTCTAAAACCAATTCAAGGGGAACCCGCGAAGTCGGCGGGTCGGAGCAAGGCGGATGAAACTGATCATAGCGATCGTCAAACCCTTCAAGCTCGACGAGGTCCGGGGGGCGCTAGTCGCCGCCGGCGTCGAGGGCCTGACGGTGTCCGAGGTCAAGGGCTACGGACGTCAGAAGGGCCAAACCGAGATCTATCGCGGCGCCGAATATCAAGTGAACTTCGTGCCCAAGGTGAAGCTGGAAGCCGTCGTCGACGACGCTTCGGCGGCCAAGGCGGTCGAGGCCGTGAAGGCCGCGGCGGCCACGGGCAAGATCGGCGATGGCAAGATCTTCGTCCTCAATGTCGAGGAAGCTGTTCGCATCCGGACCGGTGAAACCGGCCCGGCCGCTCTGTAAATCATCGGGGAAAAGGGGATACCAACGATGAAAATCACAAAGATGCTTTTTGGCAAACCGCTGGCCGGGCTGTTGCTCGCCGCGACCTTGGCGGGGGCTCCGCTAGGGGCCGTCGCCTTCGCTCAGGAGGCCGCGCCGGCCGCCGCCGCGCCCGCCGAGGCCACGCCGGCTCCGGTCGCCGCGCCAGTCGTCGCTCCGGCTCCCGCCGCCGCCGCGACCATCACCGACAAGATGGACAAGGGCGACAACGCCTGGATGCTCGTCTCGTCCCTGCTCGTCCTGCTGATGATCATTCCGGGCCTGGCCCTGTTCTACGGCGGCCTGGTCCGCTCGAAGAACATGCTGTCGACCATGATGCAGGTCTCGACCGTCGGCATCATCGGCATCCTGGCCTGGGTGTTCTGGGGCTACAGCTTCGCCTTCACCAGCGGCGGGTCGTGGGACCTGTTTGTCGGCGGTCTTGATCGCCTGTTCCTGAAGGGCGTGACCCCGTCGAGCATGGTCGCCACCTTCTCGACCGGCGTCGTGATCCCCGAGTTCACCTACATCGTCTTCCAGTCGACCTTCGCCGCGATCACCGCCGCCCTGGTCGTCGGGTCGCTGGTCGAGCGCTTCAAGTTCTCGGCCATGGTGGTGTTCGCCGTCCTGTGGCCGTTGCTCTCCTACTACCCGATCGCCCACATGGTCTGGTGGTGGCCGGGTCCTGACGCCATCGCCCTGCACCCGACCGACCCGATCAAGGCCGGTCTGAGCTGGGGCTTCGGCGCTCTGGACTTCGCCGGCGGCACCGTGGTGCACATCAATGCCGGCATGGCCGCTCTGGTCGGCGCCCTGATCCTGGGCAAGCGCCAGGGCTACGGCAAGGAACCGATGCCGCCGCACTCCCTGACCCTGACCCTCGTGGGCGCCGGTCTGCTGTGGGTGGGTTGGTTCGGCTTCAACGCCGGTTCGAACCTGGAAGCCAACGGCTACGCCTCGCTGGCCATGATCAACACCTTCGTCGCCACCGCCGCCGCCGGTCTGTCCTGGATCGTCGTCGAGTGGGTCACCAAGAAGAAGCCGTCGGCCCTGGGCCTGGCTTCGGGTCTGGTGGCCGGCCTGGTCGCTGTCACGCCCGCCGCCGGTTTCGCCGGCCCGATGGGCGCCATCGTCCTGGGCCTGGTCGTCTCGCCGATCTGCATCTTCTTCTGCTCGGTCGTGAAGAACGCCTTCAAGTATGACGACAGCCTGGACGCCTTCGGCATCCACGGCATCGGCGGCATCGTCGGCGCCCTGGCTACCGGCCTGCTGGTCAACCCCGCCTGGGGCGGCGCCGGCGTGGTCGATTACACCACCTGCGCCAAGGACGGCGACATCTCGACCTGCGACAACGCGGTTTACAGCCTGGGAACCCAGATGATGTCGCAACTGAAGGCCGTCGGCGTCACCGTCGTCTGGTCGCTGGTCGCCTCGATCATCGTCTTCCTGATCATCAAGCTGATCATGGGCATCCGCGCTTCGCCGGACGCCGAGGAAGAAGGCCTGGACATCTCCGAGCACGGCGAACGCGCCTACCACAGCTAAGGCTGAGGTTCGGAAGACAGAAGAAGGGCCCGGAAGCTTCGGCTTCCGGGCCTTTTTTCTGTGGATGGGTACGCTTCGGGCGGCCGGGGGGGGGCAGGGCGCTTTGGGGGTGCCCCACAAAAGCAAAGGCGGGGTTTGGGGGAACCCCCCGCGCAAGGGCCCCCCC
>NZ_JAFCUB010000016.1:30876-77586 GCF_049896325.1 Caulobacter sp. DWP3-1-3b2
GGGGGGGCGGGGGGGGCCCTGGGGGGGGGGCGTGGCCAAATCAACGCCCCGGGGGGTTGGGGCCCCCCCCCCCCGCCCATGTCCCCAGCCTAGAACGGCCCGCCGAGGCGGCAGCGCTTGACCCACCAGTCGGGCCGCATCTGTTCGATGCGCTCGGCAAGGCCCTCGGCTTCGATGTCGCCAGCGCACAGCGCGAAACAGGTGGCGCCAGAACCGGACATCCTGGCCAGCAGGGTCTCGGGCTCGTCGGCCAACAGGTCCAGCACCTGGCCGATGCGCGGCTCCAGAGCGACGGCGGGCGCCTGCAGGTCGTTGCGGGTATAGCCGGCCAGCCAGGCGCTGACCTCCTCGACGCTCTCCAGCCTGTCGAGCAGCGGCGGCATGGCCTCGCCCTGCGCCGCCACGGCGGCGTCATAGGCGCGATAGACCGCCCCGGTCGGCGACGGGATCAAGGGATTGACCAGCACGGCGTTGAGCGCCGGCAGGACCGGCGCGGGCGACAGGCGCTCTCCCCGTCCCTGGGCGATGACCGGCGCGCCCCACAGGCAGGCCGCGCCGTCCGCGCCGAGACTTCCGGCGACCGCTTCGAGGTCAGCGTCGGAGAGGCCCGGTGCCAGGGCGTCGCGCAGTAGCCGCAGCGCGGCGCCCGCGTCGCTGGAGCCGCCACCCAGACCGGCGGCGATCGGCAACGCCTTGTCGAGCAGCAGGCGGAACGGGGGTGTGGGCCCGCCGAGCTTGGCGCGCAGCGCGGTGGCGGCGCGGACCACCAGGTTGCCATCGTCCACGGGAATGTCGCCGCCAAACCGGCCGGTGGTCTCAAAGCGCAGAGCGTCGGCCGGCTGCAGGCTGACCGTGTCGCCGACATCGGCGAACACCATCAGGCTGGAGATCGGATGATAGCCCGCTGCGTCGGGGCCGCCGACATGCAGGAACAGGTTGACCTTGGCCGGGGCAAAGGCGTCGAGGCGCATGGCGGGACCTTGAAGAGACTTTATCGTCGGAACCCGATGTATCCGCGTGGCCGAAGCAGCGCTACCGCGTCGAGGCGATCTTGGCCGGTGGACCGTTCAAGCCGTTCTTCAGCTTGGCCTCGGCGTCCAGCTTCTGCTTCTCGTCCGGCTCCAGGCTGAGCACGCGCTGCCACTGGTAACGGGCCTCGACCGTGCGTCCGATGCGCCAATAGGCGTCGCCCAGGTGGCCGTTGACGTCCGGATCGCCCGGCTCTAGCTCAACAGCCTGTTCCAGCTTGGCCACGGCGGTCTTGAAGTCGCCCTGGCGGTAATAGCCCCAACCCAGGGAGTCGAGCATCGCGCCCGATTGCGGCCGGGCCTCGACGGCCTTCTGGACCATGGCGATGGCCTCGGGCAGGCGTTCGCCGCGGTCGATCCACGAATAGCCGAGATAGTTCAGCAGGTCGGGCTCGTTGGGGCTGAGCGCCAGGGCCGCGCGCAGGTCGCGTTCGGAGTCGCTCCAGCGGTTGGCGCGCTCCAGGGCGATGCCGCGCATGTAGAGAAGCCGCCAATCGGGCTTGGCGGCCTCGGCGACGATCAGCGGGTCCAGCACCGCCACGGTTTCTGCCCAGCGTTCGTTGGCGCGCAGCACGTCGGCATAGCCGACCTGGGCGTCGCGATCGGTCGGGGCGGCGGCGGCGGCCTGCTGGGCCACGGCGATCGCCTTGGTCTTGTCACCTGCGGTCTGGTAGCTCCAGGCCAGCTTGGTCTGGGCGGCGACATAGCGGGTCGAGCCCGCCGGCACCTTGGCATAGGCCTCGCGCGCGCCGGTTTCGTCATCATCCTGGGCGAGCATCTCGCCGACCAGCAGCCAGGCGTCGTCGCGCTTGGGGTCCAGCCGCAAGGCCAGGCGCAGATAGGCCAGGCTGAACTGGCTCTGGTGCTCGCTGGCGAAGGTGGCCGCGCAGGCCACCAGCACGTGGGCGGCGCCCTGACGCACCGTGTCCATCGCCGGCGGGCCGCCGCGCGCCACGGCCCGCGCCCGGGCCCGGATCAGGCCCTGGTCGGTCGCGTCAATGGCGAGGCCCGAGTCGTACAGCATCACGGCGTCGGCGGCGCGCTTGCGCCGTTCCAGGAACTCGCCGTAGTCGAGCGTGAACAAGGCCCGCACGGGCTCCACCGCCATCAGGGCCTTGTAGTCGGTCTCGGCCTCGTCATAGCGCTTGGCCCGCTCATAGAGCTTGGCCTGGCTCAGCTGGCCGAAGAACTGCACGAAGCGATCACCCTGCAGTTCGGGGCGGGTCACCGCGCCGTCGGTATCGCCCGTCGCGGCCGCCAGCCAGGGCGCCAGCAGGACCACGGCGGGACGATGCGGAAAGCCGATGGTCTGGGCCTGCAACAGCGCCTTGGCGTCGCGCCCCTTGCCCTGGGCCAGCAGGTCGATCGCCTGGGTCAGGGCGCCCAGGCGCCGGGCGTTCTCGTTGGTGTCGGGTTCGTGGGGCGCGATCGTCGCGGCCCGTTGAACGTCGCCGGCCAGGAGGGCCGCGGTAAAGGCGCGTTCGCCGATCACCCCAGGGTCCTCGCCCAGTTGCAGGGCCTCGTCGAAATAGCTGGCGGCCTGACCGCTGGCCCCGCTTTGCAAGGCGGCTTGGCCGGCCAGGAACTGACCATAGGCCGAGCGCGACTCGCCCCAGCCGGCGCTGCTGGAGACCTTTCCACGCAGCGTGGGCGCGGGTGTTGTCGTGGCGCAGGCAGTCAGGGCGGAGACCGAGACCAAGGCGAGAAGCAGCTTCATACGTATCATGTCCGCACCCTCATCGCTTTCCCGCTTCGCCGCAAGAATGGCGCTAAGAAAAAGGCGCGGTCCGGGCGATCGGACCGCGCCTTGCGCTTACATGTTCGGATAGTTGGGCCCGCCGCCGCCTTCGGGCGTGGTCCAGACGATGTTCTGCGACGGATCCTTGATGTCGCAGGTTTTGCAGTGGACGCAGTTCTGGGCGTTGATCTGGAAGCGTGGATCGGTCCCCTGCTCGTTGTAGAGCACCTCATAGACGCCCGCCGGGCAGTAGAGCCGGGCCGGTTCGCCGTACTTGGGCAGGTTCACGGCGATCGGGATCGACGGGTCCTTCAGCTTCAGGTGGGCCGGCTGGTCTTCCTCGTGATTGGTGGCCGAGATGAACACCGAGCTCAGCTTGTCGAAGCTGATCACGCCGTCCGGCTTGGGATAGACCAGCGGCTTGTAGTCCTTGGCCAGGCCCGTCGACTCCGCGTCGGTCTTCTCGTGCTTCATCGTGCCGAAGAACGAGAAGCCGCCGGTCAGGTGGGTCACCCACATGTCGAACATGCTGACCGCGCCGCCGAGGGTCGTGCCTAGCTTGCCGATCAACGGCTTGGCGTTGCGGACGACCTTCAGTTCCTTGGCGACCCACGAGTTCTCATAGGCGGTCTGGTATGCGACCAACTCGTCGCTGGCCCGGCCCGCGCCCAGCGCCGCGAACGCGGCCTCGGCTGCCAACATGCCGGTCTTGATGGCGTTGTGGCTGCCCTTGATGCGCGGCACATTGACGAAGCCGGCCGAGCAGCCGATCAGCGCTCCGCCGGGGAAGGTCAGCTTGGGCACCGACTGATAACCGCCCTCGGTGATGGCCCGCGCGCCGTAGGCGATGCGCTTGCCGCCTTCCAGGTGCGGCTTGACCGAGGGATGGTGCTTGAAGCGCTGGAATTCGTCGAACGGCGACAGCCAGGGGTTCTTGTAGTTCAGGTGCACCACATAGCCGATGGACACGTAGTTATCGCCGAAATGGTACATGAAGCTGCCGCCGCCGGTCGTCTGGTCCAGGGGCCAGCCCGTGGTGTGCTCGGCCAGGCCCGGCTGGTGCTTCTCGGGCGGCACCTGCCACAGCTCCTTGATGCCCAGGCCAAACTTCTGCGGCGACTTGCCGGCCGCCAGGTCGAACTTGTTGATCAGCTGCTTGGCGAGCGAGCCGCGCACACCCTCGGCGATGAACACATATTTGCCGTGCAGCTCCATGCCCGGCTGATAGTCGCCCTTGTGGCGGCCGTCCTTGGCGATGCCCACCACGCCGACGATCACGCCCTTCAGCGAGCCGTCATCATTCCAGACCGTGTCGGAGGCCGCGAACCCCGGATAGATCTCGACGCCCAGTTCCTCGGCCTGGGTCGCCAGCCAGCGCGACAGGTTACCCAGGGAGGCGATGTAGCAGCCGTCATTGTGCATGAACGGCGGCAGGGCGAACATCGGCAGGGCGATGTCGCCTGACGGACCCAGCACACGGAAGACGTCCTTGGTGACCGGCGTTTCCAGCGGTGCGCCCAAGGCCTTCCAGTCGGGGAACAGCTCGGCCAGGCCCCTGGGGTCGATGACCGCGCCCGACAGAATGTGGGCGCCGACCTCGGAGCCCTTCTCCAGCACCGCCACCGAGACCTCGGTTCCGGCCGCAGCCGCCATTTGCTTCAGCTTGATGGCCGCCGACAGGCCGGCCGGACCACCGCCGACGATGACCACGTCATATTCCATCGACTCGCGTTCGAGCTCTGGGCTCAGCTCTTCGCTCATGGGGTCTCCCGTGCGGGCGCACGCTGCCCGCGTTCTTGCTGTTTGAGTCGAAGCTTATCGGGACGTGACGCCGGGGTGGTCAAGAATAAACGCGCGTCTATTGCTGCGATGCAGCGCGGCGTGACCGTGGCGACGTCCGAAAGTTCGTACTAAGATGAAGGCATGGACCTCGCCGTCGATCCGCGCGCCGTGGAAAGCCTGCTCGCCTTCTGGGCCGATGCGGGTGTCGAGGCCTCGTACGCCGACGAACCGATCGACCGCCTGGCCGAGGGCGCGGCGATGCTGCGGGCCCGTCGCGAGCCCGCGCCCCCCGTCGCCGTCGCGCCCATCGCCGCGCCAGCCTTCGGACGCGGGCCGGACCTCGACACGGTCGTCACCCAGGCCAAGGCCCTGGCTGGCGCCTGCAACGACCTGCCCGCCCTGGCCGCTGCCATCGCCGCGTTTGACGGCTGCCCGCTGAAAACCCAAGGCGCGCGCCAGGCCGTGGTATCGCGCGGTCCCGTTGACGCCCCCCTGATGATCATTGGCGAAGCGCCTGGCGCCGACGAGGATGCCCAAGGCGCGCCGTTCGTCGGCAAGGCGGGCCAGCTATTGGACCGCATGCTGAAGGCTGCGGGCCTGTTGGACCGCGCCTTCGTCACCAACACCGTGTTCTGGCGGCCGCCGGGAAACCGCACGCCGACCCCCCAAGAACAGGCCGCCTGCGCGCCGTTCCTCGAAAGGGCCATCGAATTGGTGCAGCCGAAGATGCTGCTGCTGGTCGGCGGAGCCTCGGCCAAGAGCATCCTCAGTCGCGACGAGGGCATTTTGTCGCTGCGCGGTCGGTGGTTCGAATGGACCTCCAGCGACGGCCGAACCGAGCTTCCGGCCTTGCCCACCTTGCATCCGGCGTTCCTGTTGCGGCAGCCGGCCGCCAAGAAAAAGGCCTGGATCGACATGCTTATGCTCAGTGAGAGGCTTGATCGCCCGCACCGTCCCAACTAGAGACTCAGGGGGCCAGTTGGACACGGCCAGCTTTTGGAGACGCGTGGGGGGCCTCTTCGGAGGTCAGGCGCGGAAACGCTTTGCAGCTTCTAGCTCGCCCTCTGGCCGTTTTGTCGGCCTTCGTGATTGGTGTCGTGGCGGCGTTCGGCGCGCACGCGTCGTCGCTTGAGCCGCTGTCCGAAAGCGACGCCCGCCACTACCGCGCCGCCTTCGCCGCCTCCGACCACGGCGACTTCGACGCCGCCGAGGCCGCCCTGGCCAACACCCGCGACAAGAGCCTGACCGGCCGCCTCGAATTTTCCAAGGTCATGCACCCGCGCGCCTATGCCGCCAGCTACGATGAGTTGACCGGTTGGCTCGACGCCTATGGCGATCAGGCCGGGGCCGACCGGGTCTATGCCCTCGCGGTCAAGCGCAAGCCGGTCAAGGTCGCCGCGCCTCGGGCGCCCGCCCTGTTCGTGGCCAGCGCCAAGGGCCCCGCCCCGGCCGACAAGTCCCGTGCAGCGCGTGACGCCTACTATTCCGGCGACGTGAAGAGTGCCCTCAGCCTGGCCCAGGGCGCGGGCGAACCCTGGATCGCCGGCCTGGCCGCCTTCCGCCTGCAGGCCTATGCCCAGGCCCGCACCTATTTCGAGCGGGTCGCCAATGACGACAAGCAGGACGAGTGGCTGCGCTCGGCCGCCTCGTTCTGGGCGGCGCGCTCGGCGGCCTCCAACGGCCAGGCCAATGATGTCGAGGATCTGCTGAGCGCGGCGGCCCGCGCGCCTCAGACCTTCTACGGCATGATCGCCGCCCGCCAGCTGTCGATGGCCGGCCAGCAGTTGGCCCAGGACGACCCGATCGCCGCGCTGCTGACGAAAGTGTCCTACGACGGCCCGGACGTCGCCTCTCTGGGCCGATTGCTGACCGCCGATCCCCGCGCCCGCCGCGCCGCCGCCTTGGCCCAGATCGGCCGCTGGAGCGAAGCCGGCCAGGAACTGCGCGCCGGCCTTTCCCTGGCCAGCGACAAGGCGCGGGGCGATTGGACCGCCCTGACCCTGGCGCTCAACGAGAAAGCCCCGCTCAATGCGGGTCGCCCCGCCGGCCGGGTCGGCGGCGAGGACTATCCCCTGCCCCTGCTGGAGCCCAAGGGCGGCTTCACCATCGACAAGGCCATGGTCTACGCCCTGGTGCGCCAGGAGAGCCGCTTTGACCCCTATGCCGTGTCGGGCTCCGGCGCCGTGGGCCTGATGCAGCTGATGCCGATCGCCGCGGCCCGCGCGGCCGGCGACGACAAGCTGCTGGCCGACAACAGCCCGCTGCTCGACCCCGGCTTCAACCTGCGGGTCGGCCAGGACTATTTCACCTGGCTGATGGACCGGGGCCTGCAGAGCCCCGACCTGTTTCGCGCCGTGGCGGCCTATAATGGCGGTCCGGGCGCCCTGCTCAAGGCCCAAGGCCAGCTGGGCGGAGCCGACTGTGACCCGCTGATGTTGATCGAGAGCCTGCCGGCCCTGGAAACCCGCAACTATGTCGAGAAGGTCATGGCCTCGTACTGGACCTATCGCAAGCTGATGGGGGCCGAGACGAGGACCCTGGACGCGGCGGCCAGCGGGGCGCGGGTCATTGATTTCCGGCTGGATCAGTAGGGCTGCGTGGCGGCCCAAGAATCCCTCTCTCTTTGAGAGAGGGAGGGGCCCGCCGCGAAGCGGTGGGAGGGTGAGAGGTTTCACCGTTAGCCGGGAAATCCCGATTTCTACCGTTGAGTCTGCAATTGAGGGGTCGCTCCTTTATGGAGCGATCTGCAACACAGCGGGAGCCCTCCCAACGGTGCTCCGATCGGCGAGTGTGTAACCTCTCACCCCCCCACCGCCTCCGGCGGCGGGCCCCTCCCTCTCTCGAAGAGAGAGGGATTCGCGGCCGCCTCTACACCCGGAGTCGTACGGCCTTAGGCTTCAGCCGCCTCAGTAAGGCCTTCAGGGGATTACCACCCGGCTTGAACCCGCCAGCCGCCTCGACGGCCTCCAGCTTGACCAGCACCGCCAGCGGCCGTCCCGGCAGGCCCAGAGGCCCCGGCGCGGCGACGAACGCGGGCTTGCCGCCGCCGCCGGCCAGATGCGCCTCGACGGGCACGCGCCAGGCTTCCGGTAGGGTCAGGTCCTCCCCCAGGGCCAGGATCCAGGCGCTCATGGCCGCCGCGCAGCCGGCCGCCAGCCGTGTCCCGGCGTCGCCCTGCACCGTGACCACCCGCGCGCCGCTGTCCTCGGCGATGTCGAGGGTGGCGTCGGTGGAGCCGGCGTCGGCGAAGATCACGGTCTTGACCAAGCCATCGACCGCGGCGGGCACCAGCAGGGTCAGGACCTGGATCAGGCGGGCGGCGCTGTTGTGGGTGGGCAGGACGACGGAGATCATGGGGCTGGTTCAGGCGATTGCGGGGCGTAGGTCAAGGGGCGCCGTGCGTCCTTCGAGGCCCGCTGCGCGGGCGCCTCAGGATGAGGAACTCAAAAGCAACCTACTTATCTCATCCTGAGGTGCGAGCCGCAGGCGAGCCTCGAAGGACGCAAAACCTCAAAACAGCGACAACTGATCCCCTGCCTTGGTCGGCACGGCGAACTGGGTCAGGTCCATCGGTCCCAACCGCCCCGTCAAGCCGAAACGCTTCTTCGCCAGCTCGAACCGCTGGCCCATCACCTCGGCGACCGGCCCCTCGCCCGTCATCCGCTTGCCCCATTCCGAACTATAGGCCGCCCCACCGCGCATCTGGCGGACCAGCGACATCACCCGCTTGGCGCGGTCGGGATGCTCGGCGGCCAGCCATTCCTCGAACAGATCCTTGATCTCCAGCGGCAGGCGCAGGGCCACGTAGCCAGCGGAGGTGGCGCCGGCGCCGGCGGCGGCCTCCAGCACCCCCTCCATCTCGTGATCGTTCAGCGACGGGATCGACGGCGCGAACATCACCGTGACCGGCACGCCCGCCGCCGTTAGCTGCCGCACGGCGTCGATCCGGCGCTTGGGCGTGGCGGCGCGCGGCTCCATGCTGCGTGACAGCCGGTGGTCCAGGCTGGTGATCGACACCGCCGCCCGCACCAGACCCGCCTGGCCCAGCGGTCCCAGCAAATCCAGGTCGCGGGTAATCAGCGCCGACTTGGTGATGATCGAGAACGGGTGGCGAAACCGGCCCAGGGTCTCGATTACCGCCCGGGTCACGCGAAGCTGCTTCTCGTCGGGCTGGTAGGGATCGGTGTCGCCGCCGATATGGATGATCTTCGGCGCGTAGCCCTTCTTGGACAGCTCGCGCTCCAGCAGCTTGCCGGCCTCGGGCTTGAAATAGATCTTGGTCTCGAAATCCAGGCCTGGCGAGTGGCCGAGATAGGCGTGGGCGGGGCGTGCATAGCAATAGATGCAGCCATGACTGCAGCCACGATAGGGATTGATCGAGGCTTCGAAACCGATGTCGGGACTGTCGTTGCGGGCGATGATGCTTCGCGACTTCATCGGCTGCAGCGTGGTGGCGATCTGGGCCGGCTCCTCCTCTGCGGCCCAACCGTCGTCGAAGGTTTCACTAACCTGGCTCTCGAAACGACCGGTGCGGTTGGACTTGGCCCCACGGCCGCGCGCGAGGACGGGAGGATGACCTGGGAGATTGGCGGGGGCGACCATGGCCAGATCATGGATCATCAGCGAGAACAATTCAAGAACACGCTGTGTCGCGGCCCTGATGGCCCTGCTTGGACATCGGGCGTCGCGCCGAAGTCGCCGCTCAAATCCGCCCCGATGGCCGACAGCGAACCTTGACCGTTGCAATCTCCACCATCAGGCCCGCCGGGTTACCGTCGCCCGGCCGCTCGTACCGGGACGCTCTCCATGACCACCACGCCAGAAGACAGTGCCGCCACCGAGGTCGAAGCTCCGCACTCCGCCAAGGTCGGCGTCGTCGACACCAGTCACAACGTCACTACCGCCTTCAACGAGCCGATCAACGGCCCGATCGCCGACCTCGCCGACGGCGACGCCTGAAGTCCACGACCGCCGGCGGCGCGCCTGCCCCTTGGCGACGTCTCGTGCGTTTGCTGCGGGCCATGAAGATCGCCACCTTCAACATCAACAATATCAACAGGCGGCTCGACAACATGGTCGCCTGGCTGGCCGAGGCCGAGCCCGACGTCGTCTGCCTGCAGGAGCTGAAGGCCGAGCAAGGCTCGTTTCCTGCCGACGTCCTGGCCCAGCTCGGCTATGGCGCGGTCTGGCGCGGCCAGCGCCTCTGGAACGGCGTCGCCATCCTGGCGCGCGGCGCGCAGCCGGTGCTGACCCGCACCGCCCTGCCCGGCGCGCCAGAGGACCTCCAGGCCCGCTATATCGAGGCGGCGGTGGATGGCGTGCTGATCGCCTCGCTGTACCTGCCCAACGGCAATCCCCGACCCGGACCGAAGTTCGACTACAAGCTAGCCTGGTTCGCCCGCCTGATCGCCCACGCCGCCGCGCTGAAAGCCACCGGCGCGCCGGTGGTCTTGGCCGGCGACTATAATGTCGTGCCAACCGAAGCCGACCTCTATCAGCCGCATTCGTGGAAAGACGACGCGCTGCTGCGGCCCGAGGTCCGCGCGGCCTACCAGGCGTTGCTCGCCCAGGGTTGGACCGACGCCCTGCGCGCCGCCCATCCCGAGGGCCCGCTCTGGACCTTCTGGAGCTATCTTCGCCACCGCTGGCCGGCCGACAAGGGCCTGCGGCTCGACCATCTTCTGCTGACCCCCGACCTGGCCGAGCGCTTGGTCGAGGCCGGGGTCGATCGCTGGACGCGTGGCGAGGAGGACGCCAGCGATCACGCGCCGGCCTGGGTCGTGCTGGATCGCTAAAAGGCGGAAAAGGTTGGAGGCCCGGCCCGGAATCGAACCGGGGTGCACGGATTTGCAAGCCCCGACTGGGTGAGCGATTCCAATAACTTGGCTGCAAACCGGGGTGTTTTCGGCCCCAACGAGATCAATGGGTTAGGTACCGGCTGCAAACCGAAATCGCCCCATCGCCCAAAGAAAAACCCCGCGACCGCTGGAACGGCACGCGGGGCACATCAAGGCTTCAGCAACGCAGAATTCTATACCCGACTTCGCTCGGTTTTCAACGATGATGGCCACTTCACCGGCCTCGAGGTGGCGAGATGAACGCCGCCCTCGCCTGGCAGGACGTGGTCTCGCGCACCGGCGGCAACCATGGCGCTTTTGACGGGCCTTGCCCGGTCTGTGGCCCCGACCGCCCGACGGCGATCCGCCGAGAGCGCAAAGTGCTCCGGCTCTGGCGCGAGGCCGATGACTTCGCCCGCTATGCCTGCGCCCGCTGCGACGCCAAGGGCGTGGTGTTCCGGGGCGAGCTGCACAAGCCCGCCGGCGGCGCCATTGCCCAGGCATTGCGGGAGCCCCGCAACCCTCAAGCCGAGGAACGCCAGCGCGCCGAACGTGCGGCCCAGGCCGATCGCAAGACGCTGGAAAATATCGGCCACGCCGAGTTCGTGTTCTTCAGCGCCTCGCCGATCGGCGGGACCATTGCAGAGACCTACCTGGCCAGCCGTGGCCTGAAGCCGGGGGCGGACCTTCGTTTCGGCTCCAGCGTCCCCTGGGGCTACGGCGAGGGTAAGTCTGATCCCGCTATGGTTTCGGCCGTGCGGGACGGCTCGGGAGTGCTCACGGGCCTGCAGGCGACCTATTTGACACCGGACGGCCGAAAGGTTGATCGGCGATCGTTCGGCCGACTGTCTGGTGGCGCGGTGCACCTTGCCGAGATCGGCCCTGACGGCGTGCTTGGCGTCGCCGAGGGCACGGAGTCGGCGCTCTCGTTCACCGCCCTCTACGGCGTCCCTACGTGGTCAACCTTGGGGACGGGCGGCCTCCGTCGCTTCGATCCGCCGGCCGGCCTTCAGCGCCTGGTCATAGCCGCAGACAATGGGGCCGAAGGCCTCGACGCCGCCAACGCCCTCGCCAAGCGCGCATGCACCGTCTGCGAAGTCGTTATTTCGGCGCCGGCGGACGTGAGCGACTGGAATGACGTGATCCGAGGAGCCGCAGTATGAACGCGCCCCTTTATCCGGTTCTCGCTTCCTTCCCCGGCCCGGCGCCCAAGCGTGGCATGTTCTCAGCCGCCGACTTCGCCAGACGCTCGATTCAACCCCGCCCCTGGCTTGTCCCTGACATGATCCCAGGCCGGCAGGTCTCGACGATCGACGGCGACGGCGGCGCGGGCAAATCGACCCTTGCCCAGCAACTCCTGGTCTCAGCGGTCACCGGCCGCAACTGGCTTGGCCAGCGCGTGGCGCAAGGCCCGGTGATCTACCTGTCAGCCGAGGACGACGGCGACGAGATCCACCGCCGCCTAGCCAGCATCTGCACCGACTACCGTGTCGGCTTTGAAGACCTCGCCGACCTGCACGTCTGGCCTCTCGCCGACACTGATCCGGCGCTGGTCACCGGGGGCCAGGGCGACGCGCTGGAGCCCACCGAACGCTGGCGCGAGCTGCTGGACGCCGTGGCCCGCATCAAGCCCGTGGCCCTGGTTCTCGACAGCCGGGCCGATGTGTTCGGCGGGAACGAGATCAGCAGAGCCCAGGCGCGGGGTTTCATCGCTCTCCTGCGCAACCTGGCTGTGACGAACAACCTCGCCGTCATCCTGCTAGCCCATCCGAGCGTCGCCGGCATGGCCTCAGGCACGGGTAACAGCGGCTCCACGCACTGGCGCAACGCCGTGCGCAGCGCCCTCTACCTGACGCGCCCCAATGACCAAGACACCCCCGATCCAGACGCCCGAGTCCTCTCGGTCATGAAGAGCAACTATGGTCCTGGTGGCCTATCCCTGAAGCTGCGTTGGTCTGCTGGCGCGTTCGTGGTGGACGGTGACGAGGAGGCGGCGCGACCGACTGACAAAGCCACCGCAACGGCCCGCGTTGACGCAACGTTCCTGCGACTCCTGACAACCTTCACCGCTCAGGGCCGGGCTGTCAGCCATAAGACCGGGCACGCCTACGCCCCCGCCCTCTTCGCCAAGGATGAAGCTGCAGGCGGGGCGACCAAGGCCGGTCTAGCTGCCGCGATGAACCGTCTTTTCAACACTGCTGAGATCGTGGTGGAGACGTACGGCCCTCCTTCGAGGGGCCTTTCGCGCATCGCTCGGCAGACTGTCGGAGCGCCCTCATGACCCTACTCTCGGGCTACTCTCGGGCTACTTTCGGGGGTACTCTCGCCCTCCTGTCGGGCTACTCTCGGCTACTGACGGCCTACTCTCGGGCTACTCTCACACCCCCATACCCCCATGGGCCGCGCGCCCCCTTGAGGGAGGCCGCGCCCTACCAAGAAAGCGCCGGTTTTTGGCTTGGTGAGGGTAGCCCCCCGCAAAGTCTGGCGACCTCATCGAGGGAAACCGACGCCACCCACACTTCGCGCACCTGCAATTCGACGGACGGCTCCCAGGGGGGCAGCGAAGTCTGTGAACCTCCGCCTTCTGAACCGGCTCCCAAGTCGTACACGCGACGCCGCGTTTCTGGGGACCCTCGCCTGCGCGCGCGAGCCCTCTCAGAAACGCGGGTTCACGCTTTGCGGGGCTGTCGTCGGTGTCCTCATCGCAGCCCCGCAGCTTTTCGACCACCGGGGGGCGAAAAGTCTGAGCTCGCCGTCAGGAACGGACCGGCGCCACTGTCACGCAGAGACTTTTTCCGGCCTGACCGATTTGAGGCGTGCGCACCTCCGCCGCACACCGCCGCGCTAGGCCTGGTTGCGCATCGGCCCGCCGAAAAGTGCGCACTGCGTACCTCGGGGCGAGCTCATGGCTGACCTCTTCATCTGCCGCCGCTGTCGCCAGACCTTCGAGCGTCACAACGCCCGAGGCCGCGCGCCTAAGTTCTGCCGGACGTGCAAGCCGGCGCCCATCCCACGGAAACCCAAGGTGGACCCTGTGACCCAAGATCAAACCCAAGCCTCTAACTTCGTGGCCGACCTGGCCGAGCGCTACGCCGCCCTGGTGATCTCCAAGTGGGCGGCGCGGGGCCTGCCGGTGGCGGCTCTGGCTGCGGAGCTGCTGGTCAGCGGCTTGCGGGAGACCACACGCCACGAGCGGCCTGGTAACGTTGCCGAGAGCCTGGAGCGCATGGCCGACGCGATCCGGGACGGGAGCCAAGGCTGGCGGGAGACGGTCAATTGAGCGCCTGGAAAACACCGCCGGCCGATGGCAATGCCTTGCGCCAAGCTTGCCCAGCGATCGCGGCCCTGACGACAGGCCCCACCGTCCGCGACATTGAGTTCGAGCTGATCCGCCACATGAGCCGAACGCAGGCCCGAATCCTGATCAGTCGCGCCAAGGAGGAGGCGGCGTTGACTAAAACGGCGAAGCAGGGCAGCGTCGGTCTTGGTCGTGAGAGTACGCCTGGCGCTGCTCGAACTGCCTCGCGCGCGTGATGCAGCGAGGGCCAGCCCAGCCCAAAAGGCGCGGCGAAAGCCTAACCAAACGAACGGCAAGCGTCGCGCGGCCGGTCGATTGGCAGACACTCCTCATCACCTCATCGCTAGGACTCTGACCATGACCATGACCATGCGCAAGCTGGCTCTGGCGACATCCGCTCCCCGCGCGCTGCGCGGCCCGGTGCGCGCCCAGGGCAACCCCGCCGACATTCTCGGCCAACTCAATGCCGCCTTTGGCGACTTCAAGACCCGCCACGAAGGCGAGATCCGCAACATCAACGCGGCGCTCGATGACATGGCGATCCGCAACGCCGCCCTAGGGATCAACGGTGGCGGTAGCCATCGCCCCGAGGACCCTGAATACACGACCACCTTCGCGGACTACTTCCGCAAGGGCGGCCACGGCTCCGAGGACGCAGTCAAGCAGGCCAACGCCCAGGGCCACCGCGCCCAGGTGCAGGCCGCCATGAGCGTCGGCAGCGCGAGCGATGGCGGCTACCTGGCCCCGACCGAGTGGGACCGTCGCATCAACAAGGCCATGACGGCCAAAAGCCCCATGCGTCGTCTCGCCCAGATTCAGCCCACCGACGTCAACGCCTATTCGACCATCTGGAATAACGCCGCCTGGGGCTCTGGCTGGGTCGGTGAGACCGCCGCTCGGCCTGAGACCACGACGGCCACGCTGTCGCCCCTGACGTTCGCCTCGGGCGAGATCTACGCCATGCCGGCCGCGACCCAGCGCCTGCTGGACGACGCCGGCGTCAACGTCGAAGACTGGCTGGCCGGCGAGGTCGAGCAGGAGTTCAACAAGCAAGAGGGGATCGCCTTCATCAGCGGCAACGGCGTCAACAAGCCTTTCGGCCTGCTAACCTACGTCACTGGTGGCGCGGCCGCTGCGCAGCACCCCGGCGGCGTCCTGGACGTGGTCAACAGCGGCCACGCCACCACGATCCCGAACACCGACATCCTGATCGACTTCACTTACGGCCTGGCGGCCCCCTATCGTCAGAACGCGAGCTGGCTGATGAACAGCCTGACCGCCTCGGCCATCTCCAAGATGAAGGACGGCCAGGGCAACTACATCTGGCGTGAAAGCCTGATTGTAGGCCAGCCGTCCGTCCTGCTGGGACGCCCCGTCGAGATCGACGAGAACATGCCCAATATCGGGGCCGGGGCTTTGGCTGTGGCGTTCGGCGACTTCCGCGCCGGTTACCTGATCAATGACCGCATGGGGACGCGTATCTTGCGCGATCCATATTCGGCCAAGCCCTTTGTCTTGTTCTACACGACCAAGCGCGTCGGCGCCGGCGTGCAGGATCCTCGCGCGGTCCGTCTGCTGAAGATCAGCGCCTAACTTAACTGGCCCGCGTCGCAGGCGCGGGCCTTGTCGCCCCTTGAACCATGGGTCGACCGGACAAGTCGTGAGTGTCCGCAACAACCGCGACAGCCGGTGGCTCCTTGGATGGTTGGGGCGTGGCCGGCCCTTCCCCCAACCGGAGACCCGTCATGGGATCGTCAGTGATCGGCGCGCTTCGCGTCAACCTGGGCATGGATACCGCTCAGTTTGAGCAGGGCGCGGCCAAGGCGCAGAAGACCACCAAGGGCCTGCAGGGCGCGCTCGGCGGGTTTACGTCCAGCTTCGCCTCTGTGGCCTCTGGCGCCGCCATAGGCACCGCTGCCGTTGCGGCGTTCACGTTCGCAATGGATCAGGCCGGACAGGCGGCGCAGAACGCCGATGACTTGTCGGCGGCAGCAACCAAGATCGGCGTCACAGCCGAGGCGTTGCAAGGTCTGCGTTTTGCAGCCCAAGACGCCGACATTCCGCTCGACCAGCTGGACAACGGTCTGGCGTCGCTCAATGCCACGCTGGGCGCCCTAAAGTCGGGGATCGGGGATGGCCGCGTCAAAGAGGCCTTCGCGGCCCTTGGGATCACCGATAGCCAACTGGCCTCGATGCACGACGCCAGCGACCTTCTGCCGATCTTGGCCGATCGTATCAGCCAGGTCGGCACACAGGCCGAACAGGTGCAGATCGCCAAGAAGTTGGGTGCTGAGGAACTGCTGCCGCTGATGCAGCGGGGGTCGGAAGGTATCCAAGCGCTGGTCGAGGAGTTTCGCCGTCTTGGCCTCATGCTTGACGAAGGGGTCGTCACTCAGCTCGCAGACATGTCGCGAGAGATGGAAAAGGCCGATGCACGGTCAAAGCTCGCAGGCATGTCGATCGCCTCTGTGTTTGTCCCGGCCATGGTCAAACTTAAGGAGGCCACGGCTAACGCTCTTGTGGCCCTCAACAACTATGTCCATTCCCAAGCTTTTCGGGACTGGGTGCAGCTCACCACTCACGGCGGCATCGTTCTGAAGGCCCCTCCGACGGCCGGAGCTCCCGTAGCCGCCACGCCGAAGGCGTCGCCACCGCGCACCACCGCCCCCATACTGACCGCTTCACGATCGACCGCGAGCAGGTCCGGCCCGGCACGCGGCCCGCGAGAAGAGACCCAAGCCGAGTCGTTCGCGAAAATCAAAATGGACCACGCCCGCACCAATCAGGAGCAGGCGGATGCGGCCTTCAAAAAAGCTTTCGATAAGACCGTCATCAACCCCGACGATCTGCAGGTGCCAATCACCGAGGGAGTCCAAGCTGGCGTTGGCGAAGGGATGGCCCGCTCGCGAGAAGACATTCGCGAGGGCTACCGCAGCGCCATCGCCGGCGGCTTGGACGCGGCGATCTACGGCGGCGGCAAGGGTCTGATGTCCTATCTCGCCGACCAGTTCAAACGCAGCTTCGTCGACAGCCTGGCTGACGGCCTTTCGAAGGTGCTGGGGGACGTGGTTGGTGGAAGCAAGGGCTCGACCTGGGCGTCGATCGCCAAAGGCGTCGGGTCGTTCCTCGGCGCGGGACACAACGCTCTAGGGACAAGCAATTGGCGCGGCGGCCCTACATGGGTCGGTGAGCGCGGCCCCGAACTTCTCAACTTGCCACGAGGCTCGCAGATCACGCCGAACAACAAGCTGGGCGGCGGCATGCAGGTGGTGAAGGTGATCACCGAAGCCTCACCCTACTTTGACACGCGGGTCGTTAGAACCACCCAGCCGATGGTCGAGCAATACAGTCTGGCCGCCGCCGAGGGCGGCGCCACCTTGGCGGAGACAAGCATGGCCAGTCGCAGGCGCACCACCCTGGGATCGGGCCGGCGTTAGCGCTTCTACTGCTTCTCGACCTCTGCTTGGCAGATCGGCACAAAACGATAGTAATCGTTCGTAGCAGCCTTGTCCTGAAACTGCCGCTGGATCTCTGTTGGATCGTCGCTGAACGTCATTATCTGTGTACGCTTCAAGAATACCGGATCGCGCCACCGTCTACCATCAACCGTTTGGAACCACACGATATAAGTATCCGATGGCATGAATTTACCGCTGAAATCCTTGGTGCGAAATGTACCGCAAACAATATGCGCGTGCTCTACTTCGAAAGCTCCCTGATCTTGCAATCCCGGCAAGATAGCTGAACCTGATTTCCATAAGAGCGCTTTTGCATCGCGGATTGGTCGCTGTTCAACGTACGCTTGATACCGTGAGAAACCATAGATCGTTGCAGGCAGCGCAACCAAGCACGCTGCGATCAGAAGCGCGCGCTTGAGCGTTTGCAGGTCGCCCCCGCTCACAGGCCCAGGCCCAGGTCAGCCAACCGCCGCACGGCCTCAGGCCGCGAGGGCTTGGGATCAGCCTGGACGGAAATCCATGCGTCGATGCGGGCGAGTTGATCCGGCTGAACGCGAACCATCAGGGGGGCGCCTTTTCCCGTCGCCGGGCGGCCCTTGGATTTTATGGTATCAGCACTTGACGACATGCTTAACGTGATACCATAAAGGCGGGCCGAAGCAAGGACTGGCATCCGAGCTACGGCCCTAACCGCAACCGATCGTGAAGGATCAGGTCATGGCTGAGCACGCGTCTAGCACAAACGTCGTCCAACTGCCCAGAAGACCCCGGCCCGCCCCGCCGGAGATCGAGAGATCGCCAGAACTGGCGCTCATCCTGGCTATGTACGGGGCCATGACCAAGGCGCAGCGCCTCAAGGTCAACCGGTCCCTGCTCGACTGGTCCAGCCGCGCCCCTGACGATCAGAACATCCGCGCCGCTCTTCGCTTCGCCGATCGCATGTACGGAGCGGTCTCGTGAGAGCCGCGACCACCCGCCGCGCCCTGTTCGGGGCAGGCCTGGCAGTCGCCGCCATGTCCGCGCCGGCGTTCCCGTTCGCGAGCCCAACTCAGTCGGCCGATGTCGTCCAGTTCATCGAGGCCATGCGCTTCGTTCACCGGAACGGCGAAAAGACCGCCCGCCACGCGCTCGCCGCCGGCATGAAACCCGCTGACCTTTGGATGGTGATGCTCGGAGGCGTTTCCGACGCTCAAGATCCCGACACATGGCCCCGACTGATGTTCAACGGCGAGGGCGGTAAAGGCAGTCGATCCTTCGGCCCTCATGGGGAAATGCTCTAATGGCCGCCGCGAGAAGAGCACACGCCCCCGACCTTCGCGAGCGCATGGAGGTCGCCGTGGAGCGCCTCCTAGCCGCGCTGGACGCCATGGATGGCGATACCGACCTGGAGGATTCGCACGACCAAGAACAGGTCTGCGAGGACGAAGGAGCCGTCACGGGCGACCTTGAGCCGGACGCCAGCGACATGTGCCACTGGCAGGACGAGGGCGATCAGACCGTGCTTCGGCAGATGCCGGTCATCTCGGCGAGGCGGCGTCCGCATCAACGATCGCAGCACGAGAACGTCGCGGGTTATTTGGCTGTGAGGGTCCTATGAGAGCGACAATCGGCGGGCTGAGGTAATGCGTCGATCGCTCCACGGACGCTTGACGCGAGTCAGTATCCGTGGAATGGTCCACTCATGACCTGGCACCGTATCAATACCACTTTCACCGCCTCGGAAGCCGAGCGCATCACCGGCGTCAGCGCCGCTCGCCAACGCGATTGGCGCCGCCAGGGTTTCCTGCCGGCGCTAGAGAGCGGCAAGGCCGGCTTTGAGGCTGGGATGCTGGCGGGCATGATCGCCGCCAAGAGCCTGGCGGACGCAGGCGTCCCCCCGTCCGCCGCATGGCAACTGGCCAAGTCGTGCTCCGAGATCATGCTGGCCCGCGCCCTCAATTCGGGCCTCGGCGTGCATGATCCGCGCTCGCTCCGCAATGAGCCGCTCATCCACCTCTCGCCCGTTTACCTGACGGCCGACGCCAAGCTCCCCCGCTACGCCATCACCACGGATGGCCGTTCGTGGGGTTGGGCGACGACTCCGGCGGAAGTGGCGGACCATCTCAACCTCGTTTCGGTCGTGCTCGATCTTGAGCGCGCCGTTGATCAACTGGTCAGCCGCGCTCGCAAGCCGCTGGTGGCCATCGTTGAGGGCCAGGAGGCCTAGACCATGACCCGCTCCGCGACCATCACCCAGGCAAAGATCAAGACGGCGATCCTCGGGGCCAAGGCTGCGGGCATCCACTCGCCATGCCTTCGCTTGCTGGCCAACGGCGACATTCTGATTTCGCACGGCCCCATGACGCAGACCTCCGACGGCACGCCTCAAGACGTCCTCGACGAATTGGAGGGCCTCGCGCGTGAAGCGTAACAAATCCCGGCCCAAAGGCGTCAACTGCGTCCCCAAGCGCCTCGCGAGCGGCAAGACCGTCAGCTACTGTTATTTCGGTCGGATGAAGGGCGCGCCGGCTCTGGGGATCGAGGGTTCGGCCGAGTATCACGCTCGCCTCGCCCAGATCCTGAGCCGGGAACCGGAACCTGGGAAAGTCGCGACGCTGCTGCACCTCTACAAGGCTTCGCCAGAGTTCGCCAAGCTGCGCCCCCGCACCCAAGCCGACTACCGTCGTCATCTCGACGTGATCAGTGCGAAGTTCGGCAAAGTGAGCATCGCCGCGATGGCCGCGCCGGAGGTGGCCGGAATCATTTACGCATGGCGGGACAAGCTCGCGCTGAAGTCGCCACGCCAAGCCGACTATTCCGTCAGCGTTCTAGTCGCGATGCTCAACAGGAGCGTAAAGCGCGGCCTTATCTCCCACAACCGCGCTGCTGGCATCGAAGACGTCTACAAGGCCGACAGGCGGCAAAGCACGTGGAGTCCAGAGCAACAGGCCGCCTTCCTCGACAAGGCTACGCAGCCCCTCCGCACGGCCTTCCTGCTGGCGGTCGAGACCGGACTGTCTCAGGAAGATCTGCTTGTCCTGCCGTGGTCCGCGATCGCCGACGGAGTGGTGCAGAGCCGACGCCTCAAGAACGGCGTGCCTGTCGCCATTCCGGTCTCCCCTGCCCTCCAGGCTGCTCTCGACGCCATTCCGCGCGGTAACTCGCTTGTGGTCCTCAACAAGGCCAACGGCATGCCCTGGGATCGCAAGGGCAACGGGCTTCGCGCCGCGTTCCGTGAGGCCACTAAAGACGCGGGGATCGAGGGTCGCACCTTCCACGATCTTCGAGGGACCTTCATCACGCGCCGCCGCGTCGATGCCTGGACAGCCGAGGAGGTCGCCCTCTGCAGCGGCCACAAAATCAGCGGCGAGCTAGGCGCTCAGGGCGCCTACGTCGATCGCGCCCAGGTCGCCCTGGCCAGCGCCAAGCGACTCGCGGCCCGCCTCTACGGATCGAACAGCGAACGAAATTTGCAAACTGCTCTGCAAACCGCAGACAACGCACAGGAGCTAAGTGCTTGAAAAGTAATGGAGGCCCGGCCCGGAATCGAACCGGGGTGCACGGATTTGCAATCCGCTGCGTAACCACTCCGCCACCGGGCCATCCGGCGTCAACGCAAGGTGCGTCGGCGAAGAGGTCGGTTCGATACAGGAGCCCGCCGGACTAGGCAATGGCCATGATGCGGTGGCTCAGGCGGGCTTTTCCAGCAGCAAGGCCTTGGTGAGGAAGGCTTGGTCCTGATCAATCAGACGCAGGCCCGCGCCGCTGAACAGGGCCGGCAGATCGGTCTCGGCATAGGTCGAATAATAGGGCTCGTGGAAATAGGCCGGGAACGCTTCCAGCAGGCGCGACAGGTTCGGCTCGTCGGCCGGCTGCACCGAATCGGCGAAGGCCAGCACGCCGCCGGGCTTCAGCACCCGGGCGATCTCGGCGGCCACCACGGGGCGAACGCGCGGCGGCAGTTCGTGGAACAGGTAGACGCAGGTCACCGCGTCCAGGCTGGCGTCGGCGAAGGGCAAATGTTCGGCATTGGCCTGCACCCCGCCGCGCTTGGAGCGACTGCGGGCGGCGGCCAGATAGGCTCTCGACAGGTCCAGCCCGCCAATCGCGGCGCGGGGGAAGGCGCCGTCCAAGTCACAGAGAAACGAGCCTGAGCCGCAGGCCAGGTCGATCAGTTTCAGGCCGCGCTGGTCCTGACCGCGCCAATGCTTGGCGAGCAGCGACAAGGCTCGCCGGCGCATGGCCCCAGCCGCACCGGAAAACAGCGCCTCGACCTGGGCCTCGTAGCGCTGGGCGCTGGCGTCGGTGAACCAGCCGCCGGACTGGTAATGGAAGTTCTGGCGATAATAGGTTGGATAGCCCTGGCTTTCCGGCTCGTCCCGCACCTCGACCCCGTCGCCCCGGCGACGGCGTTGGTCGACGGCCTTGGCGTCGGCGATGACGTCCAGCGCTCGGCGGAAAGCCTGGGCCGGATTGCGCGGCCCGTCTTCCATCGGCGGATAAAGACCGGCGGCGACATCGGCGGTATCCTTGTCGAAGGCGGCCAGATAGGCCCTGCGAAGTCGAGCAGCGGAAACCGGCGGCCCCTGGGGTTCGAACTTGGTCTTGGCCTCGCCGCGTGTCGGATTGGCCAGGGCGCGGGTCACGCTGCCCGCGGCGCCCCACCAGGCGGCCTTGACTGCCGCCTTGGCCCGTTGGCTGGCGCCGTCCAGGGCGAAGGCGCTTCTGCCGCTGCCGCGTTGCTCGTCCATCACCATCTCCCGGACGGCCCCGCCTTCAAGGCGTTGGCCGACCTAGCGCGAAAACACCCCGACCAGCTCAATATGGGGTGACCATAGGAACTGGTCCACCGGCAAGACTCGCTCCAGGCGGAAACCGGCCTGGATCAGCACCTTGGCGTCGCGGGCGAAGGTGGCGGGATTGCACGAGACGCCCACCACGCGGGCGACCTTGGAATTGGCGATCTCGACATGCTGCTCGAACGCCCCGGCGCGGGGTGGGTCGAGCACGGCCACGTCGACCTTCTTCAGCTCCATCGACAGCATCGGCCGGCGCGCCAGGTCGCGGGCCTCGGCGGTGATGGCCTTCAGGCCGGTGGCGGTGCCAACGGCGCCCTTCAGGGCGGCGATGGCCAGGGCCGAGCTGTCGGCGGCGTGGACCCCGCCCACCTGCGCCAGGCGGAAGGTGAAGGTGCCCACCCCGCTGTAGAGATCGACGATCCGCGAGGCCCCCTGGGCGGCCTCGACCGCGAACTCGACCATGGCCTGCTCGGCCTGTGGCACGGCCTGCAGGAAGGCGCCGGCCGGCAGGGCGACGATGGCCGGACCCAGTTTCACGATCGGCTGGCGGGCCATGTAGATCATCTCGCCGGCCAGGGTGACGCGGGCGAAGTCCGACTCACCAGCGATCATCGCCGCCCGAACCCGGGCGTCGGACGACAGCCCGCCGCTCTTGGCCTCGACGCCGGTGATGTCGATGTCCAGGCCCGTGGCTGTGATGGTGACGTGCAGGGTTGGGGCCGACTTCGGGTGTTCCATGAACGGACCGGCCAGGCGTCGAAGGGCCGGCAGGGCGGCGACCAGCTTGGGGTTGGACACCGGACAGACCTCGATCTGCACCAGGTTCCACGAGCGACGCTCCTTGAAGCCCAGGCGCACCCCGCCCTTGCCGCCGCGAGCATGCAGCGCCACCCGGCGACGCGAGTTCGGGGGCGAGGCGAAGGTCGGCAGGATCTCGGTCTCCAGGCCCTCGAAGGCCAGCTGGATGCGGATTTGCTCGCGCTTCCAGTCGAGATAGGGCTGGGCGTCCCAGTGCTGCAGGGCGCAACCGCCGCAGACACCGAAATGTGGGCAAGGCGGCGCCACGCGGTCGGCGCTGACCTCCAGCACGTCGAGCAACTCACCGCGCGCGCCGCTCATCTCGGCCGTCACCAACTCGCCGGGCAGGGTCAGGGGGATGAACGCCCCCGCCGACAAGCCGTCGCCCTGGGCGCCGACCGCCTCGATCCTCAGTTCACGCATGGCAGATCGTCCGTCCGTCCGGCGAAACCTTGACCGGTTCCGCGCATTTCAACAGGCGCGTGAGCGCCGCCACGTCTACGCCACGATCGACGCCGACAAGCTTTCGAGACGTCCCATAGCGCATTCGCGCCCTCCGAGGGTGAAATGAAGGCGCGTGAGGAGGCTGAAGATGAACGGGTCGCTCAACAGCCGTTCATCAAGAGCTTGGCAATTTGCGGTGAAAGGTCGGGTCTTCTGGATCGGCGGACCCGTTCGAGGGAGCTATTCTATGATGTTCAAGACCGTTTTCGGCCTCGTCAGCGCCGCCGCCCTGGCCAGCGCCATGGCCCCGACTCTGGCCTCGGCCCAAGCCTATGGCGCCTATGGTAATTCCGGGGCCTATGCCGGCAACCGCAGCAACTATGACAGCAACGGCTCTTACTACGATCCCTGCCGCCGCAGCACGACGCAGCGCGGCACGGGCGGAGGTCTGATCGGGGCTGGCATCGGCGCGGCGATTGGCAGTGGCGTGTCGGGCCACGGCGCCCGCACCGAGGGCACGGTGCTCGGCGGCCTGGTCGGCGCGATCGCTGGTTCGGCGATCGGTCGCAACTCTGCCGCCTGCAGCCCCGGCGCGGCTCCGCCGCCTCCGGCAGCTTACAACCAGGGGGCCTATAGCCAGGGCGCCTATAGCAGCCAACCCTATGATGACCGCTATGACCGCGACCGTCAGGACGACCAGGCCCGTTATGAGGATAGCCGTTACGGCGACCGTCGCGGCGGCTACAGCTACCAGTCCGAGCGCTCCTACACGGTGACTGACAGCAGCAAGGCCGACGTCAACGGCTGCACCCTGGCCGAAAGCCCGATCTACCTGCCCGATGGCCGCGTTCAGAAGCGCTTCGTCCGCGTCTGCCCCGACGCCCAAGGGCGTTATCAGGTCGTCGATTAGGGTTTTCCCCTTTCCCAAAGGGAGAGGTTGGGGCCCGCGCGAAGCGTGGGAGGGTGAGGGGTCTGGACGTCAGTCGGCGTGCCCGCCGAGCGTTCGTGGAAAACGGTGAGGGTGTAACCCCTGACCGTCCCATGCTTCTTCGAGCGCGGGTCCCTCCCTCTCCCGCTGGGAGAGGGTTTCGAATTCTAGCCCTTCACCGCCCACAGCAGGTGTTCTTCCTGCCCGTCGCCGCCGGTGATCGGGCTGACGGTTACGCCCTTAATTGTCCAGCCCTGGGCCTCGACGAAGGCCGAGACCGAGGCGATGCATTCGGCGATGATCGCCGGGTTCCTGACCATGCCGTTCTTGCCCACCCGTCCAAAGCCGGCCTCGAACTGCGGCTTGATCAGGCAGACGAGATCAGCGCCCTCGGCGGCCAGGTCCAGCGCCACCGGCAGCGCCTTCTCCACCGAGATGAAACTGACATCGCTGACCACCAGGCCGGGCGTCTCGTCCAGATAGCCCTCGTCGAGGATGCGGGCGTCGACGCCTGACAGATCGACCACCCGGCCGTGGTTGGCCAGGCGCGGATTGAGCTGGTCGCGGCCGACGTCGCAGGCAAAAACCTTCTCAGCGCCGCGTTCCAGCAGGACCTCGGTAAAGCCGCCGGTCGAGGCGCCGACGTCCAGCGCCACCTTGCCCATCACATCGATCGGCCACATGTCCAGGGCATGGACCAGTTTGAGGGCGCCGCGCCCCACCCAGGGATGGGGTGGGCGGCCGTCCAGCTTGGCGCTGGTCTCAAGCAACTCGGCGGGCTTCTTGACCACATGGCCGTCGGCGGTGATCAGTCCGGCCTCGATGGCGGCGCGAGCCTTGGCGCGGGTCTCGAACAGGCCGGTCTCGACCAGCAGGATATCGGCGCGCTTATAGGTGGGGGGGGAGGTCATGGCCGCCGTTTAGCACAGTCCTCCCCCACGGGGGGAGGACCTTCAGGCCCGCGCCTACCCCTCGACGAACACCTTCTTCAGCTCGTTCTTCATGATCTTGCCGTTGGCGTTGCGCGGCAGGGTCTCGTGCCAGAAAACGATCTTCACCGGCACCTTGAAGGCGGCCAGGCGGTCGGCGACGAAGGCGCGAAGCTCGGCCTCGCTAGCCTCCGCGCCCGGCTTCAGGGTCACGACGGCGGCCGGCTCCTCGCCCAGGGTCTTGTGCTCGATGCCGACCAGGGCGGCGTCCATGACTGCGGGGTGCTCATAAAGGAGGTTCTCGACCTCGATGCAGTAGATGTTCTCGCCGCCCCGGATCAGCATGTCCTTGGCCCGATCGACGATGTAGCAGAAGCCTTCCTCGTCGAGCCGCGCCAGGTCGCCGGTCTTGACCCAGCCCTCCACGAAGGTCTGGGCGGTGGCTTCCGGCTTGTTCCAATAGCCCTTCACCACCTGGGGGCCCTTGCACCACAGCTCGCCGACCTCGCCGACCGGCAGTTCGCGATGCGGCGCCTCGACGGTCATGATCTTCAGGTCGGTGACCGGCACGGCCGGGCCGCAGCTGTCTGGACGGTTTTCGTAGTCCTCGCTCGAATTGCTGGTGGCTGTGGCCGAGGTCTCGGTCATGCCCCAGCCATTGCCGGGCGAGGATTTCGGCCAGATTTCCTTGATCTTCCGCACCAGTTCCGGGGCCGAGGGCGCGCCGCCATAGGCCACCGTCTCTAGCGAGGACAGGTCGTACTCGCCGCGACGCGGATGCTCGATGATCTGCCAGGCGATGGTCGGCACGCCGCCCATCTGGGTTAGTTTCTCGTCCTGGATCAGCTGCATGGCCTTGTCGGGATCCCACTTGCGGATCATAGCCAGCTTGGCGCCGGCGAACAGCGAGGGGTTCATCACCGCGAAACAGCCGGTCGCGTGGAAGAACGGCACCGAGATCAGCGACCCCTTCTGCGGCAGGCTGGGATCAGGCTGGGGCGGGGCCTCGCCGCGACGCAGGAAGCTGCGGGCTCCGGCGGCGGCTGCTGCGAAAATATTGCTGTTGACGTTGCGGTGGGTGCCCAGGGCGCCCTTCGGTTTTCCGGTCGTGCCCGAGGTGTAAAAGATCGTCGCGTCGTCTTCGGGACCGAGCGACACGGTCGACAGCGGCTTTTCGTCCAGCGTGATCCAGTCGTTGGGGGCGCCGATCACCTTCTCCATCCGCTTGACGTAGGGATGGGCGATTTCTTCCTTCGAGCGGCTGACATAGACCAGCGTCAAGGCGGGGCAATTGTGCAGGTGCTCGGTCAGGCGCTCGAAGCGCTCGACGTCCATCACCGCCACCGAGGCGCCGCTGTCGATCAGACCGTATTCCAGCTCCTGCCCGGTCCACCAGGCGTTCAGCGGCGTCATGATCGCGCCGAGGCTTAGGCCGGCATAGAAGGCCACCGGCCATTCGGGCAGGTTGCGCATGATCAGGGCGATCCTGTCGCCCTTCTTGACGCCCGAGGCTTCCAGCTCGGCGGCGAACACCGTCACGGCCCGATAGAAGGCCTCGAAACTGACCCGCTCGTCCTCGTGAACCAGGAAGATCTTCTCGCCGTGCGTGCGGCCCGCCAGCAGGGTGTCGCGCAGGGTCGGCGGGCAGTTCTTCCAGACCCGGGTCATCACACCCCGGATGTCGATCTCCTCCATCTCACCGGCCGTGCCCGGCGCGGTGATCATGGCATAGGCCTGCTTGACCGACATGGCGGGCCAGGGGATGGCGGCGGGGGTGGGCGCGGGCGCGGCCTGGGTCATGTTTACTCTCCCGGTGTGTGGTCGCGCCTCGTTGGACGAGCGCGTTTCTCTCGCGAGAAAGCACAGGCCGAGGCCCGATGCAAACGTCTGTTCGAACGTAAGGGAACAATGGTTAGTTAGGCAAAGTGACGGAGGGGGAGCCGCCAGGTCCTCCCCCTGTGAGGGAGGTGGTCGCGCAGCGATCGGTGGGGGGAGTTGTAGAACATCTGATCGTAGGTCGCCGGCTTCGCCGACACATCCCCCATAGGGGGAGGACTTAGGACATCTCGGTTAGGAGAGAACGTTCAGGTGAGCCATCGCCAGCGTTCCGGCCGACAGGGCGTCAATCCGCGCCTCCAAAATCCGCAGACGGCCCACGGCCAAAGCCCCGATCGCCAGCGCGCCGATGGCCGTCGCGCCGAGCGGGAAGGCGCCGATGGCGAGCGCTCCCAAGGCCTGGTCCGCGACGGCCACCGTTTTGGTGTGTGCGTCATTCGTCAGGCCCCTTACCCCACCGCCACCAACCGCGCCAGGGCCGCTTCCAGCTTGGCCTTGGCGGCTTCCGCGTCAGCCAGGCGCTCGCGGTTCTCGGCCACCACCTCTTCCTTGGCCCGCGCCAGGAAGTCGGGATTGCCCAGCTTCCTGGCCGTCTTCTCGATCTCGCCGACATGGCCGGCGATCTCCTTGGCCAGGCGAGCCTTCTCGGCGGTCAGGTCGATAAACTCGGCGATGGCCAGGGCCCCCGTCGCCTCACCCAGCACGAAGGGTACGGCGCCGGCGGGCGGCGCTTCGGCTTCGCGGGCGCTGTCCAGGCGGGCCAGGGTCAGCAACAGATCGCGGTGCCGGACCAAACGAGCCTTGGTCTCGGCATTGGCGCCGATCACCGTCAGCGGCGGCTTGGCGCCGGCCGGCAAATTGACCTCCTTGCGCAGGGATCGAATCTCGCCGACCGCATCGACCAGCCAGCCGATCTCAGCCTCGGCGTCGGCGTCGATCCAGCTGTCCGGCAGCTCCGGCCATTTCTCGACAATCAGCATGCCCGTGCGGGGCGCGCCGAATTCGGCGGTCTTGTCCCACAGCTCCTCGGTGATGAACGGCATCACGGGGTGCAGGAGCTTGAGGATCACATCCAGCGCCCAGGCGGCAGTGGCGCGCGTCTCCGCCTTGGCCTCGGCGTCGTCGCCATTGAGGATCGGCTTGGCCAGCTCGACATACCAGTCGCAGAACACGTTCCAGATGAACTTGTAGAGCGCGTCGGCCGCGTCGCTGAAGGCCGGCGCCTCCAGGGCCCGCGTCACCTCGGTGACGGTCTTGACCGTCTCGCCGCGAATCCACTTGTTGATCGGTTGCTTCACCGTGGACGGGTCGAAACCCTCCACGCGGACGCACTCGTTCATCTGGGCGAAGCGTGAGGCGTTCCACAGCTTGGTGCCGAAGTTGCGATAGCCCTCGATGCGCTGCTTGCTGAGCTTGATATCGCGCGCCTGGCCCGACATCGCCGTCATGGTGAAGCGCACCGCGTCGCAGCCCAGCTCGTCGATCAGGATCAGCGGATCCATCACATTGCCCTTGGACTTGCTCATCTTGGCGCCCTTTTCGTCGCGGACGAGGGCGTTGATGAACACCTGCTTGAACGGGACTTCGCCCATGAAGTGCAGACCCATCATCATCATCCGGGCCACCCAGAAGAAGATGATGTCGAAGCCGGTGACCAGGGTGTTGGTCGGATAGAACTTGGCGAGGTCGGCGGTCTTGTCCGGCCAGCCCAGGGTCGAGAACGGCCACAGCGCAGAGCTGAACCAGGTGTCAAGGACGTCTTCGTCTTGCTTCAAGACAACTATATTTCCGCCAGACTCAGAACTTCCCAAGCCAGATTCTGGGATGCTTACTCTCTCATCGCCATAGTAGTCTCGTGCCTCTGCGAGAGCCTCTTCGGCAGTCTCAGCCACGAACATATGAGGCGTGAGATGCTCCAACTTCATAGTGGTTTCAGTTCGTTCGACAACGCGCGGCCCATACCAAACTGGGATGCGGTGCCCCCACCATAGCTGCCTGCTGACGCACCAAGGTTCGATGTTTCGCAGCCACTCGAAGTAGGTCTTTTCCCAATTCTTCGGCTCGAAGACCGTTGCGCCCTCTTCCACCGCCTTGATCGCCGGCTGCGCAAGCGTGTGCGCATCGACGTACCATTGATCCGTCAGGCGAGGCTCGACCACCACTCCGGAACGGTCGCCATGTGGCACCGCATGGCGGATTTTTTCAATCTCCCGCAGCCAACCTTCATTTTCAGAGATCGCAACTATCGCTTTCCTAGCGTTGAAACGATCGAGGTTTCGCAGTTCAGCCGGCAGCTCATGCAGGGGTGCGCTGGGCTCAAACTTTCCATTTTCAACTACCCACCGCTTCGGGCGGGCGAGCGTTGATCCACGCTCATCGAAAACGTCGATGAAAGCCAAGCCGTGGCGCTTGCCGACCTGGAAGTCGTTGAAGTCGTGGGCGGGCGTGATCTTGACCGCGCCCGAGCCCTTGGTCGGGTCGGCATAGTCGTCGGCGACGATCGGGATGCGGCGGCCGATGATCGGCAGGACCACGTCCTTACCGACCAGGTCCTTGTAGCGTTCGTCCGAGGGATGGACGGCCACGGCGGTGTCGCCCAGCATCGTCTCGGGACGCGTTGTGGCCACGACGATGAAGTCGCGGGTCTCGAATTCCGTGGACTTGCCGTCCTCGTCGAAGGCGACCGGGTGCTGGTAGGTGACGCCGTCGGCCAGCCGATAGGCGAAGTGCCAATAGGCGCCGTCGACCTCCTTCTGTTCGACCTCAAGGTCGGAGATGGCGGTCTGGAACTGCGGGTCCCAGTTGACCAGGCGCTTGTCGCGATACAGCAGATTCTGCTTGTAGAGCTGGACGAACACCTTGCGGACGGCGGCCGAC
Source organism: Caulobacter sp. DWP3-1-3b2 (assembly GCF_049896325.1). Lineage (NCBI taxonomy): Bacteria > Pseudomonadati > Pseudomonadota > Alphaproteobacteria > Caulobacterales > Caulobacteraceae > Caulobacter > Caulobacter sp. DWP3-1-3b2. The sequence goes on from NZ_JAFCUB010000016.1 coordinate 60,608, forward strand.
AGACCCTCGTCCAAGGTGAAGCGTTCGCGCGACCAGTCGCAGCTGGCGCCCAGGCGGCGCAGCTGGTTGACGATCTCGCCGCCGCTCTCGGCCTTCCATTCCCAGATCTTCTCGACGAAGGCCTCGCGGCCCATCTCGCGCCGGCCGACATTGCCGGCGGCGGCCAGTTGGCGCTCGACGACCATCTGGGTGGCGATGCCCGCATGGTCGGTGCCCGGCAGCCACAGGGCCGATTTGCCGCGCATCCGGTGGAAGCGCGTCAGCACGTCCTGCAGCGTGTTGTTCAGCGCGTGGCCGATGTGCAGCGAGCCCGTGACGTTGGGCGGCGGGATGACGATGGTGAACGACTCGGCGTTCGGGTCCTCGCTCGGCTTGAAGGCGCCGGAGGCCTCCCAGGCGGCGTACAGGCGGGGCTCGATGGATTTGGGATCGAAGGTCTTTTCAAGCATGGCGCTGCGGGTATGCCATCTGCGGCCGCTCGGCGAAACCGTGGGCCTTGGTTCAACAGGGATTTTGGGACGGAAAAAGGCGGTCGCCGGAGCGACCGCCTTCCAAATTCCGGGCCGTCACCGCCGCGCGAGCGACGGATGACGGCGGATTATACGCCGCGACCGCGAGCGATGCGGTGGACTTCTTCTTCCACCTTGGTCTCGACGATGCGCGGCAGGTTCTGGTCCAGCCATTCCTTCAGCAGCGGCTTCATCAACTCGCGGACCACGTCCTCGAGGGTGCGGCCGTCCTTGGGCATCAGCAGGGCCGAGGTCAGGCTGCCGAAGGCGCTGGCGGCCAGGTTCGAGGCGTGGTCGCCGACCAGGTTCTCGGCGACTTCGTCGCGCGAGAATCCCGACGGAAAGCTGGTTTCCGGAGCCGGCGGCGGCGGCGGCGCGGGTTCAGGCGCGGGTTCCGGCGAATAGACGTCGATATCGCCCACCGACTCCAGCGGCACGGACGGATCGATCGGATCGGTCAGGTCGAGCACGTCGTCTTCAGGCTCGATCTCGGCCAGCGGCGCGGGTTCAGGCGCGGGCGGGGCGGCGGCGGCCTCGGGCTCCGCCGGCGCGTCATCTTCCGAGATGATGCGCCGGATGGAGGCGAGGATCTCCTCCATCGTCGGTTCTTGAGAGGTCTGGTCAGACATGTGCGGGCCGTCTCGAAGGGGTACGAATCCTGTGAGCGCCCAGGCAGGCGCTCGCAGCGATGGTGCAGACTTGCGCGGCTTAAGCAAGCTCAAGGATTGGGGCCGCGCCAATTCGTCCTACTTGGACGCGGTCTTGGGCTGGGCCTTGACGGCGGTCGAGGGCGCGCCAACGTGATCGATGGCCTGGATCACTGGCTCCCACGGCACCCAACCGAAGGCATGGTTGACCTTGTCGTAGGACTTGACCGGGTCGTAGCGCTCGACGGCCGGCGCCAGGTTGGCGAGATTCAGCACGCCCATGGCCTGCAGGACGCTGGCGCTCGCGACATATTCGTCGCGTCGGGCGACGACTAGGGAGACCTCGGCATTGGCCAGTTCCAGCTGGGCGTTCAGCACGTCCAGCGTGGTGCGCAGGCCGACCTGCTGCTCCTGGCGCACGCCCTCGAAAGCGATCCGCGTGGCGCGCACCTGCTCCTCGTTGGAGACCAGATTGGACCGCGAGGCCAGCAGGTTGTTCCAGGCGGTGGAGACCTGTTGCAGGGCCGAGCGCTTTGCGCCCTCCACGGCGATGCGGGCGGCGTTCTCGCGCTCGGTGGCGGCGCGCACGTGCGAGCCGTTCAGACCGCCGGTGAACAGCGGCACCGATGCAGTAATAGAGCCGGTCAGGGCGCGGCCATAGTCGCCGAACTGGCTCCCCGCGCCATTGAGGTTTTGGGCGTCCCAGCCCAGGCCGGCGCGGGCCGAGACGGTCGGGCGATAGGCGGACCTGGCGACGGCGACCCGGGCGGCGGCGGCTTGTTCGGCGTAGCGGGCTGCCTGGACTTGCGGGTTGAACTGGTCGATCGAGTCGAAGGCCTGCTCGACGGACGTCGGCAGGAGGGCGGCCAGCGACGGCTCGGGCGCCAGGTCGGTCGGGTTCTGGCCGACCACGGCGGCGTAGGCCGCGCGGCTGGCGGCCAGGATCGCCTGGGCCGAGGACTGGCTGGCGCGAGCGGCGGCCAGGCGGGCTTGCGACTGGGCGACGTCGGTCCGGGTGATCTCGCCGACCTCGAAACGGGCGTCGGACTCCTCGAGCTGGCGGCTCAGGACCGCGACGTTCTCGTTGGCGATGCGCAGGCGTTCCTGATCACGACGAACATCGACATAGCTCTGGATGACATTGCCCAGCACCGATTGCTCGACACTGCGCAGATCTTCGCGGCCGGCCAGGACGTCGGCCTGGGCGGCGGTCAGGTTGGCGGTGGCTCGGCCGCCGCTATAAAGCGGTTGGGCCAGTGAAAGGCCAGCGCTGCTGGTATTGATCGTGCGGTTGTCACGATTGGGGACGTTGACCATCGCGCCATTGACGAAGGTGGCCGTCGTGCCCGGATTGGCCAGTTCGGTGCGTTGGCCGCTGACATCGGCCGAGGCGCTGAGCGCGGGACGGAAAGCCGTCTTGGCCTGGACCACGCCTTCGTCGGCGGCGCGCTGGTTGGCGCGCTGAGCCTGAAGCGTGGGGTTGGTCTGATAGGCCAGGGCCAGGGCGTCGGTCAGGGTCTCGGCCATGACTGTCGACGGGAAAGCGACCGAGACGAGGCCCGTCACCAGCCCTATGCTGCAAGCGGCGGCCAACAAAACGGCCCGACGGCTATTCGACATCAAGTTCATCCCCAGACACACGGCGCGACCGCACCCTATATGATCGGCTGTAAGACGCGACGCCAGCGGCCGCTAGTTAAGCTTTTTTCACGCAGACGTTGCGCGGATGTCTCTTGGGCGTGTTGCTAGAAGGCGAAACCGGGTTCCACCGCGAAGCCGGCCAGCATCGGCGGGGTGGAATCGAACACCGCCCGGCGACCGACGCCATCCTCGGCATGAACATAGATCATCGCCCGACCCACCGGCCCGTCGCGCTCGACCACGCCTAGACGGCCGCCGACCGCCAGGGCCTGGGTCCAGCTGGCTGGCGCGCGCGGCACTGCGCCTTCGCAGATGATCAGGTCATAGCCGGCGCCGGGCACGGCGGTCAGGTCGTCGCCGTCGAGTCGGGTGACGGTCAGGCCCATCTTTTCCAGCACGGCGGCCGCATAGGGCGCGGCGATGCACAGGGCCTTGTCGCCTTCACGGGGACGCAGGTTCTGCAACAGCTTGCCGAGGTCACGCGGGCGCAGCAGCCAGCGGCCGGGAGCGTACTCAACATCGGCGTCGGCATAGGCCAGATGGCCCTTGCCGGCCGGCACGCAGGCCTCGCGCGCCACGACGCGCAGGGCGTCCTGCAGCGGCAGATCGGTGACATCGGCCACGCGGATCTGGCTTTCGACCATGTTGAGGCGCGCGGCGGCGAAATCGGAGCTCATGGAATCCCTCAAAGGGCTGGATTTTCAAGCCCGCTTATAGGTCCCCCGCTCGGGTCTAGGCAATCGGGGCTTTTCCCGAAGGAAGCGCCGAGATCTACCAGCGCCGATAGCCCACCACGCGGGCCGCGAAGGCCTCGGCGTCCTCGTGATCGCTCCAGTCGGCGATGGCCGGGACCAGGGAGGCGATTTCCAGCATCTGATGCTGGGCGTCCTTGTAGCGGGCGACGCGGGCGTAGCGGGCGGTATCAAGAATCAGGGCGCGCAGCAGCAAGGTGGCGGCCAGGGGGTGGCGGCCCTCGATGGCGCGGGCGGCTGGTTCCAGCAATTCGGGCCGATCGCCGTCCAGCTCCGAGGCGCGGCGCAGCACCAGGCGCGCGGCGCGATCCCAGGCCGGCCAACGGATCAGGAAATCGAGCGCCGCGTGCAGGTCGTGAAAGTCTTCCGCATGGGCCAGGGCCTTGTCCTCGGCCTCGACGTCGTCGAAATCGGGCAGGCGCTTGAGATAGTCTCGCAGCCGCTCGACCGACAGGCCGCGCTCGAAGCCGGCCCAGCGCATGTCCTGAGCCAGGTCGCCCTGCCCGCGCGCCTCCAGCACGTCGATATAGGTCTCTTCCCATTCGAGCGCCCCGGGTCCAGGCAGGCTGGGTCGTCCCAACACCGTGCCGATCAGTTGGGCGAACGAGCCGGGCGTCGCGCGGTCGAGCGCCGCGATCGCCTCGTCCAGCCGCCCCGCCGCCATCAGCCGGCGGGCGATCTGGGCCCCGATGGGCGGCAGCACGGCCTGGGAGTCGGTGAATTGGGCGATGTAGCCATCGACGTCGCCCAAGGCGTCGGACAGGACCTGAACCGCAGCCTTGAATGTGCCGCTGACCCGCTTCTGCGAGGCCATGGCCGTCTGGATCCGGGCCCGCAGAATGGCGATGGCGTCCTGGCCCATGGCCGGCAGGGCGTTCTTCAGCACGCGCGGCGCCAGGCCGGCGCGGCCCGAGACCAACAGATCATAGAGCTGGTCGGTCAGCAGGCGCGGATCTGGCATGGCCACGGCAGAGATGCTCGCCACATCCTCGACGGCCAGATCAAACACCGCATCGACCTCGCCCTTGGCGTCGGCGGTGCGTTGGAACACCCAGTCGGCCAGGTCCAGGAAGCGCAGCATCATCGACAAGGCCAGGGCGGCGTCGAGTTCGGTCAACCGACCGGCAATCATCGCCCGCACCATGTCCAGCTCGCGGACGAACTCCTTGTGCTTGCGCCAGTGGATGCGGGCGCGGCTATCGGCGACGGACTCGATGCGCTTGGCCAGCTCTGCCGCCAGGTCCCCTGCCCCCACCTCGCCCGCCAGCTCCAGACGAAGCCGGCGCTTGATCTGGGCATGACCTTCGGCGACATCGATCAGCAGATCGGCCAGCCGCTCGGCGCCCAAGGCGGCCAGATTGGCCGTCGTCAGGGTCTTCTTCGAGCCCGTACGCTTCACCGTCGCCAGCGGAGTTCTCCCGTCACGCGTCCATGGTCCGAGCCAGGCGACTCGCCAGGTTCGGAAGCACAGTCTCTAACACGACGGCATAGGCGGAGGCTGCATGGGGCGCGTCGAGGCCGTGCGCGCGCTTAAAGGCGTCCTCGACGACCATGGCCTGCTGCTCGAGGTTCAGGGCCGTGAAGACCGGTTCGCCGGTCAGGTCGTAGGCGTAGGCGGCCGGCCCGTCCCCGGCCCGCAGCTTGGCGATCAGCAGGTTGAGACCGTGCTGCGCCTGCCAGACATGCACCAGCTCATGGACGAAAAGCGCCTGGTCGCGGACGGAGACGTCGGAAGCGGTGAAATCCGGCCGCGCGCCTCGCGCCGGCCAAGCCATCAACCGGCCGCTGGCGGCGAAGGCGCGGCTCCACAGCGGCATCGCCCAGAGCCGCACGCGCGTGCTGTCCAGCGCGCGACCAAACACCTGGGCGCTTAGCGCCCGTTCGCCGTCCGTGAGCCGACGCAGGCGACCGGGCCTCATGCATGTGTGGCCGATGGGCATCACTCGCCAACGTCCGCTTTCTTGAGGGGATCCGCCGGGAACAGGTGAGCGGTGGCCGTGTTGAACTAACCCATTGGAAAATCCTAACATGGCCAAGGGCTGGGTAGTACTGGGTGGAACGGCGCTGGCGAGCGTGGCGCTGATGATCGCCGCCCCCGCCATGGCCCAGACCTGCCGTGGCCCCACGCCGTCTGTCGGCCAGACGGTCACTGGCCCGGTGATGCATGTTCTCGACGGCCGTACCCTGTGCGTCGCCCAGGGCCCGACGCCCGACCAGTGGATCCCGCTGCGGATTTCGTCGTCCATCGCGCTGATGACCGACGATCGCGAAAAGCTGATGTCGGCCGCCTTCGCTCAATCCCTGCGTTGCGATGTCACCGGCGGCCGCGGCGTAACACGCACGGCCAGTTGCACCCTGGCGGGTCGGCCGCTCGACACCCTGCTGGCCGACCCCGCGGTAGTCACCCAGGCCAAGGCCTGGCGGTAAACCTGGTCTTCTCCGCCCGCGCAACAAAAGGGTCAGGCCGACCGCCTGAACGGCTCGGCCGGGCAGTGCTGGCTCAGGAAGTCCTGGTGGCTGGGCAGCGTGGCGACGAACTCGGCCAACATGGGCGCTGACTTGTCCATCAGGTTCATGATCACGCCCAGCGGAATGCGATCGACCAACTGCTGGTAGCGTTGGGGCCGGATGCCCATGCCCTCCATCACCGACTGCCAGCTGGGGGCGCGGAACATGTCGTCAACCCCGTCGCGCAGCGCGGCGCTGGCCTTGAACAGGGCGATCCGCGTCTTCAGGCTTTCAGGCAGTTCGACCGCCTGGCAGGCGCGCCAGAACGGCGTGTCATCGCGGGCGGTCACCGAATAGTGCAGCACGACGAAGTCGCGGATCTCCTCGTAGTCGGCGGTGATCCGGCGATTGTACTCGGCCGCCAGGATGGGGTCGGCGTCCATGTCCGGCATGAACCGCAGCAGATAGTCCATGCCCTTGTAGATCAAATGCAGGGCGGTGGATTCCAGCGGCTCGATGAAGCCGGCGGCCAGGCCGATGGCGACGCAGTTCTTGACCCAGGGCCTCTGGCGCATGCCGGTCTTGAACGGGATGACATTGGGGCCGAGCACCACCTCGCCTTGGACCTGGCTCATCAACACGGCGGTGGCTTCGTCGTCGCTGAGATATTTGCTGCAGAACACGTAGCCGTTGCCTGAGCGATGCTGCAGCGGAATGCGCCAGCGCCAGCCGAAGTCCTGGGCCTGGGCCAGGGTGTAGGGATGGGGCGCGCCGACATTCTCGGTCTGCAACGCAATCGCGCGGTCGCACAGCAGCAGGTCGGACCAGTCGCGGAAAGGCTCGTCCAGGGTCTTGCCGACCAGCAAGGAGCGGAAGCCCGAGCAATCGATGAAGAAGTCGCCCGCCACCTCGCGGCCGTCCTTCAGGATCACTTTCTCGATGCCACCGTCGGCGCGGGTGGCCACATTGGTGACGATGCCTTCCGTCCGCTTGACGCCGCGCGTCTCGGCGAAGTCGCGCAGATACTGGGCCACCAACTTGGCGTCGATGTGCAGGGCGTAGTTGGCGTTGGCGATCATCGTGCGCTGGGCCTTGGCCGGCAGCATGAACTTTCCCGTGTCGGCCATCACCGTGGCGGGCGCGAAGTCCTGCAGCGCCGACGGATGGCCGTTCTGCTTGGCGCGAAGCCAGCACTGGTAGAACTCATTGACCTCCAGCGGTCCGCCGATCTGGCCGAACGGGTGGTAGTAGGTTTCGCCCTTCTGGCGCCAGTTCTCGAAGCGGATGGCCAGCTTGAAGGCGGCTTGGGTCTTCTGGATGAAGTCCTGCTCGTCGATGCCCAAGGTTCGGATCAGCTGCAGGAACGGCGGGATGGTCGATTCGCCCACCCCGATCGTGCCGATCTCCTCGGATTCGATCAGCTCGACTTCGGTGGGGCCGTTCTGGAAATAGTGGCTGAGCATGGCCGCGCAGATCCACCCAGCCGAACCGCCGCCGACGATCACGATCTTGTTCAGATGAGCCATCAGGTCGTTTCCTTACTCGGCCGCGACGGCCTGAGGCCGGGCATACTGTTCGATGAAATCGCCGTGAGTCGGTGAAGCGTCGACGGTCTCGCGCACCGATTTTCGCATCTCGGTCAGGGCGGCCGACAGCTGCCGCACGTCCAGCCCATCGACGCTGACGTCGTAGGTTTCCGGCAGCATTTCGAACCCATCATAGATCGCCAGCCAGCTGGGTTGCGAGAACATCTCCCAGCGATAGCGGATGAAGTGTCCCTGGGCGCGCCACAGGTCGATCTTCTTCTGGAGCGTGTCGGGCACGCTCATCTCGCGGCAGTGTCGCCAGAATCCGGTCGGGTCGTCCGTCCTCTGGTTGGCCTTGTAGTGCAGGATGATGAAGTCGCGGACGCGCTCCATCTCCAGCCGCGACATCGCGTTGAACTCGTCGATCACCAGCGGGTTGAAGTCGCGGTTGGGGAACAACTGCTTGATCTTCTCGATGCCCGTCTCGATCAGGGCGATGCTGGTGCTCTCGAGAGGCTCGAGAAAGCCCGATGCCAGGCCCAGGGCGATGCAGTTCTTGTTCCAGGCCTTCAGCCTGCGGCCGGGATGGAAGCCGATCTTGCGAGGCTCGTGTAACAGGCGCTCGTCGAGGGAGCCCACCAGCACGGCCTTGGCATCCTCGTCGCTCGTATGGCGGCTGGAATAGACATAGCCATTGCCGTAGCGATGCTGCAGCGGAATGCGCCATTGCCAGCCGGCCGGGCGGGCAGTGACGTCGGTGTAGGGCGGCGGAGCGCCCTTCCCTTCGCTCTGCACGGCCAGGGCGGAGTCGCACATTAGCCACTCGCTCCAGTCCTCATAACCAGTGTGCAGCGCCTCCTCGATCAGCAGGCCGCGGAAGCCCGAGCAGTCGATGAACAGGTCGCCCGCGACGCGCCCGCCGCTGTCGAGCGTAACGGACTCGATGAAGCCGTCCTCGCCGCGCAGGTTGACGTCGGTGATCCTGGCGTCGAGGCGGCGCACACCGGCCCGCTCGGCGACCTGGCGCATCAGCTTGGCGAACAGGCTGGCGTCGAAATGCAGCGCCCAGTCGAAGACCGACAGCGACGAGGGCGGGTTGCGCGACGGGGTGACAAACTTGCCGCCCGCCGCCAGGCTGGCGCCCAGCGAATAGTCGGCCAGAGGAACATCCTCACCATTGGCCCGCAGCCGCATCCAGTAGTGGTGAAAGGCGACGCCCTTGAGGTCTTGGCCGTACAGGCCAAAGGGGTGGATGAAGCATGAGCCGGGCCGCAGCCAGTCGTTGAAGCGGATTCCCAGCTTGCAGGTGCCGCCGGTGGCGCGGAGCACGTCGATGTCGGACAGGCCCAGCGCCTGGTAGAAGCGGCGGATGGTCGGGATCGTGGCCTCGCCCACGCCGATCGTGCCGATCTGCGAGGACTCGATCAGGGTGATGTTGATCGGCGCGTTTCCGAAGTGATGCTTCAAACTGGCGGCCGCCATCCAGCCGGCCGTACCGCCGCCAACGATGACGATCTCGCGGATACGGTCATGCGCCATGCTCAGTCCCCAAACGCTCGAAGCACTTCGGCTTCCGTGTCGCGGGCGTCGAGCGCGCCCGTCTTGTGGTCCATGCTATCGCCCCCGCGCGAAAAAAGAAGCCGCCGTGACAGGGGTCACGGCGGCCCGCAGGGAGGGGTGGAGGCGCTAGAACTTCGCGCGCACGCCGAGGGTGTATCGGGCTTCGAACTCGTTCTGGCTGAAGTACTGAGTCTTACCTTCCGCGAACTTCACGTAGTAGTTCTCAATCTCTCCGGTCACGTTTGAGCCGTTGGCGTAGACCACGACATTGTCACGAACATTGTAACTGACATTGACGTCGACATAGCCCGTGGCCTTCTGGAAGATCGGCAGGTTGTCGCCGGAGCTTCCAGCCACTGTGGACAACCGGTCAGTACGATAGTTGTAGGCCACGCGGGCCTGGAACTTGTCGTCCTGGTACCAGCCGATCAGGTTGTACTGCTGTTTTGAGTTATCGGTGAACGGCAGTTTCTTGCCATCGAGACCAAGCCGTGATTCCGAGCTGGGCGAGTAGGTGTAGTTAGCGTCGACGCCGAAGTTGGAGAAGAAGCCGCCGCCGGCCAGCAGGTCGCTCAACGCCAGCTTGGTGCCGACTTCGACGCCCTTCACCGAGCCGCCGTCGCCCTGGATGGGCTGGCTGACATTGACGGTGCGCGGGGTGCCGTCCTCGTCCTTGAAGGTGCCGGTGGTGGTGCCGCCGGTTACGAAGCTGTCGATCTTCAGCTTGAAGGCCGACAGGTTCACCATCGAGGCGCTGCCGAAATAGTACTCGACCGCGCCGTCGAAGTTGGTCGAGCGCCACGGATCCAGGTTCGGGTTGCCCGAGGAGCTGGCGCCGGTCACGCAACGGCCGGGCTTGGTGCCGCAGTCGGCGGTGGAGATGCTGAGACCGCCGCCGTAATTGCCCAGATCCAGCGGTTGCATGGTCTTGCTGTAGGCGAAGCGGAACTTCAGGTGGTCGTCGAAGTCATAGACGGCGTTCAGCGACGGCAGCCAGTCGGTATATTTGCGGGTGGAGACCGTGTCGCCGACGTCCAGATTGGTGTCGCCGTAGTTCTGGGTGGCGCCCGTCAGGTTCTGCTTCACCAGGAAGTGCGTCTGGATGACATGCAGGCCAAGGTTACCCGACAGCTTGCCGGCCGCGAAGTTCATCACGCCGTAGGCGCTCTGCTCCTTCAGGGTCACGTCATAGGTCGCGCCGGGGATTTGATAGCGGACCGCCGCGCCGAACACCTTCTTCTGGAACGAAGCCACATCGTCGAAGTCATGCGGATCGACGACCCAGAAACCCGGCATGCCCTGGGTGACGCCACCCAGGTCGGTGAGGAAGATGACGTTGTTGTGGGCGTCGATCTTGGTCGGCCGGTTGACCGTATAGCCCTGGAAGCAGGTTGGGGTGTTCTTGCGATCGTTGGCGCCAGGGCCCGGGGGCGCGGTGCAGTTTGAAGGCCCGGTCCCGAGCGGCAGGGTCGAATTGTAGGCGGGGTTGGAGACGACTTCCCCCGCCTGGCACTGGTCCTGGCTCATGACGACGTCGATAGCCTTCCACTGGGCGAAACAGCCGGCGGCCGGAACCGGTTGGCCGTTCAGTTGCACCGCGCCCGGCGAGCCGCCGTAGAACGGCGAGAACAGGTGGAACGACTCGACGTTAACGGACCGGTCGCTCTGGCGAACCCCGGCGTCGATCTTGGTGATGAAGCCCAGGAAGTTATTATCGAACTTGTAGTGACCCTCGGCGCGGAACACGTTCATGTCCGAGTCGACTTCGTTATTGCCTTCCGAGGAGAACGCCGCGATCGCGTAGCTGTCCTTGTTGGCCATGTAGTCCTTGAGCGTCTTTCCGGCGCCCAGACCGCCGACCAGCGGCTTGTCGAAGCCGCTCCAGATCGCCTTGTCGCCGCTGATATTGTAGTGCAGCTGCGGATTGGCGCCGTAACCTTGCGGGTTGGGGTTCAGATAACAGCCGCCGGCACTGCCGACGACCGCGTTGCTGCGCTGCGAAGCCGGATACTGCGAACAGATCGACGACGGATAGAACGGACCTCGGGTGCGGTCGGCGGGGTCGCGGAACAGGTTGAAGCGGCCCGGCGCGTACTGCCAGTTGCTCAGGTCGCCCTGGGCCTGGCCGTTCATGCTGAGGCGGTTGCCGTTGGCGCGGATGGCCCGCACCTCGCTCGTGAACTTGCCGCCGTTGTCGTATTTCAGTTCGAGGTTGTAGTTCTTGGTCGTCGACTTGGTGGTGCGGTTGACCGAAAAGGTGTTCACCCACCAGGCGTCGATGTCGTACTCATCGACAGCCACCCACGGGCGGCCATTGCCGGTGCTCTTCTGGCCGGTGGCCTCCGAGACCGTGGGCTGGGTCCAGACGCCGAAGGCTCCGCCGTCCCAACGGTTGGAGATGTTGATGCCCGCAGCGCGGTTGTATTCGTCGAGCTTGGCGTAGAAGCCCTCGGCCACCAGGGTGAAGCCTTCGCCCAAGTCGGCCTCGAACGAGACATTGACGCCCAGGCGCTTGCGCTCGTTCACGCGGTTGAAGCTTTCGAAGCCGTGCGGCGAGACGAAGTTGTTGGCCGCGCCGCCACCCCAGTCGTTGTTGCCGGACATGCCGACAACACCGGAATAGTTGTTGCCCAGGTTCGACTCGCTGCCGGCCACCGAGGCCAGGATGCCGACGCGGTCGTTGCGCCAGCTGACCAGGGCATTGGCGACGTAGTCGTTTTCCTTGGTGCGTTCGCCGGTCTGGCCTTCGAGGCCGCCGGCGATCTGGAAGCCTTCCTGCATCTGGAACGGACGACGGGTGCGCAGGTCGATGGTGCCGGTGATGCCCGACAGGGCGTTCTTCGGATCGGTCGACTTGTAGACCAGCACCTGGTTCATCAGTTGCGAGGGCACGTCGAGCAGGTTTGGCTGGGCCGAGCCCATGTTGCCGGCGCTGAGATACTGTTCGCCGTTCAGCAGGGTGATGACCTGGGCCAGACCGCGGATGTTGACCGTGGCGCCTTCGCCTGCGTCGCGTCTGATCTGGATGCCCGGGATCCGCTGCAGCGAGTCGGCGATGGTGACGTCTGGCAGCTTGCCGATGTCTTCCGATGAGATGGCGTCGACGATCGAGGCTTCGCGCCGCTTGACATCGACCGAGCGCATCTGCGAGCCGCGGATGCCGGTGACGACGATTTCCTCGACCTGGCCGGACGCGTCCGGCGCCGCCTGGGCCCAGGCGCTGGTGGCCAGCGCCATGGTCGATGCGCCCGCCAGCAGCGTCAGGGTCATGCCCCGCGCCAAGACGGACTTGTGGGTTGGATTGGACAAGATCTTCGCTCCCCAAACGTTTTTATGGCCGTTCTTGACCCCCGCCGGTTTCGACGAGGGCTGCAATCAATTCGCCTGGTGCTCAGGACATCCGGCCTGCCCGGAAGGTCCTGCGTTCAGGCGAAATCTGTAGGCGACCCCTGCGTCTCGAGACGCACACGCTGGCTCACGCCCTCCCCAGCCGCAGAGCAAGATCGGCAAATGTCCGCTCCGTGTCAACTGGAATGTCAACGTTGTCATTTTGTGAGGAAGAGCGTGGAAACGTGCGATGCAATGGTATTTACTGGCCGCCCGACGCAAACCTCACCCCCAGATACAGCCCACAAACCTCTGATTATACTTATTAATTCACCCTGATAGGGATGGACCGACCTTATACCGCGAAGGCTTGAGAGTCGGCGTTTGGCAGGCCACCAAGCCATGCCCGGCCCCGACCATGTGGTTGCTTTCCCCCGCTGCGCGAGAAATCGCCGTTATGAAATGTCTCGCAGTGTCCATAAATGTCTAACTGAATGTCTATTACAGACAAATAATGTCCTCAGGCATGACATCGTTGTCGGGTTGGGCTATGGGTTCCTTGCTGGCAAGCGGTAGCGGTTCCAGTCATCAGGCGCGACGCCGAGAAATTTGAACCCTAGGTGCGACGACGTAATGGCGACGATCCACGATGTGGCGCTTCAGGCGGGAGTGTCGCCCAAGACGGTCTCGCGGGTCATGAACGACCACGAGAGCGTCACCACAAAGACTCGCGAACGAGTCCGCAACGCCATGCAAGCCTTGAATTATCAGCCGAACGCCGTGGCGCGCACGCTGCGCTCGCAGACCGCTCCGGCGGTCGGCATCCTGATGGGCGACCCCAGCGGCGGCTATCAGACCCGCGTCCATCACGCCCTGATGGTCGCCTGCCTCGAGAACGGCCGCCACCTGACGGCCGAGTTGGTCGAGGGCGACATGGCGCGCTGGGAAGACCGGATTCGCGCCTTCGTCACCGAAGGCGGCATTCGAGAGATGGTTCTGCTGCCGCCGGAATGCGATTTCGCGCCGCTCAAGACCCTGCTGCGCGAGCACGACGTGCGCTGCGTGCTGATCTCGCCAACCAGCCCCGATTCGCAGTCGCCCGGCATCGTCATGGACGATCGCGCTGCGGCCCGCGAGGTGGTCGAGCATCTGTTCAGCCTGGGCCACACGCGGATTGGCCACATCGCCGGCCACCCGGACCACGCCGCCAGCACCCTGCGCCGCAACGGCTTCAACGAAGCCTACGCCGCCGCCGGCAAGCCGCGACCCGACCCCGCGCTGATCGTGCCTGGCGATTTCACCTTCAAAGGCGGTCTGATCGGGGCCCAGGCCCTGTTAGACATGGCCGATCCGCCTACCGCCATCTTCGCGGCCAATGACGACATGGCCGCAGCGACCTGCATGGAAGCCCAGCGTCGCGGTCTGAAACTGCCCGACGAACTGTCGGTGGTCGGCTTCGATGATGCGCCAATCGCCGCGGCCATCTGGCCGTCCCTGACGACCATTCGCCAACCCTTCGACCAGATGACTCGCCGGGCCATCACCGCCTTCTCGTCCTGGAACGCCAACGAGGCGCTGGGCAAATCGGCGGCGACAATCCTGACCCAGCATAGTCTGGTCATCCGCGAATCCACCGGCCCCGCTCGGGCCGGCTAGAGCCAAACGCCAGAATGCGTCGGCGAGCGTTCGCCGACGCCAAGAATGATGTGGGAGGTACTATGAACCGACAATCCGTGCAGGGCCTGGCCCTGGCCTTGATGCTAGGCGTGTCCATCGCCGCCGTGTCGCAAGCCGCGCAGGCTCAGACCGCCGCCGCCTACCCGGCCACGCAGCCGTGGTTGGATGCGAGCCTCGACCCCGACGCCCGCGCCGACCTGGCGTTGAAGGCCATGACCCAAGACGAGAAGATGACCATCATCTTCGGATTCTTCGGCTCGGAAATGGCGCCCAAATACACCCGCGTGCCCCAAGCCCTGCCTGGCTCGGCCGGCTATGTGCCGGGGATCGCGCGTCTTGGCGTTCCGGCCCAGTTCCAGACCGACGCCGGCGTCGGCGTGGCCACCCAGGGCGGCGAGCCCAAGAAGCGCGAACGCACAGCCCTGCCATCCGGCATGGCCACCACCGCCACCTGGAACCCCGACCTGGCCTTCAAGGGCGGCGCGATGATCGGCTCGGAAGCGCGGGATTCCGGCTTCAACGTCATGCTGGCCGGCGGGGTCAACCTGGTTCGCGAGCCGCGCAACGGCCGCAATTTCGAATATGGCGGCGAGGACCCGTTATTGGCCGGCCGCATGGTCGGGGCCCAGATCAAGGGCATCCAGTCCAACGCCATCGTCTCGACGATCAAGCACTACGCCGTGAATGGCCAAGAAACCGGACGCTTCGTGTTGGACTCCAAGATCGGCGAGGCCGACGCCCGGACCTCCGACCTGCTGGCCTTCCAGTTCGCCATCGAGGACGCCGACCCACATTCGGTGATGTGCTCGTACAACCGCCTCAACGGCGACTACGCCTGCGAGAATGATTTCCTACTCAACAAGGTGCTCAAGCAAGACTGGGGCTTCAAGAACTACGTGATGTCCGACTGGGGCGCGGTGCATTCCAGCGCCAAGGCGATCAACGCCGGCCTCGACCAGGAATCCGCCGGCCAGGCCTTCGACAAGCAGAACTTCTTCCAGGGCCCGCTGAAAGACGCCTTGACCAAGGGCGAGGTCTCCCAGGCCCGCCTCGACGACATGGCCCGTCGTATCCTGCGCGGCCTGTTCGCCAGCGGCGTGGTCGAAAAGCCGGTCAAGATCGCCGCCATCGACTACGCGGCGCACGCCAAGGTTACCCAGGCCGACGCCGAGGAAGGCATCGTCCTGCTGAAGAACGACAAGGGCCTGCTGCCGCTCGCGGCTTCGGCCAAGAAGATCGCGGTGATCGGCGGCCACGCCGATGTGGGTGTCCTATCGGGCGGTGGCTCGTCGCAGGTCTATCCGATCGGCGGCCGCGCGGTGACGGGCGAAGGTCCAGCCAGTTGGCCCGGCCCGATGATCTATTTCCCCTCCTCGCCCCTCAAGGGCCTGAAGGCGCGCTTGCCCGGCGCCGAGATCCGCTATGCCGACGGCAAGGATCTGGCCGCCGCCGCGAAGCTGGCGGCCGACAGCGACGTCGTCCTGGTGTTCGCCACCCAATGGAACGGCGAGTCGTTCGACAGCCCGCTGACCCTGGAGAACAATCAGGACGCCCTGATCGACGCGGTGGCCTCGGCCAACACCAGGACCGTGGTGGTGCTGGAGACCGGCGGCCCGGTCCTGATGCCGTGGCTGCCCAAGGTGGGCGGCGTGGTCGAGGCTTGGTATCCCGGCTCGGCGGGCGGCGAGGCCATCGCCCGCGTCCTGACCGGCGAAGTGGACGCTTCGGGCCGGCTGCCCGTCACCTTCCCAGCGGCGCTGGCGCAATTGCCGCGCCCCGTGCTGGACGGTGATCCCAAGAAGCCCGACGACAGCTTCCCGGTCGACTACACGATCGAGGGCGCGGCGGTCGGCTACAAATGGTTCGACAAGCAGGGCCACCAGCCGCTGTTCGCCTTCGGCCACGGCCTGTCCTACACCAGCTTCGCCTATGACAACCTCAAGGCCACCAGCAAGGACGGCGTCGTGACCGTCAGCTTCGACGTCAAGAACACCGGCCCCCGGGCGGGCAAGGCCGTGCCGCAGGTTTATGTCTCGCCCAAGGCGGGAGGCTGGGAAGCGCCGCAGCGCCTGGCCGCCTTCAGCAAGGTCGATCTGGCTCCTGGCGCCACAACAAGCGTCACCCTTGCGGTCGATCCGCGCCTGCTGGCGACCTGGGACTCCAAGGCCCACGGCTGGTCCGTGGCGGCCGGTAACTACACCTTTACCCTGGGCGCCTCATCGCGCGACACGGCCGCCAAGGTCGATGTCGCGGTGGCGGCCAAGGCCATCCCGGTCGGCCTGATGAAGCCCCGGTAAAGCCTTTTGGTCGCGGGTCAAATTAAGGTCTGATTAACCATAAAAGCCCAATTTCGGCTGGTCTTCCTTGAAGACACCCCACCATCACTGACTTTCAACAGCTCGACGCAAGTCGGGCTGTTTTTTTGTCCGAATGCGCTTGCACCGAGTTAAACGGGCGGCTATCACCCGGCCTCTTCCTGAGGCGACCTGTTCCGCGGTAGCTCAGTGGTAGAGCAGCCGGCTGTTAACCGGCTGGTCGTAGGTTCGAATCCTACCCGCGGAGCCACCTCTGGCTACAGAGCAAAATCCGGCCTAGCAGCCGGATTTTTCGCATCTGCGCTAGCGTCCGCTTCCACCGACCGATTAGGGTTAAAAGTCGGACGAAACCCGCCGCCGCAGGGAACGGCGAACGATATTTGGCAGCACGCTGCGCCACAAATTCGAGATTTCTCACACTTCAGACTCCGTGAAGCGGTGAAGGTTGCTTCAACTCAGCGCCAAAGTACTAACCCGCTAGCGCGGGATGGGTGTTCGTTCGGGGAAGATGAGCAGCAGGGTTCTCCTGTCTGAAGAGGAGCGTGGGTCGGCCACGTCCTCCTCAAGACAGGAGACG
>NZ_JAFCUB010000017.1:0-76978 GCF_049896325.1 Caulobacter sp. DWP3-1-3b2
CCTTGCTTGGCCAGCGTGATCGTGATCGCGGCCGTCAGCGTCGTCTTGCCATGGTCAACGTGACCGATGGTGCCGATGTTGCAGTGCGGCTTGTTACGTTCGAACTTTTCCTTGGCCATGGTCTCTACCTTGCGCGCCGGCGGCTATGAATGTGGGTCGTCATATATAGGGAGCTGGAGCGGGTAGCGGGAATCGAACCCGCATCCTCAGCTTGGAAGGCTGCTGCACTACCACTGTGCTATACCCGCCCAATATACCCCATCGGGCTAGCGGGGTCGCGTCGGCTCCCGGTCTCTGGCTTTGGGGCCAAGCCTTGTTGGAGCTCTCGCCGCGCGTGGTGGGGGAAGTAGGACTCGAACCTACGAAGGCGTACGCCAGGGGATTTACAGTCCCCCCCCTTTGCCACTCGGGACATTCCCCCAGCGCGCGGCAGAGTTCTTTCAAAGCGGCCATTCCAGTCTCGAACCCGCGGCGAGCCGCGCGTCACGAAAAAGGAACAAAAGCTTCCTCGAGACCGGTGAGACGGTGCTAAAGCAGCGCCGCCCTGGCTCGCGGAAACCCTCAGGGCCCCAAATCGGAGCGCGTCTTATAGTGTCCTCTCATTCCGAACGCAACGACCGGAAACCGCCTTCTGCGAAAGGTCGCGATTTTCGCTCCAACCCCAGGAAAAATAACGAGTTTTCCAAGGGCCAAGGTGACGCCAAGGACTGGATCTGGGGCACGCACGCTGTCGAGGCGGCGCTTTCCAACCCCGCCAGGCCCGCGCCAAAACGCCTGTTGGCGACCGCCGACCGCGCCAAGCGACTCAGCCCCGATCTGGCCAAGGCGTCCTTCCTGACGGTCATGGAAGGCGCCGAGATTGCTCGCCAGCTGCCGCCCGGCGCGGTGCACCAGGGCATCGCGCTGAAGATCGACGAGCCCGAGGCGCTGTCGGTCTATGACCTGGGCATGCCGGCTCAGGGCCTGTTGGTGATGTTCGACCAGATCACCGACCCCCAGAACATCGGCGCCATCTTCCGCTCGGCCGCCGCGTTCGGCGCGCGCGGCGTGATACTCCAGGACCGCCATGCCCCCGCCCTGTCAGGCGTGCTGGCCAAGACCGCCGTCGGGGCGATCGACAAGATCCCCTATGCCCGCGTGGTCAATCTGTCCCGCGCCCTGGAAGAACTGAGCGACCTGGGCTGGCGGGCCGTGGGCCTGGCTGGCGAGGCCGAACACACCCTGGACCAGGTTCTGGACGGCCGCCCGACGGTTCTGGTGCTGGGATCGGAAGGCGAAGGCGTCCGACGCTTGGTTGCCGAACATTGTGATGCGATGGGAAAAATTGCCATGCCGGGCGGGTTTGAGAGCTTGAACGTGTCCGCAGCGGCGGCGGTGGCGCTCTACGAAGCGTCAAAAGTTCGCCCGTAGGAAGAAACCAGTTCGTGAATCTCTCTTAACCGTTTTGATTTCGTCGCGATGACGTGGTTCTCTCAACGCTTGTTCCTACAGGCGACGCTTGCCGGGAGTTCGAACATGGGATCGGGGGACCCGATGTTGCATAACAAAGTCCGTTTGACGGCTCTGGCCGGATGCGCGGTTGGGGTTTTGGTGGTGGCCGGTTGCGGCGCGCGCGAACCTGTCGAGGCGCCGCCCGCCTCGGCCGCGCCGGGCTATGCCGCGACCCAGACCCCCGAGCTGATGGGCGCCGCGCCGGGCGAGACCACGCCGGCCGACGGCCTGCTTGGCGGCCCCGCGGCTTCGACCCTGCCGGTCGCCGCGCCGGTCCCCGTGTCCAGCCACCCCGGTCTGAAAACCTGGCGGCGCGCCGACGGCACCCTGGTGACCGCCATGGCCCCGATCGCCAATCCCAAGCATAGGGTCGTGCATTATAAGCCGCGCGCCGTCGCGCATCACGCCGCCATCGCCGCGCCACGGCCCGTGGGCAAGTCGGCGCCCGCGCCGGTCGCTCATCCGGTGATCAAGCCCGCCGCCAGGCCCGTGGCCGTAGCGCCAGCTCCGGCCCCGGTTAGGCCCGTCGCCGCCGTCAAACCCGTCGCCGCTGTGGCTAAGGCCCCGACCCCGACCCCGACCCCGGCCATCGTCGCGCCCGTCAAGGCCGCGCCGCCGAAGGTCCTCACCAAGCTACAGAAGCTGCAAGCGGCCGTGGCGCCGGAGGCCACTAAGGGCGCCGTCCTGGCCTCGGGAGAAAGCCTGGCCCAGGGCAAGGAGGGCCAGGTCACCTTGTCCCTGCCCGCCACCCTCGGCGACATGATCAAGAAGGAAGCCGCCAAGCTGGGCCTAACCAAGGCGGCCAAGAAGACCAGCGCCTATGCCGACCTGCAGGGAGAAGGCTACCAGATCACCCCGAACGGCCGCCAGACCGCCGTGGTCAAGCCGGGTGAAGCCCCGACCTTCGCTTGGCAGGTCAAGCCCACCGACAAGGCGACCGGCGCATTGAAAACCGAATTCGGCGTCGAGCTGAACGGGACAAAGCCCGCCCAAGGCTTCTCGCTCGGCTCGATCGCCAAGCAGGTCGCACCGATGCGCGAGAAGGTTCAGGAAGCCACCAAGGGCTTCAAGTTCGCCCTGCCCAGCCTGGGCGGCTTCGAGACCATCGACGTGCCTGGCCTGGGCAAGGTCCAAGGCAAGTCGGTGCTGGGCGGCGCCCTGGTGCTGCTGGCCCTGCTGATCCTGGTCGCGATCGCCCGCAACGCCTCGGCCTCGAGGACCCGAGCCGAGCGCCAGCGCAAGTTCCGCACCCTGACCGACTACGGCCGCAACGAGATGGAATTCGGAGCGCCGCCGCAATCGGCCAGCGTCAACTATGTGAACCCGATGGTGGCCGCCGCTGGTGGCGCCTTGGCCGGCGCGGCGGTGGCCACTGCGGTCAACCACCACGGCCATGACGATCACGCTCGTGACGACCATGGTCATGACAGTCCTGAGCACGACGCCCATGCTGGCGACCCCGCTCGCGACGATCACGGCCATGGGACCCACGCCGAACCGGACCACCACGACCACCCCCATGACGGTCATCATGTCGTCGCGCCGGCCGGAGAGGCCGTGCCTGTCAGCGGTCACGACCAGGCCGAGGTCCATCCCGTCGAGCACGCTGGCGATCACGACGCCCATGCCGACCATGGTCAACATGTCGAAGGCCACGAGACCCACAAGGAACTCGAGCCCGCGCACTAGGCGATGCTTGCCAGACCGCCCAGCCTGACGCATTGAAGCCGCATGTTTGATGCGCTCATAGCCCAGGTGGGCGGGCTGGATGGTCCGTTCGCGGCCTTCCTGTCCGTCCTGATGATCGACCTTGTCCTCGCGGGCGACAACGCTGTGGCCGTTGGCCTGGCGGCCGGCGGCCTGCCGGTCAAGGATCGCCGCAAGGTCATCCTGTACGGCCTGGGCGCAGCGGTCGTGCTCCGCATCGGCTTCGCCCTGATCACCACCTGGCTGCTCGGCGTCATTGGCCTGCTGCTGGCCGGCGGCGTGCTGTTGCTGTGGGTCTGCTGGAAGATGTGGCGCGAGCTGCGCGAGCAGTTCACCCACGACCAGGCGGACGCGCGGGCGATGCTGGACAATGATCCGGCCACCGAGCCCCACGTCAAACCGGCCAAGAGCTTCAAGCAAGCCTTCCTGCAGGTGTTGATCGCCGACGTCTCGATGTCGCTGGACAATGTGCTGGCCGTGGCCGGCGCCGCCCGCGAGCACCCCGCCATCCTGGTGTTTGGCCTGCTGCTGTCGATCGCCCTGATGGGCCTGGCCGCCAGTGCGATCGCCAACTTGCTGCACCGGTTCCGCTGGATCGGCTTCATCGGCCTGGCCATCGTGCTCTACGTGGCCGGCCACATGATCTGGGAAGGCCACCGCAGCGTGGTCATGGATCTGGACAAGACCGCCGCCTACAACGCCGCCGCGCCGTCGATCATCGACATCACGCCGGCCGAGCTCGCCGCGCACCTCAAGCATAAGAAATGACCAGGCCAGTCGGTCTGATGGTTCGGCTGGCGGCGCTCAGCGGCTTCCTGGGCGTGGCCTTCGGCGCCTTCGCCGCCCATGGGGCCAAGGATGCCCGCGCCGCCGAGCTGCTGCACACTGGCGCGCTCTATCAGATGATCCACGCCCTGGCGGTGTTCTGCTGGCTGGCGGCGCGGAGAGCCGGCGGCAAGGCGGACTTGTGGACGCCGAGCCTCTTCCTGACTGGCTCGGTGCTGTTCTCGGGCTCGCTCTACGCCATGGCCTTCGGCGCGCCGCGTATCCTGGGAGCGATCACACCACTGGGCGGCCTGTGCTTCTTGGCTGGCTGGCTGATCCTGGCCTGGCGGGCTGGCGCGGTTGCGGACACCGCCGACTAGAGCATTTTTCGAGCGAAGTGGTTCCGGTTGGCGTGAAGAAAAATGCGTCAAAACAAAAGATTAGAGCTCACGGCCTGACGCAGTCAGGTCGGGAAATGCTCTAGGCCGGGACCTTGGTCCGCTGGTCCTTCGGAACCGCCAAAAGGAAGATCGCCAGACTGGAGCCTATCAGGCAGGCGAACATTACCGCCGCCACGGGCCGAGCGGTGCCGTCATGCAGCAGGCCGCCGATCCAGGAGGCAAGGGCTCCGGCCGCGAAAGACGCCCCGCCCATCAGGGCCGAGGTCGAGCCCGCCCGGATCGGATCGACGCTCAGCGCCCCGGCCATGGTGTTGCCGGCCATCAGACCATAGGTCGACAAGGCGGCGAACAGCAGCGGCAGCACAGTGAACTGGCCGCCCACCCCGCTCCACGCCGCCGCCGCCAGCAGAAAGGCGGCGACGATCGAGGCGATGCTGGCCCGCACCAGCACCCGGTCCGGCGTCGCGCGGCGCAGCAGCAGCCGGTTGACCTGACTGGCCCCGATGATGCCCACCGCGTTGAAGGCGAAGATGATGTTGAAGGTCAGCGGCCGGTGGCCGTAGGTCCCCATGATCAGGTCTGGCGCGCTTGAGATGTAGGTGAACAGGGTCGCGCCGTTCAGGGCCCCGGCGACGCCGTAACCGACCAGCCGCTTCTGGCTCAATAACGCGCCATAGGCCCGGAACGGGTTCTCCGAACGGGCTTGGACGGCGGTGGCCTCGGAGCGCGATTCCGTCAGGCTCAGCGCGATCCACAGGCCGATCAGCAGGCCGAACGCCGTCAGGGTCCAGAACACCCCGCGCCAGCCGGCGAAGACCTGCACCACCCCACCGAACTGCGGGGCCAGCACCGGCGCCAGCCCCATGATCAGGGTCATCAGCGACAGCACCCGGGCCGTGTCGGCGTGGTTAAAGCGATCGCGCACCACCGCGCGCGCGATCACCGCCCCCGCGCACCCGCCCAGGGCCTGAACAAAGCGAGCGCCGATCAGCGCCTGGATCGACGGCGCCATGGCGCAGACCACCGAGGCCACCACATAGATGCCGATGCCCAGCAACAACGGCGGTCGGCGGCCGAACCGGTCCGACGCCGGGCCGTACAGGAACTGGCCGATCGCCATGCCGGCGAAGAAGGCCGCCAAGGTCGCTTGAGTGTCGTCGGCCCCGGCGTGCAGGGTCCGCGCGATATCGGGCATGCTCGACAGGTACATGTCGATCGACATCGGCGCGAAGGCGGTCAGCGCCCCCAACATCAGAACGAGCCGCCAGGGGGTAACGGCGGGAAGCGGCGCGGCAGGATCAGTCATGGCAGCGCTTTTACGCCTGCTTTCCATAAGGGTAAGGCCTTGACCGTACGAATCGGCCGCTTGCCGCGTCGGTCCAGCACCGGCAAGGTGATCAACAATAACAAAAGCAGGAAATGCCATGTCCCACCTTGCTCCGGCCCTGCCCGCCCCGTCGTATGCGCAGGTCAACGGCGTCCGCATGGCCTATTACGAGGCCGGGCCGCGCCAAGGCGTCCCGATCGTGCTGTGTCATGGCTTTCCGGAATTTTCCTATTCCTGGCGCTGGCAGATTGCGGCCCTGGCGGCGGCGGGTCGCTGGGTGATTGTCCCCGACCAGCGCGGCTATGGCCTGACGCAAGGTCCCGAGGCGGTCGAGGCCTATGACATGGAGCACCTGACTGGCGACCTGGTTGGCCTGCTCGATCACCTGGGCGTCAAGGAGGCGGTATTTTGCGGCCATGACTGGGGCGGCATCATCGTCTGGCAGATGCCACTGATGCATCCAGCCCGCACCGCCGGGGTGATCGGGCTGAACACGCCGTTCACCCCCCGCCTCCCGATGGATCCCATCGCCATGTTCCGCCACGCCTTCGGCGAGGACATGTACATCGTCCAGTTCCAGACACCCGCCGTCGCCGACGCTCAGCTGATCGCCGATGTGGAAAAGACCATGCGCTATTTCATGCGCAAGCCAAACGGCACACAAGGCGACTTCGCGGCGCGGCCAGCGGAGAAGCGGTCGCTGGCCCTGCTGGACGGCTTGGCCCACTACGATCCGAGCGGGGACTCGAACCAGCTTCTGGCGCCCGAGGAGTTGGCGGTGTTCGTCGAGACTTTCCAGCGGACCGGCTTCACCGGCGGCATCAACTGGTATCGCAACTTCACCCGCAACTGGGAGATGGCCGAGCGCCTGCCCACCCGCATCGATGGCGTACCCTGCCTGATGATCATGGCCGAGCACGATGTGGTGCTGCCGCCCGCGATGGCCGACCGGATGGGTGACCAGATCTCGGACCTGGAAAAGGTGCTGGTCGAGGGCAGCGGTCACTGGACGCAACAGGAAAAACCCGAGCGGGTGAACGAAATCCTGATCGACTGGCTCGGGCGGCGGTTTCCAAACTAAGCGCTTTGCATCCTGCGAGGCTTCGCCAGCGGCTGCACCTCAGGATGAGGAATTCTGCAAAGCTCCTTCCCAAGGCGCTCGCGCAGCGGGCTTCAAAGGACGCGCGGCGCCCTTATCAGCCCGCCAGAATCACCGCCCGCCGCCGCATGGCGGCCGCCATCTGTAGCATGGCCAGGGCGGAGACCTCGTCTCGCTCGGTGGCCCGCACGCTGTACACCTGCGCCATCACCTGCAGCGAGATCACCTTGTCCAGCCCCTCGGGGCCCATCATCTCGGCGATGGCGCGGTCCAGCTCGGCCAGCTGACGCGGGGTCAGCATCGCCAGTAGCTCGTCGTCGCTGAGGTCTTCGGGGTTGTTCATGACTCGGGAGAATACGGAAAGTCGGCGCGGGTTGCGATCATCTGTTGGCCGCCATCGCCTCGACAACGTGGGCGCGATAGAGCACGGCCAGCAGGTCGGTCTGGGTGACGATGCCCTTCAGCACCCGGTCGGCGTCGACGACCACCGCCTCGTGCACCTGGCCGCTGGACAGCAGGGGCAGCAGGGCCTGGATCGGCGTGCTCTCGCGCACCCGGTGCACGAAGGGGTCAATCACCGCCTCGACCTTGTGATCGCGATTGGCCTGGAGTTCGGCGCGGCGCACCAGGCCCAGCACCTTGCGATCGCCGTCGATCACGGGGGCGGTGCGCAGGTCGTGGTCGCGCATATAGCGTAAGGCGCTGTCGCAGCTCTGCTGCGGATCGACCGTGATGACGTCAGCCGACATGATGTCGCCGCAGAGGATTTGTGCGTGCAAGCGCTGGTGGGCCTGCAGCTCGACCTGGCGGAACAGGGCGTCGAGGTCATCGCGGCTGACGTCGAGCAGCTCGCCATAGCGCGCCAGAGCGGCATCCAGGTCACCACTGGTAAAGCCGGCCCGTGTGGACGGTGGCGCATCGGCTGTCCCATGCGGGCTGGCGGCCAGGACCGGCGCACGGTGCGGATATGATCGCCTGGTGACGCGGTGGAAGACCACGCCCGCCCCGACCAACAACAGGCTGTCGAGGCCCACCGGGCTGAGGGCGAAGTGGTAACCGAGGCGCGTCACCTCGGACCCGCCCAGGCCACAGATCAGCGCCACGGCGCCGCCTGGCGGGTGGAGGCAACCGGTCAAGGCCATCGCCATGATCGCCAGGCTCACCGCCAGCGGCGCGGCGATCATCGGGTCCGGGAACAAATGCGCGCAGGCGATCCCGACCACCGCCGACAGCACGTTGCCGCAGATCACCGAACGCGGCTGAGCCAGGGGACTGGCGGGCACGGCGAAGACCAGCACGGCCGAAGCCCCGATCGGCGCGACCAGCAGCGGCGAGGTCAGGGGTCCGCCCCCAATCATCGCCCGCGCCAGTACGCCCGTCACCGCTAAGCCCAGCAACGCGCCGAGCCCGCCGCGACCGATCTCCAGCCAGCCAGAGGCGGTTCGCAGACGCGGAGCCCAAGGGAGTCGATCGATCATGGAACCCGGATACGCGACCGGCAGCGGGAAATGAACCCCATTCCTGCCGTTCCCACCGCCCCCGAAACCGGGCTAGGATCGCTGGCATGGATCGTAACGCCTCCGCCTCCGTGATGTCCTCCGCCGGCCGCCGCAGCCTGTTTCGCGACATCGAGCCCTTTTCGTTCGGGTGGCTGACCACCGATGGCCCACACGAAATCTATTACGAGGAATGCGGCGCGCCGCGCGGCAAGCCGGCGGTGATCCTGCATGGCGGCCCTGGCGGGGCGGTCAATCCGACCATGCGGCGGTTCTTCGATCCGGCTAAATGGCGCATGGCGTTGTTCGATCAACGCGGCTGCGGCCGCTCGCGTCCGAACGCCAGCCTGGAGGATAACACCACCTGGAGCCTGATCGCCGATATCGAGCGCCTGCGCGAGCACCTGGGCGTCGAGAAGTGGACGGTGTTTGGCGGCTCTTGGGGCTCGACCCTGGCCCTGGCCTACGCCCTGGTCCATCCGGACCGGGTCGAAGGCCTGGTGCTGCGCGGCATCTTTCTGCTGACCCAGAAGGAGCTGCGCTGGTTCTATCAGGAAGGCGCCTCGATGCTGTTTCCCGACGCCTGGGAACGGTTCCTGGCTCCCATCCCGATCGAGGAGCGCGGCGACCTGATGGGGGCCTATCACAAGCGCCTCACCCATCCCGACCGCCGGGTGCAGGCGCAGGTCGCCAACGCCTGGAGCCAGTGGGAGGGCGACACCATCTCGCTGCGAGGCCCCGAGGCCCGACCGCCCAAGTTCAACGAAGAAGACTTCGCCATCGCGTTCGCGCGGATCGAAAACCACTTTTTCTCCAATGAGGGCTTCTTCGAGCACGACGGTTGGATCCTGAAGAACATCGACAAAATCCGCCACATCCCGGCGTGGATCATCCAGGGCCGCTTTGACGTCGTCACCCCGCTCGACAGCGCCTGGTCGCTTCACCGCGCTTGGCCGGAAGCCCATTTCGAGATCGTCTGGGACGCCGGCCATGCGTCCACCGAGCCGGGGATCATCGACGGGCTGGTGCGCGCGACGGACGCGGCGCTGAGGGTCTAAGGGTCTGAGACCCTCTTCCCATGGGAGAGACTTTCGCGCCGGCGCATCGCCAGGCTTTCGAACGCCGCGACGCCCGCGAGCACGGCTGTCGTCGCGACCGACAGCACCAGCGGGCTCATGGACAGACTCAGCGGAGCCAGCGCCGCCAACCCCACCAACCTCGCCCCGCGCGACGGCGACCACAGGCGGAACACCGCCTTCTTGAACAGTAGCCCGCCCAGCATGAACAGGAACGGCCCGCCGATCAGGGCGGCGGCGGTCTTCAGGTCAGCATGGCCCAGCAGGTGGTGTAGCACCCGCTCCTCCGCCACAGCCGTGACGATGATGCTGGCGATCGGCAGCAGGTGGCTTTAGGTATAGGCGGCGCGCGCCACCGCGCCGGGGTCCTTGGCGTGGCTGATCGCCTCGCTGGCGGCCTGAGCGGTGAACGAGAAATATATCCACCACATGGCCTTCCTCCCCGCGAAGGCGGCGAGGAAGGCGGCGTGGCGGCGGGGATGCTGCTGGCCATGGCGATCCCCGAGGCGCGCGTGACCTCCAGAAGCGCGTTGGCGAAGCATGTGGCGGCGTTGCATGGTGGCATTTCCCGTCTGGACGAGTGGCAGCCTAGCAATCGTCACTGTGGGATCGAACGAATTGTGGCTTAGTGCGCTTCATGGATATGGACGCGCAAGATTTCCTCCTCCAGCACCGCACCCCAATGATCGGCGCCGTCGTCGCGTTGGCCATCGGCCTGACCGGCGGTATCGCGCTGAAGACTGGCCCGCAGGATGAACCGTTTATTGAATCCGTCCCCACCTACGACAGCCAATATGCCGAGGCCGAGCCTATCGCCTGGCCCAGCGGCAAGGTCCCCGACTACGTGATCGGCACCGACTTCCTGGACGCCCAGCGCATGGATCCGCCGCCGGTGCTGGTGGCCTCGTACGAGGTCCCGGAATATACCGCGCCGGCTTGGCGCGAACCCGAGCCACATGTTCAGCCGGCGCGCATGGCCGAGCCCGCGGAACGCAGCTGGGCGTCGACCGGCGGCGATATATTGAACACGCGCCTGCCAGAGGATGCGCCGCCCGCGCCTGAGGCGTCGCAAGCGCCCGAACCGCCGGTGGCGACCCCCGCCCCGGTCGCGATGGCGGCGTCAAGCTCCTAAGCCCGCTCCTCCCGGCGACCAAGTCCAAGACCTCGCTCTTGGCGCTGATGCTGGCCCTGGGGGGCTCGGCGATGCTGGCCATCACCCGGCGCGGGCCGGCCACGGCGATTATCGTGCTATGGCTGGGCGTCACCGTCATTGGTTTGGGCGTGATGGTCATGTGGCTGGACCCGGCGCTGATCTTCAAGGCCCTGGGCAAGGACCCGACCCTGACCGGCCGCACCGACATCTGGGCCGCAGTGCTTCGCCAATCGGCCAAGCAACCGATGACCGGCTAGGGCTATGCGGTCTTCTGGACCCTTGAATCCGCGCCCGCGAACTGGATCCGCAAGGAGACCGGTTGGCTGGTGCCCACCGCCCACAACGGCTGGCTCGATATCCTGGCGCAGCTGGGTTGGATCGGCGTGGGCCTCTGCGCCCTGGTGCTGGGCAGCGCCCTGCTGGTCGGCGTGTTCCGCTTCCAGCGCCTGCGCGACGGCTACTGGACACCGCTCTTCTTGGTGATCTTCCTGATGACCACCCTCTCCGAGAGCTTCATCCTGGAGCGTAACGGCATCGCCTGGGGTCTGGCCTGCGCGGCGGTGACCCGCCTGCTCGGACCGGTGCTCGCCGATCTCGGCGCCGCCAGATGGGCCCTGCCCTCGATCGCTCTCCAGCCGCCACCGCTGGCCTGGTCTCTGGCGTCGGGCGAGCCGACGGTCGAGATCTGGGCGACCGACGAGGGCCGCGCCTCGACATTTGGCAAGCGCCCGGTCTCGCCTTTCGGCGCGTGAAGCACCGTGCGGAAAAGTGGGACCCAGTTTTCCGCGAAAACGGTGCGAAAACAAAAATCTAGAGCAAGCCGTGCGATTTCTGTATCGCGCGGCTTGCTCTGGACCGCTACGGAAGCGCCATGACCGACTACACGCCCCAGCAGATCGTCGCCCGCGGCGCGCGCGCCGACGCCGAAGCCGCCGCAGACGCCATCGACAACCATCCCGACCTCGAAGGCGCGACCTACTCGATCCTGGAAGAGGACGAGGACAAGGGTCTGTGGCGCATCGACGCCTTCCCGACCAATGACGAGGAAGACGCCGGCCTGCTCGAAGTCCTGGCCGGCTACAAGCTGAAGGTGATCCGGGAGCAGTTGGCCGACGCCGACTGGCTGGCCATGGCGCTGTCGGGCCTGCCGCCCGTGCGGGCGGGTCGGTTTTTCGTCTACGGCATGCATGATCGCGGCCGCTTGCCGGCCAGCACGGTCAACCTCCGCATCGAGGCCGGCGCGGCCTTCGGCACCGGCCACCACGGCACCACGGTCGGCTGCCTGCAGGCCTATGACCGCCTGATCAAGGCTCGCAAGTTCAACAAGGTGCTCGACGTCGGGGCCGGTACGGGCCTGCTGGCCATTGCGGCCGCACGCACGGGCTCGAAAATCGCCGTGGGCACTGACATCGACAGGCCCAGCGTGCGGATCTCCAAGGAGAACGCCAAGGTAAATCGCGCCAACGCCAGGTTCGTCCACGCCGCGGGCCTGTCCAACCGCTTGGTGTCCGACAACGCCCCCTATGACCTGGTGTTCGCCAACATCCTGGCCCGCCCGCTGATCAGCCTGGCCCAGGACATCAAGACCGCCCTGGTCCCCGGCGGCACGGTGATCCTGTCGGGCTTGCTGCGCACCCAGGAGCGGATGGTGAAGGCCGCCTACGTCTCGCGCGGCTTCAAGGTGGTGAGCCGCATCCATCGCGACGCTTGGGCGGCGCTGGTTCTGCAACGGCCGTAGAGCGCGGAACGTCCTTCACGGTCCTGACGTTTCTCCTGCGGCACTCGTACGTTCCAGGAGCAACCTTATGACCTACATCGACCCCAACGCCCCGCTACCGCCGCGCGAAGTCGTGGTGCGCCGGGAGGGTGGCGCGACCGGCTGGTTCGTGGCCGGCGTGGTGGCCGTCGTGGCGGTGATCGCTGTGGCCTTCATGTTGACGATCGGAGCGCGCACCCCCACCCAGGATCAGATCGCCCAGGCTCAGGATCAGGGCCGCGCAGTCGGCCAGATCGAAGGCGCCCAGGTGGGCGCCGCCCAATCGACGATGGTCGCCCAACAGGCGGCCCGCGACGCCGCGGCCGCCGCCGACAGCGCCCGTCGCTCGACCGAGGTGACGGCGGCCAACGCCGCACGGGTGGCTCAGGACGCCGCCGCCCGCGCTGCGGCTTCGCGCGACGAGACAGTCGCCCCCATGGCCGAGCAGCCCGCCCCGCAACCGGCCCAATAGCGGCTGGCTCTTCCCTGCCCGGCCGGGTCGGACTAAATCGAAGGCATGCGCCAGACCTTCGATGAATCCACCGAGCCGGGCTTCGGCCCCCGCCATGTCCCACTGATCCGCGCCGCCATGGCGCTGCAAGGCCTGGACGGCTTCCTCGTGCCCCACGAGGACGAGCACCAGAACGAATATCTGCCCACCGCCAATGACCGCCTGGCCTGGGCCAGCGGTTTCACCGGTTCGGCTGGGGCTGGCGTCATCATGGCCGACCGCGCCGCCGTCTTTGTCGATGGACGCTACACCCTTCAGGTCCGTGACCAGGTTGACCAGGGTGTGTTCGAGATTCGCGACCTCGTCGAGGGCGGCGTCCCGGCCTATCTCGAAACTGTCCACAAGGGCGCGGTGATTGGATACGACGCCCGCCTGCACAGCCCTCAGGCGCTCGACGCGCTGAAGGCCGCCGCCAGCAAGGCCGGCGCGGCGCTCAAGCCCGTGTCGGTCAACCCCATCGACCAGGCCTGGGGCGCTGAGCGTCCGGCCCAACCCGCCGCGCCCGTCGTCCCCCAGCCCGTGTACTATGCCGGCGAGGAGTCGGCCTCAAAGCGCGCCCGGATCGGCGGGGCCATCGCCGCCTTGGGTGCCGACGCCGCAGTGATCACCGCTCCGGCCTCGATCGCCTGGCTGTTCAACATTCGCGGCGGAGATGTGATCCGCTCGCCCCTGCCCCTGGCCCAGGCGGTGGTCCGCGCCGACGGCACGGCGCGGTTGTTCCTAGACCCGGCCAAGGTCGCCGAAGGCCTGTCGGCGTGGCTGGGCAACCAAGTGTCGCTAGAACCATCCGAGGCCCTGGACGGGGCCCTGGCCGACCTGTCCAGCAAGGCCGTGGTCGTCGACCCGGCCCAGTCCTCGGCCTGGTATTTCGACACCCTGGCCGCCGCCGGCGCCTCGGTCGTCCGCGCCATGGATCCCTGCACCCTGCCCCGCGCCTGCAAGAACGCCGTCGAGATCGCCGGCACGCAGAAGGCCCACCGCCGCGACGGCGCGGCGTTGACGCGCTTCCTGCACTGGCTGGCCACCGAAGGGCAGATCAACCCGCCGGACGAGAAGGAGGCCGTCGCCAAGCTGGAAGCTTTCCGCGAGGCGACGGGTCTGCTGAAGGACCTCAGCTTCGACACCATCGGCGCGGCCAACGGCCATGGCGCCCTGCCGCACTATCGTCCGACTGAGCGCTCAAACGAGCGCGCCGCCCTGGGCTCGCTGCTGCTGGTCGACAGCGGCGGCCAGTATCTGGACGGCACCACCGACGTCACCCGCACGGTCGCCATTGGCGAACCGACGGCGGAGATGATCACCCGCAACACCCTCGTTTTGAAAGGCCACCTGGCCATCGCCCGCCTGCGCTTTCCGGCAGGCACCACCGGCTCGGCCATCGACGCCTTCGCTCGCGCCGCGCTCTGGAGCCATGGCCTGGATTACGACCACGGCACTGGCCACGGCGTCGGGGTCTATCTGGGCGTCCACGAAGGTCCGCACCGGATTTCCAAAGCTCCCAACACCATCGCGTTGCAGCCCGGGATGATCGTCTCCAACGAGCCGGGCTACTACAAGGACGGTGAGTACGGCATCCGCATCGAGAACCTCGAGGTTGTGATGCCCGCCGAAGCCGTCGGCGACGGCGACCGCCCGATGCACCGCTTCCAGGCTCTGACTCTGGCCCCCATCGACCGGCGGCTGGTGGACAGGAGACTGTTGAGCCCCGAGGAGATCGCCCAGTTCGACGCCTATCACGCGCGGGTGGTTCGGGAGATCGGGCCGCTGGTGGAGCCGGAGGTCGGGGCCTGGCTGGAAGAGGTCTGCGCGCCGCTTTAGGCGCTTGGGTCCTCCCCCTGTGGGGCCCTGTGGGGGCGGCGGCGCGAAGGCGCCGGTGGGGGGAGCAGACCCACCTCACCTTACACTCCCCCCTCCGTCGGCTGCGCGACACCTCCCTTACAGGGGGAGGAATAGGCTAGCCGCTGACTACCTAATCCGCGTCCACTTCTGCGTCTTGCACAGCGGGGCCACGATGCAGCCCTTCAGCTTCAGCGAATTAGGCGAGGTCAGGGTGATGGTGCCCGAATAGGTGCCGCCGTCGTCGGCGTTGTAGACCTTGCCGCCGGTCCACCTGGTCGGGCCGCCGGTGAAGTCGTACAGCATCTGCATGTTCTTCAACGGACGGGCTTTCAGGCTGGCGTCCTTGTTCTTGACGTCCTTGATCGTCGGATCGGCCTTGATGTGGTTTGACGTCACCAGCTTGCCGCACAGGCTGTTGCCGCAGCGGCTGATCTCGACCTGGCCGCCATTGGTTTCGGTTTGCCACAGGCCGATGGCGTCCTGCGCGAAAGCCGGGGCGGCGATGGCCACGGCGAAGGCCGCAGCGAGGATGGGCAGTTTCATAGGATCGTCTCTCCCAAGTATTGTTAGCCTGTTCTAACGCGCGTTCGCCTGAACCGGCCATGAATTGAAAGGCGAAGGCGCGACGCCTACCCCGTCACCATCGCCAGCCACTCGTCCTCGGTCATCACCTGAATTCCCAATTCGCCGGCGGTCTTCAGCTTCGACCCCGCACCTGGCCCGGCCACCACGAGGTCGGTCTTCTTCGACACCGACGAGGCCACCTTGGCGCCCAGCGCCTCGGCTTGGGCCTTGGCCTCGTCGCGGGTCATCTTCTCCAGGGCGCCGGTGAAGACGATCGTCTTGCCGGCCACGGCGGTATCGGTTTTCGGCTTGGCCACGGCCTGGATGTCGAGCTGGGCGATTAGATTGGCCACCTTCTCGCGATTGTGATCCTCGGCGAAGAACCGGGCCATCGACTGGGCCGCAACCGGCCCGATCCCGTCGATCGCCGCCAGTTGGAGATAGTCGTCGCCCGGCGCGCCGTCGGCGGCCTCAACCAGGGCCTGGGCGAAGGCCTCCCAGTTGCCAAAGCGCTCGGCCAAGGCGACCTTGGCGGGCTTGGAGAGCTTTGGCACGGCATGGCCGATCTTGACCTCCAAACTGTCGGCTTGCGGCCAGGGATCGACCCGCAGCCCGCCCCGGCCCGCCTCGACCAGCTCGTCGCGGGCCTTGGGACCGACCCCCGCCGCGCCGGCCAGTTCCAGATAGACCGCGCCCGGCAGTTGCCCGGCTGCCCGCTCGGCTGCGGCTTGCAACTGCTCGAACCGGTCGAAGTTGCGGGCCAACACGGTCGAGGTGGTCTCGCCGATGTCGCGCATGCCCAGGCCGTAGATGACCCGATCGAGGCCAATGGTGCGTCGCGCCTCGATTCCCTTGACCAGGTTGGCGACCGAGGTTTCGCCATAGCCGTCGCGCTCGCGCAGCACGGCCAGCTTTTCCTCGTCCTTGGCCAGCCGGAAGATGTCGGCCGGCTCCTTGATCCAGCCGTCCTCGAAGAAGGCGGCCAGCTGCTTCTCGCCCAGGCCCTCGATGTCGAAGGCTCGGCGAGACACGAAGTGGCGCAGGAGCTCGATGCGCTGGAACGGGCAGGCGAACTCACCGCTGCAACGGCGCACCACGGATTCGGCGCCCGAGGCGGTGGTCTCCTTGACCAGCGCTGTCCTCAGCGGACAGGGGCAATGGCTCGGAAATTCGAACGGCGTGGCGCCCTCCGGACGTTCCTCCAGCACCGGCCCGACGATCTGCGGGATCACGTCGCCGGCCCGCTGCAGGATCACCGTGTCGCCGATCCGCACGTCCTTGCGGGCGATCTCGTCGGCGTTATGCAGGGTGGCGTTAGTGACCGAGACCCCGCCGACGGTCACGGGCTTGAGCCGCGCCACCGGCGTGATCGCGCCGGTGCGGCCGACCTGCAGGTCGATGGCCTCGAGGATCGTGCGAGCCTGCTGGGCCGGAAACTTGCGGGCGACGGCCCAGCGGGGCGAGCGTGACACAAAACCCAGGCGCCGCTGCTGCTCCAGGTCGTCGACCTTGTAGACCACCCCGTCGATATCGAAATCGAGCTTGGGGCGCAGCACTTCGAACGCGGCATAGGCGTCGAGCAGCCCCTGGGCGTCCTGGACCTTCTTGGCCGGCGGGGCCGTGGTGACGAATCCCCAGGCTTCCAGCGTCCCCAGCGCCTCCCACTGGCCGGCCGCGAAGGGGCCGCTGACCAGACCGCAGGCGTAGGCGAAGAACCGCAGCGGCCGCTGGGCGCTGATCTTCGGGTCGATCTGGCGCAGCGAGCCGGCGGCGAAGTTGCGGGGGTTGGCGTAGGTGCGCTGGCCGGCCTCAAGCGCGGCGGCGTTGAAGGCGGCGAAGGCCTCTAGCTCGACATAGACCTCACCGCGGATCTCGATGATGTCGGGCCAGCCGGCGCCCTTCAGCCTGTGGGGGATGTCGCCGATGGTGCGCAGATTGGCCGTGACATCCTCGCCGACCCGGCCGTCGCCTCGCGTCGCGCCTTGGACCAGCACGCCCTTTTCATAGCGCAGCGAGGCCGACAGTCCGTCGATCTTCGGCTCGGCCGTGTAGAACACCGGCTCGTTCGTCAGCCGCAGGAACCGCCGGACGCGAGCGTCGAACTCCGCCGCCTCGTCGTTGGAGAAGGCGTTGTCGAGGCTGAGCATCGGCACGCCGTGCTCGACCGGCGAAAACTGCTCGGCCCGCGCCGCCCCGACCCGGAGAGACGGGGAATTGTCGCGCATCAGATGCGGGAAGCGTTCCTCGATGTCGAGGTTGCGGCGTTTGAGGGCGTCGTACTCTCCGTCGGTGATCGTCGGGGCGTCTTGCTGGTGATAACGCAGGTCGTGACCGGTCAGGTCGTCGGCCAGGCGCTCCAGCTCAAGGGCGGCCTGGGCTTCGGTGAGGTCGGCAACGGCGATCTGGGACACGGGCGAATCCGGCGGAAGCTGAGACGGCGGCAGACTAGCCGCTCCTCCCCCTGTGGGGGAGGAGCTTTAACCCCGGCGGCTTAGCCTAGCCGCTGACGCTCAGAAGCTCGCCGCATGACCCAGCCCGCAACGATGTCCCAGAACGACGCGGGCTTGTCTCGTGGCGGCGTCTTTGACGTCCTGCGGTTCGTCGCGGCGCTGTTCATCGTGCTCTATCACGTGGCCAAGCGAGCCCCGGTTTCGCTGTTTGCGATCCGGCCCTTGGACGCGGCTATCTCGCGACGGACTTCTTTCTGATGCTTTCGGGCTAGGTTCTGGCCAAGACCTACGGTCAGCGTGTTCTGGACCATGGGGTGGGAACCGGCGAGTTTCTCGAGCGCCGCATCCTGCGTATCTGGCCGGCGCACCTGATCATGCTGGCCCTGCTCGCCGCCTTCGTGTTTGGAACGGGGCCCATCGGCCTGGCGCCGCAGAACCCGCGGTGGTTCCAATGGAGCAAGCTGCCACCGCAGATCTTCCTGGTCCAGGCTTGGTTCATGCCAGGAACCTCAGGCTGGAACATGCCGACCTCGACGCTATCGGCGCTGATCGTCTGCTATGCGGGCTTCCCGGCCGCCTGGCGTTCCTGACCAATCAGCTGGCCGCCGTGATCTGGTTCGGCGCCGCCCGCGCAGTGGCCGCGAAACTCGACCTGGACGACGCGATGCTCTGGCTCGTCTGGGCGATGGCCCTGCCCGCCTGCATCGCCGCCGCGTGGCTGTTCGAGCGCTAATCTTATGTTTTGACGCGTTTTTCTTCACGCGAACCGGAACCACTTCGCTCGAAAATTGCCCTATGTCGACGCGCCGCTGCAGGTGTGGATCAAGGGCGGGTCGCGCAAGGATCTCGCGCCAAAGGCAAAGGCTGCTCCGGCCTGACTAGCCGATCAACGCCCGCGCCGCCGCCCGCGCCGCCTCGGTGACCTCGGCGCCCGACAGCATCCGGGCGATCTCTTCCTGACGCTGGACGGGCGACAGCGGTTCGACCCGCGTGCGGATCGCAGTGTCGTCACCCGACTTGGCGATCCGCCAGTGGGCGTCGGCGCGGGCCGCGACCTGGGCCGAATGGGTGACGACCAGCACCTGGGCATTGGTCGCCAGGCGCTTGAGCCGCAGGCCCACCGCGTCGGCCACGGCCCCGCCAACGCCCTGATCGACCTCGTCGAAGATCATCAGCGGCTGAGAGCCCTCGCGACCCGCGAGGGCGGCCTTCAGGGCCAGGGCGAAGCGCGCCAGTTCGCCGCCGGAGGCGATGGCCTCCATCGGTCCGAACGGCGCGCCGGGATTGGTGGAGATCTCGAAGGCGATGCGGTCCATGCCGGCGGGACCGGCGCGGTGCTCGTCTAGAGTCTCGATCGCGACCCGAAACCGAGCCTTTTCCAACTTCAGCGGCGCCAGCTCGGACTCGACAGACGCGGCCAGGCGATCACCGGCGGCGCGGCGCTCGGCCGACAGCGCTTCGGCGGCATAGAGATAGGCGTCGCGGGCGCCAGCGGCCTCTTCCTCGGCCGCCTTCAGCGCTTCGCTTGAGGTCTCGATGGCTTGCAGGCGGGCGGCGAAGTCGGCGCGGGCTGCGGGCAGCAGCTCAACGGCCAGGTTCAGCTTGCGGGCCATGCCGCGCAGGGCGAACAGGCGCTCCTCGGTCTTGTCTAACTGGTCGGGCTGGAACTCGAAGCTGTCGGCGGCCGCGTCGATGGTGGCGGCGGCCTCCTGGGCCTCGACCAAGGCGCGGTCCACCGCCTCGCAGGCGGCGGTGAGCCGGAGCATGGCTGGACCATCGGCGGGCGCGCCGGCCTGGACCGCGCGTTCACGCGCCCTTTCCAACGCACGATAGGCGCCGGCCAGCCTGCCCGACAGGGCGTCGCCGCCCAGGGCGTCGCGAGCCGCATCGATATCGGCCAGGGCCTTTTCGGCGGAGCCCAGCAGGGCCCGCTCCTCGGCCAACTGAGCTTCCTCGCCTTCGCGCGGATCCAGACGGTCCAGTTCCGACAGGCGAAGGGTCAGTTCCTCGGTCTCGACCGTGGCGCGGTTGGCGAGGTCGCGCAGGGCGGCGGCTTTCTCTCGAGCGGCCCGCCAGGCGCTCCACGCTCCAGCGACGGTCCCGAGGCTCACGACGCCATAGGCGTCGAGCAGGGTTCGGTGGGTGCGCTGGTCGAGCAGGCCGACGGTCTCGTGCTGGCCATGAACCTCAAGCAACAGCGCGCCGAGGTCCTTGAGCACACCAACGCTGGTGGCCTGATCGTTGACGAAGGCGCGACTGCGACCATCGGGCGATAGCTGGCGGCGCAGGACCAAGTCCTCGTCGCGGGCATAGTCCAGGCCCTTGTCGTCGAGATAGGCGAAAGCGGCGTGGTCGGCCGGCAGGGCGAAAATGGCGGTGGCGCTGGCATGGCCCGTGGCCCCGCGCCGCAACAGCCCGGCGTCGGCCCGGGCGCCGGTCGCCAGGCCCAGGGCGTCGAGAATAATCGACTTGCCCGCGCCGGTTTCACCGGTCAGGGCGGTCAGGCCCGGCCCGATGGCCAGGTCCAGGCTCTCGATGAGCACGACGTCGCGGATGGAAAGGCCAATCAGCATGTCGCGCAGGATCGCCGGGAATCAAGGTTTTTGAAAGAACGTTTCGAAAACAAGGGCCGATCCTCTGGACCGGCCCCTTGAAATCACATTCCGAGAACGCCCTTGATGCCGCTCCTCTTGGACTTGGTCTCACCGGGCGGGGCCAGGGTGGCGTCCTTGTCCTGGGTCAGGCGGTCCAGCATGTTCTTCTTGTTACCGGCCTTCAGCGGCTCGACGGCGGGCTTGAGGCCAGCGTTGTTCAGCAGCTTGTAGGCGTCGGCGTACCAGGGATCGCCCGGGAAGTTGTAGCCCAGCACCGCCCCATTGCGCTTGGCTTCGTCCAGCAGGCCCAGGGTCATGTAGCTTTCGACCAGCCGGTAAAGGGCTTCGGGCGTGTGAGAGGTGGTCTGGTGGCGATCGATGACAGTGCGGAACCGCCCGATCGCGGCCAGGGTCTGCCCGTTGCGCAGGTAGTAGCGACCGATGGTCATTTCCTTACCGGCCAACTGGTCGTTGACCATGTCGATCTTCAGGCGGGCGTCCTGGGCGTATTCCGAGTTGGGATAGCGCTGAACCACGTCGCGCAGGGCGGCCAGGGCCTGTTCTGTGGCGGCTTGGTCGCGATTGACGTCGACGACCTGCTCGAAATAGCAGATCGACTTCAGATAATAGGCGTAGGAGGCGGACGGGTTGCCCGGATAAAGGCCGATGAAGCGATCGGCGTCCGAGATCGCTTCGTTGTACTGGTTGCCCTGGTAGTGGGCGTAGCCGGTCATCAGGATCGAGCGGCGCGACCATTCCGAATAGGGGTGCTGGCGCTCGACCTCGCGGAAATAGTCGACGGCCTCGTTCCAGGCGCCGCGGTCCAGGCGATTGGCGCCCGTCGAATAGAGCAGCTCCACCGGGCGCTCTTCATAGGCCAGGGTCGGCTTCTTGTGTTTGCCGGCGCAGGCGGTGACCGACAGGGCGACCAGCAGGGCGGTCGCGACGGTAGCGGCCTGGCGTCCCGAGAAATTACGAAGCACGGACTTTTCACCCTCGAAGCAAACGTGCGCTCCTGCGCCGTGCAAGGCTTCTACACCACGCCGATGCGGGCGCAAATGGAAGCCGAGCCGTGAGAAGGATACGCCCCAAGACGCATCCCCCGAGGAATCCGCCCAAACCCTAATGACATCGACTTTTTGACCAAATCAGGTCGAAGCGCGATGACCGCGCTCGGAATGTCAGACGGCTTCTGCCAATTCCACCGAATGGGTCCGCAGACGCCAGGCGCGCGGATTGGCCATCAAGGCGCGTACGACCGCGTTGTTCAGTCCATGACCGGCGAGAACGCCCTCGAACCGGCCGATTATCGGCGCGCCCAAGACATAGAGGTCACCCACCGCGTCCAGCGCCTTGTGGCGCACGAACTCGTCGGGACGACGCAGACCTTCCGGATTGAGCACCCGGTCGCCGTCGATGACCACGGCGTTTTCCATCGAGCCGCCTCGGGCCAGGCCGATGGCGCGCAGCGCTTCAACATCGCGGACGAAGCCAAAGGTGCGGCAGTCGGACAGCTCGGCGCGGAACGACTCCTCGTCGATGGTCAGGTCGACGCGCTGGCGGCCGATGGCCTTGCTGGCGAAGGCGATCTCGAAGGCGACCTCGAAACGATCAGACGGCGAGAGGCTGGCCTGCTTTTCGCCGTCCTGAACCACCACGGCGTGGAGGATCTCGATGTAGCGACGCGCGGCTTCCTGCTTGCGACGACCGGCGCGATCAAGGATCCGCATGAAGGGCTCGGACGACCCGTCCATGATCGGCACTTCCGGACCATCCAACTCGACGATGCAGTTGTCGATGGCCAGGGCGGCCAAGGCGGCCATCAGGTGCTCGATGGTGGAGACGCGCACGTCGGCGGCGTTGTTGATGACAGTGCCCAGTTGAGTCTGGCAAACGGCTTCAGGCTTAACCGGCACGCGGTTGTCGCGGTCCTGCACATCGGTGCGGACGAAGACGATCCCGGCATCGACCGGCGCGGGGCGCACGGCGACGCGGACATGCGACCCCGTATGCAGGCCCACCCCCGCGAAGATCACCGGTCCAGCGACCGTATGCTGAAAATATGCCGAAGCCGACAAAACGAGACCCTTAAAACTTGACCGACGGAGCAGCTCTTCGACCACCTCTCGCCCCGCGTACCATTTAGGGACAATGCTGCGTCGCGGCAAAGCAAGTCCTGTTTCGGTTTGTTACCTGTTTACCGAGTTGTTTTTCATGGCTTTTCTGGCCATTTCACCGCCACTTTCGCGCCGCATTGCAACGCTTGGCGCGGGGCCCGGTAAAGTTCTGCGTTAGGTGTGGCCTAGGGAGCACGCTCTCGCTAGGCTTCCGCGACCTTCCGGCGCCATAGCCTCGTGGATACTGCTTCGATGACAAAGACCTTGCGTACAGCCGTCTCGGCCCTCGCCCTTTCGCTCGCGGCCTTCGCGGTCGCGCCGGCCGCCTTGGCCCAGGCCCGGGGCTTCACCGCCAAGGACATGGTCAACCTTGAACGGATCAGCGACCCGCGGGTGTCGCCGGACGGCCACTATGTCCTCTACAGCGTGCGGACAATGGACTACGCGGCCAACAAGGCGTCGGTGTCGCTGTGGATCGCCGACCTGAAGGCGCGCATGGCCCCGCGTCGGCTGGCTATCTCCGACGGCGGCGTCTCCAGCGGGCGTTGGTCGCCGGACGGCAAGGCGATCTATTTCGTCTCGGGACGGACAGACGGCCTCGACCAAGTTTATCGCACCGATCTGGCGGCCGAAGCCGCGACCCAGGTGACCAAGGCCCCGTTCGACGTTGGCGTGTTCAAGATCGCGCCCGACGGCAAGAGCTTGGTCATTTCGCAGGCCGTGTTCCCCGACTGCGACACATTGGACTGCACCAAGGACAAGCTTGCGGCCAAGGGCGCGGCCAAGACCACCGGCGTGGTCTACGACAAGCTGTTCATCCGTCACTGGGACACCTGGGCGGACGGTCTTCAAAACCATCTCTATGCCCTGAAGCTCGACGACCAGGACCTAGTGACCGGCGCGCCCGTCGCCCTGATGAACGGCTTCAACGGCGATACGCCCACCAAGCCGTTCGGCGGCGACGAGGACTTCACCATCACGCCCGACGGCAAGTCGGTGGTGTTCTCGGCCAAGCTCGCCGATCGCGAGGAGGCGTGGAGCACCAATTATGACCTGTGGCGGGCGCCGCTGACTGGCGCCTCGGCTCCGATCAATGAAACCGAAGCCAATGAGGCGATGGATTCCCAGCCCACCGCCTCACCGGACGGCAAGACGACGGCTTGGCTGGCCATGAAGCGTCCAGGGTTCGAGGCCGATCGCATGGCGATCATGGTTCGTGAAGGCGACAAGGTTCGCGAGATGAGCCCGACCTGGGATCGCTCGGCACAGTCGATCGCCTGGAGCGCGGACGGCAAGACGATCTACACGACCGCCGAGGACGTGGGTCAGACCAAGCTGTTCGCCGTCGACGTGAAGTCCGGCAGGGTCATGGCCCTGACCGGCGAGGGCCATGTCAGCGCCTTCGGCCTTGGTGGCGGCACGCTGGTTTACGCCCAGGACGATCTGAAGGGTCCAGCCCAGCTCTACGCGATCTCGACCACCAAGAAGGACGAGGCGCCGATCAAGCTGACCAACAACAACGCCGAGGCCCTGGCCGGCGTGGCCATGGGCGAGACCGAGCAGTTCAGCTTCCCCGGCTGGAACGGCGAGACCGTGCACGGCTACGTCGTCAAGCCGGCCAATTTCGATCCGGCCAAGACATACCCCGTCGCCTTCCTGATCCACGGCGGGCCGCAGGGCAGCTTCGGCAACCTCTTCCACTATCGCTGGAACGCCCAAACTTATGCCGGGGCCGGCTACGCCGTCGTGATGATCGATTTCCACGGCTCGACCGGCTACGGCCAGGCCTTCACCGACGCCATCAGCCAGCATTGGGGCGACCGGCCGCTGGAGGACCTTCAGAAGGGCTGGGCCTTCGTCACCGGCAAGTACAGCTTTCTCGACAAGGACCGCGCCTGCGCCTTGGGCGGCTCGTACGGCGGCTTCATGGTCAACTGGATCGCGAGCCAGTGGAAGGAGCCGTGGAAATGCCTGGTCAATCACGACGGCATCTTCGACAGCCGCTTCATGGGTTATTCGACCGAGGAGCTTTGGTTCAGCGAGTGGGAAAACGGCGGCCCGCCCTATGCGGCCAACACCACCTATTCGAAGTTCAATCCCGCCGACCATGTCGATCAATGGAGCGTCCCCACGATGGTGGTCCAGGGCGGCCAAGACTTCCGCGTGCCCTTGGAAGAAGGCATCGGGACGTTCACCGCCCTGCAGCGCAAGGGCGTTCCGAGCAAGCTGCTCTACTTCCCCAACGAAAACCACTGGGTGCTGAAAGCCCAGAACTCGGTGCAATGGCACGCCGAGGTCCTGCAGTGGTTGGACAAATGGACCAAGACGACGCGCTAGAGCATTTTTCGAGCGAAGTGGTTCCGGTTCGCGTGAAGAAAAATGCGTCAAAACAAAAGATTAGAGCTCACGGCCTGACGCAGTCAGGTCGGGAAATGCTCCGGCCCGCGCCCGCGATCAGACCCGGCCCGTCGCCACCGCCCAGGTGAGACGGGCCTGGGTTTCCAGGACGCCCAACGTCCGGCCGCCGGTCTGGGCCTGCGCCAGCGCGGCCAGCGCGGCGGCCGGGAACGCCGCCACTGGCAGGGCCTTCAACTCGCCGCGCGCCTTGGCCAGCGCTTCGGCGATCCGGCCGCGGACCTCGGACTGGGTCCAGTCCGAAGGCAGTCTGCCAGCGCCCACCTGCTTCAGCCGCCATAGCCCCGCCAAGCCGTAGGCCCGGGCCGCGCTCTTGACCGCGTGAAGGTCGCTCTTGGGATCCAGCCGCCAGGCGCTGAGCATCATGACCGCCCCGGCCGTGGCGTCCACATAGGCCAGGGTTTGGCCCTCGTCCTCGAAGGGCGCGGCGTCCAGATCGGTCAACCGGGCTTGCGCCATCTCCGCCAGGGCCGTCAACGGATAGCCAGCAGCGACCACGGCTTCGACCGTGGGATGTTTGCGAGGGGCCTGGCCGGCTGCGACCTCGTCCATGGCCTCGCGCCACCAGGTCAGCCGAATCTCGCCCATTAAGGCGTTGGTGACCCCGCCGGCGACACGGGCCAGTTCGTAATTGAAGGCGTACAGCGCCACAACGTCGGCGCGGGCCTTTGAGTCCGCGACGAATCGGCTGGCCAGCCAGCGGTCGGGATCGACGCGGCGCACCAAGTCGTCGAGATCGGTGTCGGGACCGGTTTCGGAAATCGTCATGGGCGCGGCTTATGCGCCGCATTGCCCAAAAGCAAAAGGCCCGCCGATCTGGCGGGCCCTCTCCAAGCGATGCGGCGAACCGATCAACCGAACAGCGTCTGGTACATGGTCATGCAGACCAGCATCGGGATGCTGAGCAGGGTGTTAATTCGCGAGAACAGCATGGCCATCCTGGCGGCCTTGGCCTTGGCGGCGTCATCGACCACGACAATGCCGAGGGCGCGCTTCTGGTTGGGCCAGATCACGCCCCAGACGTTGAGGAACATGATCGTCGCTAGCCACATGCCCACGCCGATGAAGACGAAGCCCATGTCCGAGCCCGGCGTATAGCCGCCCCACAGGCCAAGCGTCGCGGCCTCGCCTAGATAGCCGCGGCTATAAGCCAGGATCACGCCCATCACCCAGGTGGCCAGGGCGGCCCAGCGGAACCAGAACAGCGCCTCGGGCGCGATATACTTGCTGATTGCCGGTTTCAGCTCGGCCGGGATCTGCGGCATCACGCGGATCTGCACGAAGTTGAAATAGTAGAGCAGCCCGATCCACAGGATGCCGAAGAACACGTGCACCACCCGGAAGACGGCGCTGAAATAGGCGTCGTCGAA
The DNA here is from genome assembly GCF_049896325.1 of Caulobacter sp. DWP3-1-3b2. Classification (NCBI taxonomy): domain Bacteria; kingdom Pseudomonadati; phylum Pseudomonadota; class Alphaproteobacteria; order Caulobacterales; family Caulobacteraceae; genus Caulobacter; species Caulobacter sp. DWP3-1-3b2. The sequence goes on from NZ_JAFCUB010000017.1 coordinate 26,132, forward strand.
GCCGTGCGGGCTGTGCCCAAAGCCAAACGCCATGACCAGCGCGAGGATGACGCTGAGGATGATGGTGTTGCGAAAGTTCGAAAGAAGTCCGGCCATTTTCAGCCCCCTGAAGTTCCAGCCCTGAACCTCAGGTATAGGCCTGTTCGCCGTGTCGGCAATAGGCGCCGCCTAGACCGCGATCAGCGCCGCCGCCAGCCGACGGCCTTCGCTGGCCAGGACGTTGTAGGTGCGGGCCGCGCCCTCGGTGCTCATGAATTCCAGACCCAGGCCTGCAGCCTTCAAGGCGTCGCGCACCGAGCGCGGCGGCAAGGCGTTGACCAGCCCGCAGCCCAGCAGCACGAACTCGACCGCCCCGCCCGCCGCGAACACCTCGGCGAAGTCGTCGGGCGTCAAGGCCTCCAGGCTGGTGGCGGTCCAGGGCTTGGGCTGATCGTCGATGATCAGCAACGAGCCTGGACGCCAATCGCCGGAGACGCGGAAGCCGCCGCCGCCCCAGGCGTCGACCGATGGCGGCTGCCGCAACATCAGGGACGCGTGCCGGCGCCGAGCTTGATCGGCGTGGCTTCCTCGTCGCCGCGCTTCACCCCCCAGACCAGGATCAGCGGCAGGGCGATATAGACCGACGAATAGGTGCCGATAATGATGCCGAAGGTCATGGTGAAGACCAGGGGGAACAGCACCGGGCCGCCGAACACCATCGTGCCGCCCAGCGCAAGAAGCGCCGTGGAGCCGGTGATGATCGTCCGCGACAGACGTTCGTTCTCCGACAGGTCGATGATGTCGCGCAACGGCGTGGTCTTGTACTTGCGCAGGTTTTCTTTGAGCCGGTCGAAGGTGATGACCTTCTCGTTCATGGAATAGCCGATGACCGTCAGCAGGGCGGCGATCGAGGTCATCGAGAACTCTATCTGGAGCACCGACAGCAGGCCCAGGGTCAGAAGGATGTCGTGGAACACGGCGACCACGGCCCCAAGGCCGAACTGCAGCTGGAAGCGGAACCAGATGTAGCCGAGCATCAGCAACAGGGCGATGCCCAAGGCCTTGAAGCCACCCAAAAGCAGCTCGCCCGAGACCTTGGCGCCGATGACGCTGGGGGCGGGCATGGTCATGCCCGGAAACTTCGCGATGATCGCCTTCTGGACCCGGCTAGCCTCGGCCATGGCGTTGCCGCCCTCGGTGGGCAGGAAGCGAATCATCGCCGCGTTGGGCGAGCCGAAGTTGTCCTGGACCTGCACGTCGTGCGCGCCGGTCGCCCGGGCGACCTTGCGCAGTGCGTCGCCCGAGATGGGCGTGGGCATGCGCGCTTCCATGGCGACGCCGCCCTTGAAGTCGATGCCCAGGTTCAGGCCCTGGGTGAAGAACGACACGCCGGAACCGGCGATCAGCAGGAGGGAGATCGCCGCAGCGACCGGAGCCCACTTCACGAACCGGAAGTGGGTCTGGCGGGGAATCAGACGGATGAGGGGCCAAGCCATGATGTGGACCTACGCGATCGGCAGCTTCTTCGGCTTGGTGACCTTGAACCACCAACCGATGAGCACTTGAGTAATGATGATGGCGGTGAACACCGAGGTGAACACGCCGATCGACAGCGTCCAGGCAAAGCCCTTGATGGGCCCGGACCCGAAGCCGAACATGATCCCGGCCGAGATCAGGCTGGTGATGTTGGCGTCCATGATCGAGACCATGGCCCGGCGGAATCCGGTATCGGCCGCCGACATGGGAGATCGTCCCGCCGCCGCCTCATCGCGCATCCGCTCATAGATCAGCACGTTGGCGTCGACCGCGACGGCCAGGGTCAGGATCAGGCCGGCGATGCCGGGGAAGGTCAGGGTGGCCTGGGTCATCGACATGATGCCGATGATCAGCAGAACGTTGACCACCAGGGCGATGGCGGCGAACACCCCGAACAGCCCATAGGCCAGAATGATGAACACGAACATCGCCGCCGCGCCGACGGCCAGCGAGATGGCGCCGGCCCGCACGGCGTCGGCGCCAAGCTCGGCCCCCACGGTGCGCTGTTCCTCAAGGTTCAGCTTGGCCGGCAGGGCGCCGGACCGCAGCAGCAGAGCCAGGTTATTGGCGCTTTCCGCCGTGAAGCTGCCGGTGATCTGGCCCGATCCGCCGGTGATGGCGCTCTGGATGGTCGGCGCCGAGATATACTTGTTGTCCAGCACGATGGCGAAGCGCTTACCGATGTTGCGCGCCGTGGCGTCGCCAAACTTCCGGGCGCCCGGACCGCCGAAGCGGAAGGCGACCACGGCCTCGCCGCTCTGACCGTCGAATTGCTGGCTGGCGTCGACAAGGTCCTCGCCCGTCACCAGGGCCCGCTTGGCCAGGGCCAACGGCGGCATGCCTGGCTCGGCGCCTGGCAGGACCACCACGCCCGGCGGAACGCGGCCCGAGGCGATCTCCTCCGGCGTCACCGAATCGTCCACCATCTGGAAGGTCAGCTTGGCCGTCTGACCGATCACCGCCCGCAGACGATCAGGGTCGCTTTCGCCCGCCGCCTGGATCGAGATCCGATCCGTCCCCTGGCGGGTGATGGTCGGTTCCTTGGTGCCCAGGGAGTCGATCCGGCGACGAATCGTCTCGATCGACTGCTCCACCGCCTTGGCGGCGTCGGCCTTGGCGGCCTCGGCCACGAAGCTGAGCTCCAGTCGCCCGTCGCCCTTGTCGCTGATCGTCGTGTCGCGGCCGCCGATCGCGCCTTGAAGGGGTCCGCCAACATGCTTGCGCAGCAGGCTGACGGCCTCGTCCGCCTTGGCCGGGTCGGCGATGCGAACTCGAACGATCCCGCCCGACTCGCCCAACTCGCTGAAAGCGATCTGCTCGTTGCGCAAGGCGGTCCGCACATCCTCGACCATGTTGGTCAGGCGTTCGGCGCGCAAAGCGTCGGTGTCGACCTCATAGAGCAGGTAGGACCCCCCCTGCAGGTCGAGGCCGAGGTTCAGCTTCTGATGCGGAACCCAGCCCGGTAGCGCGTCGAGCGTCCTCTGCGGCAGCATGTTGGGCAAGGAAAAGACGATGCCGAAAATCACCGACAGGATGACGGCGGTGACTTTCCAGCGGGAGAGGGTCAGCATGGATTACAGGCTCTAGACGACGCCCAAAGGCGTCTCGTGGTGGGCGGCGCCCCGTATTCAGCGCGGAGGGGTATCAGCTCTTGGGGTCGTTGGCCGGGGCCGGTTCGCCCTTGGCGCGGATATCGGTGATCATGCTCTTGACGACCTTGACGGTGACGCCCTGCGCGATCTCGACGCCGACCTCGGTGTCTTCGACCCGGACAATCTTGCCCAGCATGCCGCTCGACAGCACGACATTGTCGCCACGCTTCACGGCGGCGATGGCGGCGGCGTGTTGCTTGGCGCGCTGCTGCTGCGGGCGGAGGATCAGGATGTAGAACAGCCCAAACAGCATGACGGGCATGCCAATCATTTGGATCAGTTGGCTCGGGTCGTTCATATCGGCTCCACGAAAGTCTAGCTGGCGTCCCGCTCAGATAGGGGGTCGACCAAGTCGGCGGAAGCTATGCGTTCACCTCCTCTTTTGCAATGACGGCTCACGTTTCGGCGACGGCCCTTTTATAGGGGCCTTCGGGGGTCTAGGAGGCAGGCCATGAATGACGCCGCCACAGCCCTTCTCGCCCGCATCGCCGACGCCTTGGAGCGCCTGGCGCCGCCCGCACCGATGCCGGCGTGGGGGGGCGCCCCCCCGCGGGGGGGGGGCGCGGCGGGCCGGGGGCGCGGCGGGCACGGCCCCCCCCCCCCCCCTGCCGGGGGCCCTCCCCCGCGGCGGGGGTGTGCGGCCCCGGGGGGTCTACGCACGCCTTCGTACCGGCCCCCGACTATCCGATGGCGCTGGACCTGCTGATCGGTGTGGAACGGCAGAAGGATCGCTTCGTAGAGAACCTGCGCCGCTTCGCCGTGGGCCTGCCGTGCAACCACGTCTTGCTGTGGGGCGTGCGCGGCACGGGCAAGAGTTCGCTGACCAAGGCCGCCTTTATGGTGCTGGCCGCCGAATATCCGGCCTTGAAGCTGGTCGAGGTCGATCGCGACGAGGTCACAGCCCTGCCCCCCCTGTTCGACGCCTTGCGCACGCGGTCGGAGCGTTTCGTCGTTCTGTGCGACGACCTGTCGTTCGAGGATGGGGCTGCGGCGGCCAAGGCCTTGAAGTCGGCGCTGGAAGGCGGCGTGGCCGGTCCGCCGGAAAACGTGCTGTTCGTCGCCACCTCCAACCGCCGCCACCTGATGCCGCGCGACCATGTCGAGGCCCAGGGCGCGATCGCCTCCGCCGAGAATGCCGAGGAGGAGATGAGCGTCTCCGACCGCTTCGGCCTGTGGATCGGCTTTCCGCCTATGGACCAGCCGACCTATCTGCTGGCCATTCGGGGCTACGCCGAGCGCTTCGGGCTGAAGGTGGAGAATTTGGACCGCCGCGCCCTGCAGTGGTCGCAACTCCGCGGCGCGCGCTCGGGCCGCGTCGCGTGGCAGTTCATTCGTGACCTGGCCGGGGAGCTGGGTGTAAACTTGCCCGCGTAACCCCTTCGGAGACCGTCATGGGCAAGTCCTGGTTTCGCGTCAAACGGTTCGGCTACGGCGCTGGCCTGCCGGTCAGTTGGGAAGGTTGGGCCGTTCTGGCCGTGTTCCTTATCCTGATCCTGGCCATTTCGATGCTCGGCGTGGCCTACAGCGTCAGCCACCCTGTGGCCTATGCTGCGGCGATCATCGCGCCTTCGATCCCTCTGCTCTGGATCGCGTGGCGCAAGAGCGACAAACCCTGGAAGTGGCGCAACGGCGGGGATTGAGGCTCTCGTTCCTCCCCCTGTGGGGGAGGCGATCGCGCAGCGATCGGTGGGGGGAGTTTCAGGATCTTCGGCGCGTGTAGCCGACGGCCAGTCCCTCCCCCCTCCGTCGGCTTCGCCGACACCTCCCCCACAGGCGGAGGAAGGGTTTAGCGCGGCAGAACCAGGCCCGGATCCACCGGCCGCGCCTTGTCCTTGGGCGTCGGGGCGTAGCGGACCTCGAAGTGCAACTGCGGTTCTGTAACGCCGCCTGTCTGGCCGACCGCGCCCAGGGTGGCGCCTTGCGAGACCTGCTGGCGCATCTTGACCTCGGTGGTCGACAGGTGGGCATAGGCCGTGACCCAGCCGTCGCTGTGCTTGACCAGGACGAGATTGCCGAAACCCGGCACCTGGTTGCCGGCATAGACCACCTCGCCGGCGGCGGCGGCGCGAACCGGCGTGCCGGCGGCGGCGCGGATATTGACGCCGTCATTGCGCTGGCCAGTCCCCTTGGGGCCGAAGTCGGAGATCGTCACGCCCTGCAGCGGCCAGACGAAGCGTCCACGACCGGCGGCGGTGATCTCGGCCTCGGTCGGCGGCGGGCTGCTGCCGATGATCTGGCCCGACGACGGCGGCGGGGTGACCGGCTGAGCCGCGACGGGTGCGCTCGGGCGCGGATAGCTCTGCGAGGGCGATGGCGTATAGGGGCGCGGGGCCGAAGGCATGTAGGGCTGCGGGGTGGTCGTGGCGGCGGCCGGAGGCACATAGATCGGAGGAGGCGCGGCCGGGCGCGGCGTAACAGGACGCGGCGCGGCGGGCGCGGCCGTCTTCACGACGGTCTTCAGCGGGCCCTTGTCCTTGTAGCCTGACGGCAGGCGCAGCTTCTGACCCTTCTTGATCGTGGAGCCGACCTTGATGTCGTTCTCGTCGGCCAGGGCCGCCGGCTTGACGTTGAAGCGCTTGGCGATGTTGCTCAGGGTGTCGCCGCTGTTGGCGACATAGGCCTTGGCCGTGGTCGCCGGGCCCTTGAGCTTCTGGCCGGGCTGGATGCGGTAGGGCGGCTTGAGGTTGTTGTCCTCGACCAGGTCGGCGCGTGTGGTGTCCAGGCCGCGGGCGATGGCGTCGATCGCATCGCCCGACTTGACAGTGTAGCTGCGGCGCGGGCCGGCGACCTCGACGACAGGCCCGGTGACGCTGACCGTGGTGGTCGTGGTCGAACGAGCGGGCGCGCTCCCGGACTCGGACTCCGATACGGTTTCGGTCATGCGCGAAGGTGTCGCGGCCGAAGGCGAATAGGTCGGAGCACTGGTCTGGACCGGCGCGCGGGTCGGGCCGGGCGTGGAGGTCGCGCCTTGCGGGACCGGCTGCAGCACCGTGGTTCGGGTCGGGCCCTTGTCCTTGTAGCCGGACGGCAGGCGCAGCCTTTGGCCCTTCTTGATCGCGGCGCCGGAGGACAGGTCGTTTTCGTCGGCCAAGGCGGCGGCCGTGACCGAGAAACGCTTGGCGATTGCGAACATCGTGTCGCCGGTCTGGACCAGATAGGCCTTAACGTCCCTGCCCTCTGGCCCCTTCAGCACTTGGCCGGGCCTGATGCGGTAGGGCGACTTGAGGTCGTTGTCCTTGGCGAGATCCGCGCGGGTGGTGTCGAGGCCGCGGGCGATGGCGTCGATATTGTCGCCGGCCTTGACCTTGTAGGTCTTGGGCGGGCCATGAATCGCGACGACGGGGCCACCTACGGTGGTGATCACCACGGGACGGGCAGCCGTCGGGGCCGGCCGGTATTCGACGGGCGGCGGCTGGGGGGCTTGGTAAGACGGCACGGGCGGCAGCGACTGGCTGGACACCCCGACGCTCGGCGAGGGGGCGGACATGCCGGACAAGGGTTGGTCCTGGCCGGGAGCCAGCGTCGGGCCCTCGGGCTGCTGGTTGGCGATCGGGGCCTGGACAATCGGGAAATTGGGCGTGGCGCGACCGTCGCTGTCACGAACCGGATACTGCGCCCCGCCCGTGCTTTCGCAGGCCGCGAGGGTTCCAGCCGTCAGGGCGATCACCGCCGCGCGCGTCCACAACTGCCGCATAGCCTCTCCTTTGCCTCGCGAGGCTTCAGTCGCCGCCGCAAGGGTAAACCAACCATTAAACATCACGCGCCGCGCCGAGAACCCGACACCATCGCCCCGCGCTATTCGCGGGCGACGCCGTCCAGGATCGGGACGAAACGCACATCGCACAGGACTTCAACGGTGAAGCCCCCCTTACCGTCGCCGGCATAGCGGCGAAGGCTCTGCACCGGCCCCTTGCCCACCGGCGCCACCAGGACGCCCTGGGGCTTCAGTTGAGCCAGCAGAGTCTCGGGCTCATCTTGAGCGGCGGCCGTGACCAGAATACGGTCAAACGGAGCCTGCTTGGGCCAACCGTCCCATCCATCCCCAAATTTCGTGATGACATTGGTCAGGCCGAGCACCGCGAAGCGCGCCTCGGCCTCCTTCATCAGGGTTCGGTAGCGCTCGATCGTATAAACCAGGCGCGAAACGCGGCTGAGCACGGCGGTCTGATAGCCGGAGCCGGTGCCGATCTCCAGTACCCGGCAGCGGGGCTCAAGCGTCAGGGCCTGGGTCATCAGGCCGACGATGAAGGGCTGGCTGATGGTCTGGCCGCAGGCGATCGGCAGGGCCGAGTCTTCCCACGACCGTTCCTTGAACAGGTCGGGCGTGAACAGGTCGCGCGGCGTCTTTTCGATGGCCGTCAGCACGGCGGGATCGGTGACGCCCTGGGCGCGCAAGGCGGCCATCAGGGTCTTCAGTCGCGCCTCGGGCGTGTCGGTCTTGGCCTGAACCATCACGCGCCCATTTCCGCCGGGGTCAACTCTCGTTTCGGCGGCGAACCGCCAAGCAGGCCCTTCATCGCCGCGACGGTGACGTTGTGGGTCAGGTCGATATGCAGCGGCGTCACCGAGATGCGGCCCTCATAGACGGCTTTCAGGTCGGTGCCCTCCACCGGGACGGACGGCGTTGAGACGAAGCCGGTCCAGTAATAGTCGCGACCGCGCAGGTCGGTCCGCTTTTCCATGCTCCGCATGTGCGAGTCGCGGAAGCCCTGACGAGTGACCTCCACCTCGGTGACGCTTTCGGGAGCAACAGCGGGGAAGTTGACATTCATGATGACGTCGGTGGGCCAGCCGATCTCCAGCAGGCGCTGGATGATGCCTGGCCCGAAATGCTCGGCGGTCTCCCAGTGGGCCAGGACCTCGTCGTGAAAATAGGTCATGGCCTGGGACAGGGCGATCGAGCGGATGCCGTGGCTCATGCCCTCGATGGCGGCGGCCACGGTGCCCGACAGGGTGACATCCTCGGCCAGGTTCTGGCCGCGGTTGACGCCCGACAGCACCAGATCCGGCTTGGCGCCCTCGATCAACTGCTGCACGGCCATCGACACGCAGTCGGTCGGCGTACCCTCGACGGCGAAGCGGCGCGGGTCGATGCGGCGCACGCGGATGGGGTCCGACAGGGTCAGGGCCCGGCCGGCGCCGGACTGCTCGTATTCCGGAGCGCAGATCCAGATGTCGTCCGACAGCACGCGCGCGATGCGCTCCAGGCTTTCGAGACCCGGGGCGTGAATGCCGTCGTCGTTGGTGAGCAGGATGCGCATTCCTACAAACCGCTCATCCCGGCGAATGCCGGGACCCCGGTGAAGCCCGCGAACCGCTCAGGATGGATCTGGGTCCCGGTATTCGCCGGGATGAGCGGAATCATTGAGCGCCCCCAATATGTGTCACCCCACCCATGTACGGCACCAGCACCTCCGGCACGGTGATCCGCCCCGTCTCGTCCTGATAGTTCTCCAGCACGGCCACCAGGGTGCGGCCAACCGCCAGGCCCGAGCCGTTCAGGGTGTGGACGTATTGCGTGCCCTTCTCGCCGGCCTTCTTGAAGCGGGCGTCCATGCGGCGGGCCTGGAAGTCACCGCAGTTGGAGCACGAGCTGATCTCGCGATAGATGTTTTGCGATGGCAACCAGACCTCGAGGTCATAGGTCTTGCGCGCGCCGAAGCCCATGTCGCCGGCGCACAGCAGCATGGTGCGGAACGGCAGCTCCAGCGCCTTCAGCACCGCCTCGGCGCAACCGACCATGCGCTCGTGCTCATCGTCGGACTGGTCGGGCGTGGTGATCGACACCAGCTCGACCTTGTAGAACTGATGCTGGCGTATCATGCCACGCGTGTCGCGACCGCTGGCCCCGGCTTCCGAGCGGAACGACGGGGTCAGGGCGGTCATCCGCAGCGGCAGCTCGGCCTCGTCGGTGATCTGCTCGCGGACGATGTTGGTCAGGGAGACTTCGGCGGTGGGGATGAGGAAGTGACGTGTATCGGCATAGCTCGTTGCGAGCTGCCGCGCAGAGACCTTATCCAGGTATTTCTGAATTTCTGCGGCTAGCGCGACATCATCATCATCGACCTCGATGTCGCCCAACGCTTCCAATTCGAACGATTTTTTGAGAACTTTCACTTCAGTGGCGAAATTCCCGTGAGTGGAAAATAAATCCTCTTCAAACTTCGGCAGTTGGCCCGTGCCAAAAAGCGCATTCGATTTCACAAGAAGCGGCGGTGACACTTCGATGTAGCCGTGCTGCACAGTCTGCATATCCAGCATGAACTGACCCAGCGCCCGTTCCAGTCGAGCGATCTGCCCCTTCAGCACCACGAAGCGCGCGCCGCTCATGCGGGCGGCGGCTTCGAAGTCCATGCCGCCGAGGGCCGCGCCGAGATCGACGTGGTCCTTAGGATTGTTCAGGCGGCCGGCTGGCAGCTTGGCGGCGTCGCCCCAGCGGCGGATCTCGACATTGCCCGCCTCGTCCTCGCCCGCCGGCACACCCTCGGCAGGGATGTTGGGCAGGGCCGCCAGCAAATCCGTCAGTTGTTGAAGAGCAATCCCTTCCCGTCCGCCGGCTTCAGCCATCACGCCCTTCAGCGTCTCGACCTCGGCCATCAGGCGCCCGGCCTCGGCCTCGTCCTTCCTGGCCTTGGCCATGCCGATCAGCTTGGAGCTGTCGTTGCGCTTGGCCTGGGCCTCTTGCAGCGTCCTCTGCGCGGCCCGCAGTTGAGCGTCCAGCGCCACCGCCTCGGCGGCCGCGCCCGAGCGGCCCTTGGCAGACCAGGCGGCTTCGAAGGGTTCGGGATTGTCGCGGATGGCCTTGATGTCGTGCATCGGAAACGCTCGGAAGCAGGTCGTTAAGAAACGACCTCTCTAAGGCGCGTCGGCGGGGGCGCCAACACTCTTCCCGCCCGCAAGGCAGGAAGAGCGGTTAGACCGCCACCACGTCCGTACCCGCCTCGTCCTTCGCCCGCCGCCGTTCGATCAGCCATACACACCAGATCGACACCTCGTAGAGCAGGCACAGCGGGATCGCCAAGGTGATCTGGCTGATGGGATCGGGCGGGGTGACGATGGCGGCGATCAGGAACACGCCAACGATGGCGTAGCGCCGGCCGGTGCGCAGCAGCTTGGAACTGACCAACCCGGCCAGCCCGGCCAGGGTCAACACCACCGGCAGCTGGAAAGACAAGCCAAAGGCCAGCAGCAGGGTCGTCACCAGGCTCAGATATTCCGACACCTTGGGCTGCAGCAGCACCTTGACGCCCTCGCCCGTGATCTGCTGGTTCAGCGAGAACCACAACACGAACGGCAGCATGATGTAGTAGACCAGCGCCGCGCCCATCATGAACAGCACCGGCGAGGCGATCAGAAACGGCAGGAACGCGTGGCGCTCCTTGCGATACAGCCCCGGCGCGACGAAGCGATACAGCTGCCAGGCGATGATCGGGAAGGTCAGAATGATCGCCCCGAACGCCGCCAGCTTCATGTTGGCGAACAGTTGCTCCAGCGGCGCGGTGGCCTGCAGGGCGATGTCGGGAATGATCGCGCCCTTGGGCACCGGCTTGATGCCGGTCAGGGCCAGCAGCAGGTCGAACGGCCCGTGATGCGAGCCCGCCCGCTGCACGGTGCGCAGGGTCTCGGCCACCACGAATGGATGGATCAGGAACAGGAAGATCTTACCGGCAAAGGCAAAACAGGCGACGAAGCCGACGATCAGCGCGCCGACGCAGATGATCAGGCGGGTACGCAGCTCGACCAGATGCTCCAGCAGGGGGGCGCGCGAGGCCTCGATCTCGGAGTCGTCAGGGTCGTGTCCGATGGCTTGGCTCACGAGGCGTTATCCGATGTCTTGACGGGCGCGCGGGGCCGCTTGGGCGCGGTGATCTCGGTGGAGGCTTTCGCCGACCTGGCCGGAGCCGCCTTGGCCACGGCCTTGGCCGATGCGCGCTTTGGCGCGGCGCTGGCGGCGGCCTTGACCGCCTTGGCCTTGATCTCGACGGTCGGCTTGGGCGCGCTCTTGGCCAAGGCCCTAGGCTTCACCGCTCTCGGCTTGGGCGCTTCGATCAGCTCCGGTTCGGGCGGTGGCGACAGCGGCGCTGCGGCGCCTGGATAGGGTTGCATCGTCCCGCTAGCCAGGCTGGCGTCGATCTCGGCGAAGGTCTCGGTCAGGCCCACGTCGCGGGCGGCTTCGGCGGCGTCCTTGAAGGGCTGGGTATATTGGCCCGAGCGCATGGCCTGGACCTCCTTGCGCAGTTCGTCGAGTTCCGACTGGCGAGCCATCTCGTCGAAACTGGCGCGAAACTCGGAGGCCATGCCGCGCATCTTGGCGAGAAATTGCCCGATCTTGCGCATCAGGATGGGCAAGTCCTTCGGCCCGACCACGATCAGGGCGACCGCGGCGATGACAAGCAGTTCGGATCCACCGATATCAGGAAGCATAGCCGCCGGCCTTAGAGCGGTTTTCGGCCTGGGGAAAGCCCGGCCTCCGCGACTGTGTCAAAGAAAAGCGCGCGCGAACGCGAGGCGAGAGCGACGACATGGCGGCGACGCGGGTCGCGCCACGCCGGAAATCGACTACGACTTGCGCAGGTCTTCCTTCTCGGCCTCGGTGCGCGGCAGCGCGCCGGTGGCCTTGTTGGCCGCAACCTCGTCGGAGGTCTCGTCCTTCAGGCCGTCCTTGAAGGCGCGGATGCCCTTGGCGGCGTCGCCCATGATGCCCGACAGCTTGCCGGGACGCGCAAAGAAGATCGCGACGATGGCGGCCAGGATCAGCCAATGCCAGATGCTCAAACTACCCATGATCGCTGGTGCTCCTTCGCGTACGCGGCCCTACGGGCCGTCCGCACGCCATACCACAATATTTCAGACAATATAGGCGGTCGCGAGGCGGGGAGCTAATCCAATCGGACCGTCAGCTTTCCCCTAGGAAATCCTGCGCGAATTCCGGCGCTTCGTCGCCGTGGTCGAGTGGGTCTTCGTCCTCGCCGGGACGCACGCCCATGGGGTCGGGCACCGAGAAGCCGGGCGGCAGGTCCAGTGACAGCAGGCCTGCGGCCCGCATCTCGGCGATGCCCGGCAGGTCAGCCAGATTCGCCAATCCATAATGCTCAAGGAAGGCGTCCGTGGTGCCGAAGGTCACGGGCCGGCCCGGCGAACGCCGACGGCCCCGCATCTTCACGAGGCCCAACTCCAGCAAGACGTCCAGGGTGCCGCGGCTGGCCTGGACGCCGCGCACGGCCTCGATCTCGGCCCGGGTGACGGGCTGGTGATAGGCGATGATCGCCAAGGTCTCCTGGGCGGCCTTGGACAGGCGGCGCGGCTCCTCGCGCTCCTCGGTCATCAGGAAGGCCAGGTCCGTGGCGGTCTGGAACCGCCAGCGGCCGGCCACCTGGACCAGCTCGATACCTCGGGCAGCATAGCGCGCGTGCAGGTCGGCCAAGGCCGCGCCGATGTCCGCGTCTTCGGGCAAGCGCTTGGCCAGGTCGTCGAAACTCAGGGGCTCGGCAGCCGCGAACAGCAGAGCCTCGATGCAGCGTTGGGTTAGGAGAGAGTCGAGCATCTAAGTCCTCCCCCTGTGGAGGAGGTGTCGGCGAAGCCGACGGAGGGGGGAGCCGGCCGGCGTGGGATCACTCCCCCCACCGGCGCCTTCGCGCCGCCTCCCCCACGGGGGCCCACGGGGGGAGGACTTTTCGGATCGCACTCACGCCAAGGCCTTCAACGGCTCGGCCCGCGTCCGCAGGTAAACCTCCGAGAATGCTTCCATCTGACGGGCCTCCAGGATCCCCTCCTTCACCAGCTCCAGGCTGGCCGCCAGGGTCGAGGCCAGGTAGCTGGCGGGGCTCGGCCCCTCGGGATCATGCTCGAACCGATCGACCGGCGCGACGCCCGACAGCGTCGTCCAGTCCTGCATCTCGGGCAGCAGGCGGCGCAGGCGGTCGCGGGCGTCTTCCAGCGGATAGGCCTGGGGCGGGCGCGGAGCGTAATGGCGGCCGTGCTCGCGTTTGCGCTGGGTGATGTAGGCGGTCATCAGGGCGTAGAGGTCGCCCTCGAAGCGGGTGGAGGAGACGATCTTCACAGCCTCCGGATCCCCGCGCATGAAGACATCGCGCTTCAGCAGCGGTCGGTCCTTCAGCGCCTCGACGGCCTGGCGCATGACATCCAGCTTGGCCAGGCGGAAGGCCAGCTGGGCGGCCATCTCCTCGGCCGGCGGCTCCTCGGCCTTGGGGCGTTCGGGCTTGGGCAGCAGCAGGCGGGACTTGAGATAGGCCAGCCAGGCGGCCATCACCAGATAGTCGGCGGCCAGCGAGAAGCGCACGCGGCGGGCCTGCTGCACGAAGGCCAGATATTGCTCGGCCAGCTTGGTGATCGACAGCTGCAGCAGATCGACCTTCTGGCTGCGCGCCAGGGCCAGCAGCACGTGCAGCGGGCCTTCGTAGCCGTCGATGTCGATGACCAGGGCCGCGCCGTCCTCCGCCGCGTGATCGGCGGCCTCGAAGTCTAACGTGGGCTGGAAGCCCGTGTTCACGCAAATTCGCCGTTGAAGGCCGCGTCGAAGCGGGCTCGGGCCTGGGCGACGTCCAGCGGCTCGGGAACCTTGACCAGCCGGCCCATCACCGCCTGGATCCGGCGCTTGGCGTTGGTGGACGGGCGACCGACGCCGGACATCACGGCCCGCATCTCGGCCATGTCGCCATTGCAGTGCAGAACCACGTCGCAGCCGGCCGACAGGCTGTCCTTGGCCCGCTGCTTGAAGTCGCCCGATAGGGCCTTCATCGACAGGTCGTCGCTCATCAGAAGTCCGTCGAAGCCAATGGATTCCCGAATGATCTTCTTGATGGCCTTACGTGACGTGGTGGCCGGACGGCGGCGGTCGATGGCCGTGTAGACGACGTGGGCGGTCATCGCCATCGGCATGTCCGACAACACGCGGAACGGCGCGAAGTCGCGGGAGTCCAGCTCGGCCAGCTTGGCCTTGACCACCGGCAGCTCTAGGTGACTGTCGCTCATGGCGCGGCCGTGGCCGGGGATGTGCTTGATGATCGGCAGCACGCCGCCGGCCAGCAGGCCCTCGGCTGCGGCGCGGCCCAGGGTGGCCACCTGCTCGGGCGTATCGCCATAGGCGCGGTCGCCGATGATCTCATGGCCCAGCGGATCGGGCACGTCCAGCACCGGCACGCAATCGACATTGACGCCCAGCGACAACAGGTCGTGGGCGATCAGTCGCGCGCCCAGGCGAGTGATCTCACGCGCCACCAGCGGATCATTGGCCACCAGCGCTCCGTATGACCGGCCCGGCGGATACGTCTTCCAGTGCGGCGCGCCCAGACGAGCGACGCGGCCGCCCTCCTGGTCGATCAGGATCGGGGCGTCGGGGCGGCCCACCGTCTCGCGGAGGGCGGCGGTCAGGGCTCGCACCTGATCGGGATCGGCGATATTGCGCTTGAACAGGATGAAGCCCCAGGGCTTCACGTCACGGAAGAAGGCGGCTTCTTCCGCCGTCAGGGTGGTCCCGGCACAGCCGAGGATGGCGGCGGAAAAGCTGGCCAAGCGCGCGCCTCCCCTACTTCACGAAGCAGGATTTGCCGGCGGCGGTCAGGGCGTCGCAAAAGGCCTTGGCCTCGGCTCGGCTCGCGAAACCGGTGACGGCGGTGCGGTAGAGGGTCGCGCCGTTCTTGTCGATCGCTTCCACCCGCTTGCCCTTGCCGGCCGCCATGCCGGGCGCAATGCGTGCGGCGTCGGACCAGGCCTTGTCTGCCAAGGCGGTCGAGGACAGGGCGCCGATCTGCACGCTGGCCGGGCCGCCGGCTGCGGTGATCGTGGCCGGCGCGGTGACGGGCTTGGCTGTCGCGGCTTGGACCGGCCTTGCGGCGACGGACCCTGCCTTGGGCGCGACGGCGGCCGTGGCCAGGCTCTCGATGCTGGGCGCGCGGCTCGGCTTGGCGGCCGGCGTCGCCGAGACCGGCGCGTTGGGGCCGACCGGAGGGGTCTTGGCCGGAGCCAGGGTCGCGGCCTGCACGGGCGTGGTCGGGGGCGGCGCGGCCGGACGAGCCATCGGCGCTTCCGGGGCGGCGGCGAAGGTCGGCGAAGGCTCGGCCTGTTCGTTCTTGTAGATCTGCAGACCGGAGGCCGGATCAGTGGGCTGGGCGGCCCCGGCTGGCGGGGTCGTCTTGATCGACGCCACCGGTTCGCCCACCGTGCGCGGCGGCTCATTGGCGCCCCGGACTCCGCCGCGATAGATCAGCAGCACCGCGACCACCAGGGTGGCCAGGACCACGGCGCTGAGGATCAGGGTCATGGGCAGGGGCCGCGAACCGCGAACCGGCTGGCGCGCGTCGAACGAGAGCGGCGCATCGGTAGGCGGCGTATAGGCGCCGCGGTGGGGATCGGACATTCGCGTCGAAGCTCCAGTATTCCAGCGCGCGGATCGCCGACAGCGAATCAGACGCGCGCGCTCGATAGTCTAACCAAGCCCGAGCTTACGCAGAACCGTCAGCAGGCGCCGGGCTAGTTCCAGACTTCCAGCTGGAACAGTTTTCGGTGCTCTTCGATGGCGAAACGGTCGGTCATGCCCGCGATGTAGTCGCAGACCACGCGGGCGCGGCCGGCCTCGTCGCAGTTCTGCGACCGGGCGAACCATTCCGACGGCAGAACGTCGGGCTCGGCCAAGAACAGGCTGAACATCTCGGCCAGAATACGGCGCGCCTGGCTACGAGTCCGATTGACGCGCCAATGACGGTACATCCGGGCATGCAGGAACTGACGAAGCCGCGCCAAATCCTCGGCCATGTCGGCCGAGAAGGCCACCAGGGCATGGTCCAAGCCCCGCACCTCGTCGGCGGTCTGGACGCCGCTCGCGCCGGCGCGCTGCAGCGTCTCGCCCATCACGTCATCAACCATGGCGCCGATCATCCGCCGCACGGCCTCCAGGCGGGTCAAGCGCAGGTCCAGGTCCGGACGCTCGCTGCGCACAGCCGCCAGGATCGGACCGATCAACGGCACGTCCATCAGTTCGTCCAAGGTGAACAGCCCCGCCTCGACCCCGTCATCGACGTCGTGATTGTTATAGGCGATGTCGTCGGCCAGGGCCGCGACCTGGGCCTCGGCCGAAGCCCAGGTGTTGAGGCCCAAATTATACGCGCCGTCATAGTCGGCGATCGCCTTCCACGACGGCTTGCCGAGTTTATCAATGACGGGGCCGTTGTGCTTGATGATCCCTTCCAGGGTTTCCCAGGTCAGGTTCAGGCCGTCGAAGTCCGGATAGCGGCGCTCCAGCTCGGTGACGACGCGGAAGGTCTGGACGTTGTGGTCGAAGCCGCCATAGGGCTGCATCCTGGCCTGAAGCTCGTCCTCGCCAGCGTGGCCGAAAGGCGGGTGGCCGATGTCGTGGCCCAGGGCGATGGTCTCGGCCAGGTCGCTGTCGAGCCCGAGGGCCGTGGCCAGCGAGCGCGCGACCTGGGCTACTTCCAGCGAGTGGGTTAGACGGGTGCGGAAATTGTCGCCCTCGTGGGCCACGAACACCTGGGTTTTTTCCTTCAGCCGGCGAAAGGCCGAGGTGTGGATGATGCGGTCGCGGTCGCGGGCGAACGGCGTGCGCGTGCGGCTCTCGTCCTCGGGGAAGCGACGGCCCCGCGACTTGGACGGATCCTCGGCATAGGGGGCGCGCGGAACGATGAACGGAGACGACGACATGAGCGGCCTTTGCTGATCGCCCCCTTTCCCTGGGGCGCGGACACCCTCATATAGGTCAAGCACGGGTTTTCCACAGCCATGACCGACACCTCCGTTACGCTTTCTCCCAACGCCGCCCGCCGGCTGCATACGATCTCGGAGGCCGAAGGCCATCCGGTGATGCTGCGCGTCGCCGTCGACGGCGGCGGGTGCTCGGGCTTCCAGTATCGGTTCGACCTGGTCAACGCCGCCGACGCCGACGACCTGCGGGTCGAGCGCGACGGGGCGGCGGCCCTGGTCGACGTGATCTCCTTGGCCCTGTTGAAGGGCTCGGAAATCGATTTCGTCGATGAGCTGGCCGGGGCCGAGTTCCGGGTCCGCAATCCCAACGCCAAGTCCAGCTGCGGCTGCGGCGTCAGCTTCTCGATCTAATACTTCAACTCAAGCGATTGCGAACCGCTTCGGGTGACGCTATGAGTTTGGAACAAATCATAAACGCTAGGTCGGTCCCATCTCGGGCAAGGGCATGGCCACATCGAAAAGCCAATTGAAACCAAGGCGCCCCGGTCGCAAGATGAACGCCATGACGCGCGAAGAGACGGAAGCCAGACTGGAAGCCGCAGAGGCGCGCAGCGAGACGCGTTTCGTCGAACTCATCGGTAAGATCGACCGGCTGGGCGAGATCATCACCGGCGACCATGGTCTTATCGCGCAGGTGAATTCCTTGAGATCTGAAAGCAAGGCCGACAACAAGGCCACGCGATGGACCGTGGTCATCACAATGATCACCTCCATCCTGGCGTCCGCCGCCCTCGTTATGAGCGTTCAAGCCAATCTGCTATCGGCCTTCCAGGCTGGACAAGCCGTGGGATCCTCTCGCGCGGCGCCGCGCTGAGGACCCACTAGGCCGGCACGAACTGCAACACCGCCAGCGCCGCCGCGCCCCAGGCCAGCGGCGCGGCCATGGCCGCCCAGGCGATCGGCTCGCGGCCGCGCTTCCATTCGATCCAGGCCCGCAGCGGCGCCAGCAGGCAAACGATCCAGAAGCTCGCCCCCAGCACGAAACCGATCCAGGCCATGGGATTGAGCAGCGCGCCCGGGGCGTCGAAAACCAGCGGCGTGAAGACGGCGGCCACGGCGCCGGCCACGGCCAAGGCACAGCAGGTCACGGTCGCCAGAACCAGCAGCAAGAGTCGGCCGCGTCGTGAAATCTGGAACCCCGACTTGAGCGTGCTCGCCATGGGCTCTAGCCTTCCCGCCGCCGACTGGAGCCGTCAATGCGTATCGCCACCTGGAACGTCAATTCCGTCAACGCCCGCCTGGAAAGAGTGCTGGAGTGGTTCGAATCGGCCTCGCCCGACGTGGCCGTGCTGCAGGAGATCAAGTGCGTCGACGAGAAGTTCCCCGTCGAGGGCTTCGAACGCCTGGGCTACAACGTGGCGGTCCACGGCCAGAAGACCTATAACGGCGTGGCCATGCTCTCGAAATATCCGATGGAGGATGTGCGGCGCGGCCTGCCCTTCCGCAACGAGGACGACGACGAGGTCGATGAGCAGTCGCGTTATATCGAAGCGCTGATCGGCGCGCCCACGCCGTTCCGCGTAGCGGGCATCTACCTGCCCAACGGCAATCCGGTCGATACCGAGAAGTTCACCTACAAGCTGGCCTGGATGCGCCGGCTTCAGGCCCACGCCCAGCGCCTGCTGGCCTTGGAAGAGCCGCTGGTTATCGCCGGCGACTACAACGTGATCCCCGAGCCCGAGGACGTCGCCAACCCCGAGGCCTGGGTGAACGACGCCCTATTTCGTCCCGAAAGCCGGGGCGCCTTTCGCGCGCTGAAAAACCTCGGCTTCACCGACGCCTATATGCAGGCCGACGGCGCGCCGCACGGCTACACCTTCTGGGACTATCAGGCCGGCGCCTGGCCGCGAAACCTGGGCATCCGCATCGACCACCTACTGCTGTCGCCCCAGGCCGCCGACAAGCTTCAGGGCGTGGTGATCCACCGCGACGAGCGCGACAAGGAGAAGCCTTCGGACCACGTTCCGGTCGTGGTCGAGCTTTCGCTCTAGTCTTCGCCCTGTTCCCAAACCCGGACTCTCGCTAGCCTGATCTCATGAGCGAACTCTGGCGTCTTATGCTGTTGGTGACGATCTCGGCCTCGGCCGTGACGTTCATGGGCAGCGCCGCGATCTGGTTCATTGACGAGGACCGCCGCATCCGCCGGTCCCTGCGCCACGTGCTGAAGGGCGCGCCGGAGACGGTGATCATCGCGCGGGGGCGCGGTCGCGGGGCGGGTTTCAACTTCTCCACCAACCAGGCCGCCGTGGCCTGGGACAGCGGCGCCTGGTGCCTGATCTACCGCATCGACGAGCTGATGGGCGCGGAACTGGCGGTGGATGGCCAGGTTATCGGCCGCGTTTTCCGGGGCGAGCAGCGCCGCGCCATCGACCAGATCGTCCAACAGGCTGCACAGGTGACGCTGAAACTGATCTTCGACGATCCGCGCCATCCCGACTTCGAGCTCGACCTGTGGCTGGACGGCGACCAGGCGCGCCGCGAGACCCGCTCACCGGCCGACGCCATCCAGGAAGCCAACCGCTGGCTGCTGCGCGCCGACGCCATCGTCCGCCGGCCGTTGGCCCCGAAGGCCCAACTGCAGCCGGCCAGGCCGTCGCGCCCGCCGGCCGAGCCGGAGATCGCTCGGCCCGTACCCGCCCCGTCGCCCAAGCCCTACCAGCCCGCGCACGAGGCCGTGGCCGCCACGACCACCGCCCCGCTGTTCGACGAGATCGACACCACCGCCGATCCGATTGAAGCGCCCTGGGACGACGACCTCGACGAGCCGCCTCTGGTGATGGACAAGCCCTATAAACCGGTCTCCAAGGCCACGCCCCGCCCGCCCAGGGGCGACCAGGACGAGTTGCCGTTTGATCTGGAGGACTGAGGGCGCAGGCAACGGCGACCTGGAGACGATCGGTGTGGAGCGCCCCACTCAAGGGTGCTTTGGGGGCTCGCTTCTAAAGGGTGTGTGTCCCTATTTCCTAAGGCTACAATTTCACATCATACTCAGATGTAAGTCGCGATGGATCGCGAGCACTTAGACCCTTTACTTCGTTGTTACGTATATGACGCACTAGGTCGACCGACCAAAACTGCCATGGTGAAGCCAAATCTTTAAAAACATGCACGCTACTGGGAATATCTGAGCGCAAAACTAGGCGCTCACCGTAAAATTGGACATTTAAATACCGTCCGGGAATGAGTTCATGGCTTCTCACCACGACATCGGTAAATTCAGTATCGACTCCAAAAATTTCTCTAAATGGCATTGCTAAATAGTATTTATTGTGAAGATGATCATTATTCATAATATTCAATTCGCGGAATTCCATAGCGCCAGTGTCCACATTTTCAATGGATCGCTTTAACTTTTCTGACGCAAAAAATATTGAGCCTGAGCAGTCATAGTAATCGAGGGCGTTACTTGAGTTTCCAACGAACTCCACTCTCATTTCGGACGCCTCAGATAGGGAAACGCGTGATCCATTTATGCCGCCAAATGACGGAGCCTGGTCGTCAGGAGTAGAAATTCGCTCAAGACTCGTCGCCTTCCGCGAAGAATCTCGATCAAAGTTACGAGAAATCTCAAGAAAGCGCGGAGGTTTTGGCATGGCCTTGCTCGTAGCGGGAAAGATGCTCTCTCCGCCGGGCACCGCCTGGGCCAGCATTTCTGGCACTGTCAGCTTCGACATATTGGCATGGTCCATCTGGCTGTATCGTTTTAGCGGCAACAGCGATTTCATCGTTCTCGCCCTCCTTCCCTAACCCGCCGCGCCAAGGGCGATAGCAGGAACCCGATAATCCGCCGCTCACCGGTCTTGATCTCGACCGTGGCCGCCAACCCCGGAGCCAGCGGCAGGCGGCGGCCCTCAATCATGATCCAAGGTTGAGTAAGCTTGACGAGGGCGGGAAAGACCAGGCCTTCCTTTTCATCCTGCACGGCGTCACGGCCGATGTGCTCGATCACCCCGTGCACAATGCCGTAGCGGGTGAACGGATAGGCTTCGAGCTTGATCTCGACGCTCTGGCCTTCATGGACGAAGCCGGCGTCGCGGTTCTGGACGCGGGCCTCGATGATCAGCTCGCCGCCCTTGGGCACCAACACCATCAGCGGGTCGGCCGGCTTGACCACCCCGCTCAGGGTGTGGACCTGCATCTGCTGGATCACCCCGTCCTGCGGCGCGGTCAGCACGGTGAGACCCGCCTTGTCGCTGGCGCTAGCCTTTGGGGACACACACTCATTTTCCGCAACGGCTTCGCGGCTGATAAGGCGGTGGCGGAAAATGAGTGTGTGTCCCTCACCCCACCGCCGCGTTTCCTACAGATCCGCGTAGATATGCGTCTCTTCCGCCGCGCCTGGGTGGGTGACCGCGCCGAGATAGGCCGGCCCCACCAGCTGGGCGAACTTCCAGATCGCGCCGCTGTTGTAGTTGTGCTTGCGCGGTTCCCAGTGACGGCGGCGGTTCTCCAGCTCGATCGGATCCACCTCCAGCTCGATCGTGCCCTTGGTGGCGTCGATGCTGATGATGTCGCCGTCCTTGACCAGGGCGATCGGACCGCCAAGCGCGGCTTCAGGACCCACATGGCCGATGCAAAGGCCGCGCGTGGCGCCTGAGAAGCGGCCGTCGGTGATCAGGGCGATATTCTCCACGCCCTGGCCATAGATGGCGGCGGTGGTCGACAGCATCTCGCGCATGCCCGGCCCGCCGCGCGGTCCTTCGTAGCGGATGACCAGGACGTCGCCTTCCTTGTAGTCGCGGTTCGACACCGCCTCGAAACAGGCCGCCTCGCCGTCGAATACCCGGGCCGGGCCGCGATGCACCTGGTGCTTGAGACCCGCCACCTTGACGATGCCGCCATCCGGAGCCAGCGACCCCCACAGGCCCACGACGCCGCCGGTCGGCGACAGCGGGTTGGAGACCGGGCGGATGACGTCCTGGTCTTCGCGCCAAACCACGTCGGCCAGGTTTTCGGCCAGGGTCTTGCCGGTGACGGTCATGCAGTCGCCATGCAGCAGGCCGGCGTCGAGCAGGGTGCGCAGCAGCATCGGCACGCCGCCCGCCTCGCCCATGTCCTTGGCCACATAGCGGCCGCCGGGCTTGAGGTCGGCGATGTAGGGCGTGCGGGCGGCGATCTCGGCCACGTCCTTCAGGGTGAACTCGATGCCGCACTCGTGGGCCATGGCCGGCAGGTGCAGGGCGCCGTTGGTGGAGCCGCCGGTGGCGGCGACGACGACGGCGGCGTTCTCGAAGGCCTTGCGGGTGCAGATGTCGCGGGGGCGGATGTTTTGCTCGATCAGCCGCATGACCGCCTCGCCCGAGGCCACGGCATATTGGTCGCGGTCGAGATAGGGGGCCGGCAGGGCCGACGACAGCGGCAGGGCCAGGCCGATGGCTTCCGACACACAGGCCATGGTGTTGGCGGTGAACTGGCCGCCGCAGGCGCCGTCCGACGGACAGGCGTGCTGCTCCAGCTCGCACAGGGTCTCGGCGGACATCTTGCCGGCGGCGAAGGCTCCGACGCCCTCGAACACGTCCATCACGGTGATGTCGCGGCCCTGGAAGCGGCCGGGCAGGATCGAGCCGCCGTACAGGAACACCGACGGCACGTTGAGGCGTAGCATGGCCATCATCATGCCTGGCAGGCTCTTGTCGCAGCCGGCGACGCCGACCAGGGCGTCATAGCCGTGGCCGCGCATGGTCAGCTCGACCGAGTCGGCGATCACGTCGCGGCTGACCAGAGATGAGCGCATGCCCTCATGGCCCATGGCGATGCCATCGGTGACGGTGATGGTGCAGAACTCGCGCGGCGTACCGCCGGCCGCCTTGACGCCCTTGGCGACGGCGTTGGCCTGGCGCATCAGGGCGGTGTTGCACGGCGCGGCCTCGTTCCAGCACGAGGCCACGCCGACGAACGGTTGGGCGATCTCGCGGGTGCCAAGACCCATGGCGTAGTAATAGGAACGGTGCGGCGCGCGGGCCGGTCCCTCGGTCACGTGCCGGCTGGGGAGTTGCGACTTGTCCCAGGTCCCGTCGGGTTTCTTGGTCATGCTTATGCCCTTCGAACAGAGCGGTGTGGTTAGCTCAGGCGCAAGCGCGACGGAAGGGTTCGCGCTTGGTTTTTACCGTGAAACCGGCGCCGCACGCATATTTCGTTGCGACGGGTCAGCGGCGTCGCAGCCCTCGACGCACGATCAAACCCTTCGCAGCCGCGCCCTCTAGGCATTGTGTGACAAATGATGGTACCGCTCTCATCAGCCAGAGAGCGACAGAGATCGCTTAGACGGCCCGGGCGGAAACAGACGGAGTTTGACCAGTGATGAAGATCGTCCGGAACACACGGTTCGCGACCGCCGCCGCCTCGGCCCTGGCCTCACTGCTGGCAGCGACGGCCGCGATGGCCGCCGAGCCGAGCGCCGTCCGCCACATCGCCATCGACGCCCAGGCCCCGACCACCCCGCGCGACCGCTTCTACGACTTGTCGGTCGGCTCGGACTATCCGGGCACCTTGCTGCGCGACGACAGCCTGGCCCAGCTCAAGACCGCCAAGGACGAGCTTGGCTTCCGCTACATCCGCTTCCACGCCATCTTCCATGACGTGCTGGGGACCTACCGCGTCGTTGACGGCAAGCCGGTCTATGACTGGACCAAGGTCGACGCGCTCTACGACGCCCTGCTGAAGATCGGGATCAAGCCGTTCGTCGAGCTGGGCTTTACGCCCGACGCCATGAAGACCTCGGAACAGACGATCTTCTACTGGAAGGGCAACTCGTCCCACCCCGAACCCAAGGCCTGGGCCGGGCTGGTGGACGCCTTCGCCCGCCACGTCGAGGCGCGCTACGGCCAGGCCGAGGTGCGGTCGTGGTACTTTGAGGTCTGGAACGAGCCCAACCTGGCCGGCTTCTGGGAAGGCGCCGACCAGAAGGCCTATTTCGAGCTCTATGACCTGACGGCGCGCACCCTGAAAGCCGTCGATCCGCAGTTGAAGGTCGGGGGGCCCTCGACGGCGGGCGCGGCCTGGACGCCGGAATTCATCGCCCACACCAAGGCCTCGGGCGCGCCGGTCGACTTCATCACCACCCACACCTACGGCGTCGACGGCGGGTTCCTGGACGAGAAGGGCGAGAGCGACACCAAGCTATCGCCGTCGCCCGACGCCATCGTCGGCGATGTGCGGCGAGTGCGCCAGGAGATCGAGGCCTCGTCCAGGCCCGGCATGCCGCTCTATTTCACCGAATGGAGCACCAGCTACACGCCGCGCGATCCGGTCCACGATTCCTATGTCAGCGCGCCCTATATCCTCAGCAAGCTGAAGGCCAGCGAGGGCTTGCTGCAGGGCATGAGCTACTGGACCTATAGCGACCTGTTCGAAGAGCCGGGCCCACCGACCGCGCCGTTCCAGGGCGGCTTTGGCCTGATGAACCCGCAGGGCATCCGCAAGCCGGCCTGGTTCGCTTACAAGTATCTGAACCAGTTGGGCGACAAGGCGATCAAGGTCGCAGACGCCGAGAGTTATGTCACGGGCGACAAGGGCGGCGTCCAGGCCCTGGTCTGGGCCTTCCGTCAGCCGGTGCAGGAAAAGAGCAACCGGCCCTACTACACCAAGGTGCAGCCCACTCATGACATTGAGCCGGTCAGCCTTGACCTCGAGGGCCTGAAGCCGGGCCGCTATGACGTCCAGATCTTCCGCACCGGCTTCAAGGCCAACGACGCCTACACGGCCTATCTGGAGCTGGGCTCGCCCAAGACGCTGAGCGGGTCGCAGGTTAGCGACCTGCAGGCGCTGACGGTGGACAAGCCCGAGACCCGAGCGCTGACCGTCGGCAAGTCGGGCGCGGCGAGGGTGGCGGTGACCATGCGGGCCAATGACGTGGTGCTGGTGAAGGTGGCGCCACGCTAACCGCGCCGTTAGCCCCCCGCCGCCTGCTCCACCGCCAGGCCCAGGTCCAGCGCCCGGGCCGCTTCCTCGCCGGTGACCACCGGACGCGGCGCCTCCCCGCGCACCGCCTTCAGGAACCCCGCCACGCTCTGGCCCAGGGGGTCCTTGCCGGCCGGGGTCTCGGTGAAGTCCTCGATCAGCGGGAACGGCGTGGTGTTGCGGAAGGTGCGGGCCAGAAAGTCGATCTCGACCTCGCCGGAGGGGTAGACGACCTTCATGGTCCGCTCGCGGGCCTCCGCGACGCGCGAGCTGTCGAACACGGCGGTGAAGCCGTTGTCGAAGGTGGCCTCGGCCTTGACCCAGTCGAGCGAGGTCGAGCGGGTGGTGGCCCCCTCGCCTTCCACGGCAATCGGCTCGCCTTCGCAGATCGCCAGGGCCAGGTCGATGTCGTGGATCATCAGGTCGAGCACCACCGAGACGTCGAGATTGCGGTCCGACGGCGTGCCACGACGCACGGCTTCCAGGCGCAGCGGCTGCTCGGGAATGTCCAGCAGGCCCATGGCCTGGAACACAACCCGTTCCTGATGACCGCAGGCCAGCGGCAGCTGTCGCTTGGCGGCCTCGGCGACCAGAGCGTCGGCGTCCTGCGGCGTCACGGCCAGGGGCTTTTCGGAATAGACCGGCTTTCCCGCCTTCAGCGCCGCCAGCACGGCCGGGGCATGGTGTACGGCCGGGGTCGCGACGGTGACCACATCAACCGTCGCCAGGAAGGCGGCCATGTCATCGAAGGCTTCCGCGCCCAGGGGCTCGGCCAGGGCCTGAGCCCGCGCGAGGTCGATGTCGAACACCGCCTTGAGTTCGACTCCGTCGAGCTCGAAGTACTTCTTGGCGTGGTAGCCGCCGAACACGCCCGCGCCGACAACGCCAGCCTTGAGGATATCTTGGGTCATGGGTTTGCTGTCTAGACCGTTCGCTTTGTCGCGGGAAGGACTGGAGGCGCGGACCAGACCGGGTTAAACGTTCGTTTAAGCAACGCACCTCGATCACGAGGTCTGGAGGAACGACCATGGTCACGTCGCGCGAAATCCGTCTGAAGAGCCGCCCGGTGGGTGTCCCAGTCACCACCGACTTCGAACTGGCCACGGTCGAGGTCGGCGCGCCGGGCGATGGCGAAATCCAGGTGAAGAACCTGTGGATGTCGGTTGATCCCTACATGCGCGGCCGGATGACCGACCGCAAAAGCTATGTGCCGCCATTCGAGCTGGGCGAGGCCCTGCAGGGCGGGGCGATCGGCGAGGTCACGGCCTCCAATGATTCGGACTTCAAGGTGGGCGACATCGTCAGCACCATGTTTGGCTGGCGCGAGGTGTTCAACGTCTCGCCCAAGGCGCTAGCGGCCGGCGGCATGGGCGCGGTGACCAAGATCGACACCCATGGCCTGCCGCCCCAGACCTTCCTGGGCGTGGCCGGAATGCCGGGCCTGACCGCCTATGCCGGGCTCTTGCGCATCGCGGCCCTCAAGGATGGTGACATCGTCTTCGTCTCGGCCGCCGCCGGGGCGGTGGGGCAGGTCGTCTGCCAGATCGCCAAGTTGAAGGGCCACACGGTGATCGGGTCAGCTGGCGGGCCCGAGAAGGTGGCGTTCCTCAAGAGCATCGGCGTCGACGAGGTCATCGATTACAAGGCCACGCCCGACGTAGTGGCCGAACTGGCGCGGGTCGCGCCCAAGGGCATTGACGTCTATTTCGAGAATGTCGGCGGCGTTCACCTTGAGGCGGCCATCAACTCGGCGCGGCCGTTCGCCCGCTTCGCCCTCTGCGGGATGATCTCGCAATATAACGAGACCGGCGCCCTGACCGGCCCAAGCAACATCATCCAGGCGGTCGGCAAGAGCCTTAGGCTGGAAGGTTTCATCGTCTCCAACCACTACGACCTCGCGCCGCAATTCATCGCCGACATCGCCGGCTGGATCGGCTCGGGTCAGTTGAAGTGGAACGAGACGATCGAAGAGGGCGTAGAGCGCGCGCCCGACGCGTTCATCAAGCTCTTCAAGGGCGAGAATCTGGGGAAGATGCTGGTCAAGCTGGGCTAGCGGCCTGCTCCGTTTTGGGGACAGGCGCATGCGCCTGTCCCCACTACACCTACCGTCCCCTGAGCTCCGTCAGGGCGTAACCGTCGCCCACCTTGCGGAACTTGAAGCCCACCCGCGCGCCAGGCGTCATTGGCGCCTCGGCCAAAATGTCCGCATACCCTGTGAACGACGCGCGCCCGGCGGAGAGCTTAACCGCGCTCGCGCCGTCGTGATCGAGCGTGAGAGTCTGGCCTTCGATCGCCGCGATCACACCCGTTGAGTCGTACTCCGGGCCGTTTGGAACAGTCGCTTTCGGCGCCGCTGCGACCTTTTCGGGCGCCTTTGGCGGTGCCCCCGGGCAGCAGGCGGTGAGCAAACCGCTGAGAAAAACGATCTTCAAGGCATTGATTTTTATCATATAGTCTCGTGACAAGTTACTGGCGACAGCCTGTTGGACGATCGCGCTTTGATGTTTTTTGCCGCAAGTGCGAAAAGCGCGGCGATTGTGGTAGCGAATTCGTGATCGAAGTTTTACTCTAGGGAGACTGGTGGCTCTCCACGCCGGTTGTCGATGAACGCAAAGTAGCAGCAGAACGCGCCCAATTCCTAGCGGAGGCGGTGCGTCCGGTGAAGCCGACCTCGCGCCCATCGCCACGCTTCTTCGGAGAGGCCCGGCTTATCTCCGGACAGCCCGAGACGACAGACCATGAGCGAACGCGGCGCCTTCTTCGATCTGACTTCGTCGCGCAGCGTCGCCTACGAAACGGTGATGTCCGCCAGCGAGCGGGTCGAGATTCCCACCGACGCACCCCTGGCCATGCCGGTGCAACCGCTTGCCTTCTGGCAGGGCGGCGCCAAGCCTTCCAACACGGCCAAGGGCGACCTTCACCTACGCCGCTGGGGCGTGTTCATCGGCACCGCCGTGATGGGCTTCGCCGGCTGGAAGGCCACGTTCGACACCATCGCCCTAGGCGGCGTGACGCACCTGGAAGCCGTCTGCATCACCCTGTTGGCCCCGCTGTTCCTGGCTCTGGCCCTGTGGTTCTGCACGGCCGTTGTTGGCTTTGTGGTGCTGCTGGGCGAGCCCAAGGATCCGCTGGGCATCGACGACAGCGCATCCTCGCCCATGCCCAGGCCCAAGGCTCGCACCGCCATCCTGATGCCTGTGCACAACGAGGACGCCGCCGAGGTGTTCGCCCGCCTGCGCGCCATGGACGCCTCGCTGGCCGAAACCGGCAATAGCCGCGCCTTCGACATCTTCATCCTCAGCGACACCCGCGACGCGGCCGTGGCCTTGGCCGAACAAGCCTGCTTCGCCCGCTTCCGCCGCGAGGCCAATAGCCACGTGTTCTATCGCAAGCGCACCCAGAACACGGGCCGCAAGGCTGGCAATGTCGCCGACTGGGTCGCCCGCTGGGGCGGCGACTACGAGCACATGCTGATCCTCGACGCCGACAGCCTGATGACCGGCGAGGCCATGGTCCGCCTGGCCGACGCCATGGAGCGTCACCCGCGCATTGGCCTGATCCAAACCATGCCAATGATCATCAACGGCCAGACGATCTTCGCCCGTACCCTGCAGTTCGCCACGCGCCTCTACGGCCGCGTCGCCTGGACGGGCCTGGCCTGGTGGTCGGGTTCGGAAAGCTCCTTCTGGGGCCACAACGCCATCGTCCGCACCCGCGCCTTCGCCGAGACCTGCGGCCTGCCCAGCCTGGACGGCCCCAAGCCGTTCGGCGGCGAGGTGATGAGCCACGACGCCCTGGAAAGCGCCCTGCTGCGCCGCGGCGGCTGGGGCGTGCATCTGGCGCCTTATCTGGGTGGCTCGTATGAAGAGAGCCCCTCCAATTTGCTGGATTTCGCCACGCGCGATCGCCGGTGGTGCCGGGGCAATGTGCAGCACGTGCCGTTGATCGGCCTGCCCGGCCTGCACTGGATGAGCCGCCTGCACCTGGTGATCGGCGTGCTCAGCTATGTGCTGTCGCCCCTTTGGTTCGTAGCCCTGTCAGCCGGGATCATCTCGCGCATGCTGATGCCGGAGTTGAAGAAGGCCGCCTTCACCCTGGCCGACCTGCAGGCCGCAGCCCACGCCCTGATTGACTGGCGCGAGATCCAGGCCACCGCCTGGGCGATGATCATCACCTTCGTCCTGCTGTTTGGCCCCAAGATCCTGGGCTCGATCCTGGTCTTTTCGCGCAAGCACGAGATCAAGGGCTTCGGCGGCCGCCGCCGGATCCTGGCCGGCCTCGCCGTCGAGATGCTGCTCTCGGCCTTGGTCGCCCCGATGCTGATGTTCACCCAGACCCGCGCCTTGGTCGAGATCCTGGCCGGCAAGGTCGGCGGCTGGGCCACCCAGCGCCGCGACGCCGACAAGGTCACCGGCAAGGAAGCCTTCGCGGCCATGGGCTGGATCAGCCTCACGGGCCTGGCCCTGTCGGTGATGTTCTGGTTCACGCCGGACCTGCTGACCGCCACCGCCCCGATCCTGGCCGGCCTGGTTTTAGCCGTGCCGCTGACCATGCTGGGCGCACACAAGATCGCCGGCCTGGCCGTCAAGGCCAACGGCCTGTTCATGACCCCGGAAGAGCGTCGGCCGCCAGCCATCGTCCGCGCGGCCTTGGGCCCCGCCTGCGAGCCGCCGGCCGCCTGGTTCAGCCGCCAGCAGCATCCCGTCTTGGTCGCCGAGCACCCGGCGGAACAGAACGCCGCCTGACATCTTACAGCCAGGCGCGCTAAGCGTCTGGCTCCGCCTCCCCGACCGGAGTAGAAGCGCGCTTCGTTCAATCCTAACGGAGCTTCCGCCGTGTCGCGCCTCTTCAGCGCCTATGTGATCGTCGACTGGAGCGCGGCGGCCAAGCCGACCACGGGGGCGGACTCCGTGTGGATCGGCGTGGTCAAGCGCGACGTGCGCTTCCGCCTGACCTTCGAGACCTTCAACCCGCCTACGCGTCTCGAAGCCGAGACCAAGCTGGCGGCGATCCTCGACGACCTGAAGAAGCGGGGCGAGCGCGCTCTGGTGGGTTTCGACTTCCCGCTGGGCTTCCCGCGCGGCTTCTCCCAGGCCCTGGCCCTGAAGGGCGAGCAACCCTGGCGCGCGGTCTGGGACCAACTGGCCAAGATGGTCAAGGACAAGACCGACAACACCAACAACCGCTTTGGCGTCGGCTCGGAGCTAAACCGCCGGCTGACCGGCGGTCCCTTCCCGTTCTGGGGCGTGCCGCCTAAGGACACCCTGACCACGCTGCAGCCGAAGAAGACCCGCGAGCATGGCCCGGACGACCTGCCGGAGTTCCGCCACGCGGATGTGGCGGCCCAACCTACAAAAGGGGGGGGCGCCCATTCGATCTGGAAGCTCTACTACAACGGCTCGGTAGGCGGCCAGGCGATCATGGGCATTCCGGCGGCGCGCCGTCTTCGGGATGCTCGCGGCGACGCGGCGCGGGTCTGGCCGTTCGAAACGGGCTTCAAGGCTCTGACCGAGGCCGACCTCGAGGGCGTGTCGGTGGTGATCGCCGAGGTCTATCCCTCGCTGATCAAGGCCGTGCCTGCCGCCGGCGAGGTCAAGGACGCCGCCCAGGTGCGCGCTCTGGCCGAGCACTTCGCCAAGCTGGACGAGGCGGGCAAGCTGGCCGCGCTGTTCGGGCCGAGCAAGGGCGCGCCGGAGGACGTGGTGGTCGACGCCGAGACGCAGGAAGGCTGGATCCTGGGGGCGGCCATCTAGTCAGCACGCCCTGATGGGGACAGACGCATGCGCCTGTCCCCATTGCATCACCGATCCCGCACGTCCAGCATCCTATACCGCCCCAGCAGCAGCCCCGCCGCGATGAAGCTGGTGATGATCACCGACCAGACGATGCCGTTGACCCCCAGCTTCATCGGCAGGGCCAGCCACCAGGCCAAGGGGCCCATGATCAGGGCATAGGCCACCATGTGGGTGGCGGTGGGAATCCACACCTCGCCGCGCGCCCTCAGGGCTTGGGCGCAAACCACCTGAACGGCGTCGGGCAGCAGGAACAGGCAGCTGAGCGCCAGCGCTGGCCCGATCAGAGCCAGGGCCGCCGGGTCGGTCGTATAGGCCGCCGCCACGAGATGGCGCAGCGGATACAGCAGTCCCGACACCAGGAGGGCGAACACCGCCGTGACGCCAAAGGCGATCCAGCCGGCTCGGCTCATGCCTGGCAGGTCGCGCGCGCCATAGGCCCGGCCCACCTGCACCGCCGTGGCGGTCGACAGGCCCAGCGGGACCATGAAGATCACCGCCACCACGTTCAGCACCACAGCCCAGGCGGCCACCGAATAGCCGCCCAGCCAGCCAGCCACCAGGCTCATGCCGGCGAAGGCCGAGACCTCGAAGAAGTTCGACGTGCCCGCGCCATAGCCAACCCGCCGTTGCTCGATCTCGGCCGGCCGGTCGCGGGCCGGCTTGTCGAACACGCCCAGGTCGCGGGCGTCCTTGCGGCGCAGGATGATCACGACCAGCATCACCGTCAGGGCCACCCGCGCCACGAAGGTGGACCAGGCCGCGCCTGTCGCGCCCAAGGCGGGCAAGCCAAAGGTTCCCGGCACCAAAACCAGATTGACCGCCAGGTTGATCAGGTTGGCGATCCACATGGCGATGGTCACCGCCCCCGGCCGCGCCAGGCCCTCCAACCAAAAGCTCAGGGCGACGCTCAGCGCATAGGGGGTCAGTGACAGCGAAAACACGATCAGCGGCACGGTCGCGCCGTCGGCCAGGGCCTTGTCCAGGCCCGCGCGGTGCAGCAGCGGCGGTCCCAGCACCGCCAGCAGCAAGGTGCCAGCCAGGCCCAACCACAGGGCGTAGGAGAGCCCCCGCCGCAGCACCGCTCCCGCCTCATGCGGCTTGCCGGCTCCGATGGCCCGCGAGCCCATCACCTGCACCCCGACCAGCAGCCCGACCGTGACGGTGACGAACACCGAGGTCGGCGCCCAGGCCATGGCGTGGAAGCCAAGCTGCGTCGCCGAATAGTGCCCCACCACGATGGCGTCGGTCAGGCCCATGACCATGATCCCCAGGCGCGACAGCACCACCGGCCCCGCCAGGCGGAGCAGTTCAATCAGGTCGGAGACGATGACGCCGTGCGGCTTCCCCGGGTCGGGAGCCGACGCGGCCGCGAGCGGCGGCATGGAAAGGCCTTTCAAAGAGGGCCGGGAAAATGACCGATGGCTCCGCTTTGGGCAACCCCGCTTCCCATGCTGAGGCTTGGAACATCCGCTACCGCTCGCCTGTTCCGACATTTTAGCCTTCAGGAGCGCGCGATGTCAGACGTCGAAACCCCGGAATTTGAATCCGCCGCCCACCGCACGTCGCAGGCCGAACGCGACATCCAGGCCCCGCTGGACGCGAAGGAGAAGCGGTCGTTCAAGGAGAACGAGGACGCGAAGCCCGCCATGCAAGCCGGCGCTCGTCCCTATCCCGCGCCGCCCTTCCCCGAACAGCACCAGCTGAAGCCCGGCCTCGAGGCCGCGCTCGATCCGGCGCCGATGTACGACGCGCCCTTCTACAAGGGCTCGGGCAAGCTAGAGGGCAAGGTGGCCCTGATCACCGGCGCCGACAGCGGCATTGGCCGGGCCGTGGCGGTGCTGTTCGCCCGCGAAGGGGCCGACGTCGCCATCGGCTATCTCGACGAAGACGAGGACGCCGAGCTGACCCGCATGGCCGTTGAACAGGAAGGCCGCCGCGCCATCCTGGTGCCCGGCGATGTCGCCGACCCCGCCTATGCCAAGGCCGCCGTCGCGCGCACGGTCGCGGAGTTGGGCAAGTTGGACATTTTGGTCAACAACGCCGCCTTCCAGGAGCACGTGCTCGACTTCGAGGACCTGACCGAAGAACACTTCGACCGCACGCTGAAGACCAACCTCTATGGCTATTTCCACATGGCCCAGGCGGCGGTGAAAGTGATCCCGCCGGGTGGTGCCATCGTCAACACCGGCTCGGTTACCGGCTTGCTCGGTAACAAGGACCTGTTGGACTATTCGATGACCAAGGGCGGCATCCACGCCTTCACCCGCTCGCTGGCCACCCACCTGATCGACAAGGGCATTCGGGTCAACGCCGTGGCCCCCGGTCCTGTCTGGACCCCGCTGAACCCGGCCGACAAGCTGGGTCCCGACGTGGCGCAGTTTGGCGGCAAGACGCCCATGAAACGCCCGGCCCAACCGGAGGAGATCGCGCCCGCCTACGTGTTCCTGGCCTCCCCCCAGACCTCCAGCTACATCACCGGTGAAGTGCTGCCGATCATCGGCGGCTACACGGGAGGCTAGGCGGAACCGCTGGCGGCGTTAACCCGTTGCGAAATCAGAAAAAAGTCTGGCGGCCTTCGCCAGCCAGGAAATGTCCATGACCAAGAAACATCCGCTGATCGCGCTTGGCGCGGTTTCTGTGCTGGCGCTCACCGCCGCCGCCTGCTCGCCGAAGACCGGCGCGCCCAAGACCACCGGCGACACGCCGGCGGCCGCGACCCAGACCACCGAAGCCGGCAAGGCCGACGCCGACATGCAGGCCGTGCTCGACAAGCTGGGCTCGCTGGGCGGCAAGCCCATCGAGACCTTGTCACCCGAAGAGGCCCGCAAGCAGCCAACCCCGACCGACGCGGTCAAGGCGCTGATGGCCGAGAAGGGCCTTAGGGCCGACACCACGGTGACAACAAAGGATATAACCTATCCTGGGGCCAGCGGCGCCCAGAAGGCGCGGGTCTATACGCCAGCCGGCGCGACTGGTCCCCTGCCCGTCGTGCTCTACATCCACGGCGGCGGCTGGGTAATCGCCGATATCGACGTCTATGACGGCGGGCCGCGCGCCCTGGCCAAGGCGGCCAACGCCATCGTCGTCTCGATCGAGTATCGCCACGCGCCGGAAGCCAAGTTCCCGGCCGCTCACGACGACGCGAACGCCGCCTATCCTTGGCTGCTGGCCAATGCCGCGAAGTGGGGCGGCGATCCGACCAAGGTGGCCGTGGTCGGCGAAAGCGCAGGCGGCAACATGGCCGTCAATGTCGCCATCGCCGCGCGGGACAGGGGTTGGATGGCGCCCAAGGCGGTCATCGCCGTCTATCCGGTGGCCGACAGCAACATGGCCACCCGTTCCAAGGTGGCCAACGCCGCCGCCAAGCCGCTGAACACCCCGATGCTGGCCTGGTTCTTCACCCACACCCTCGGCAACCCTGCCCAGGCCACCGACCCGCGGGTGAACCTGGTGGGCGCCGACCTGAAGAACCTGCCGCCGACCACGATCATCCTGGCCGAGATCGACCCGCTGCACGACGACGGCGTCAATCTGGCCGACAAGCTGAAGGCCGCCGGTGTCGCCACCGACCTCAAGGAATATGCCGGCGTGACCCACGAGTTCTTCGGCATGGGCGCGGTCGTCGCCGACGCCAAGGACGCCGAGGACTTCGCGGCCGGCAAGCTGAAGACCGCTTTCGGTCAGTAGCCTTAAGGGCCTCCCTCTCCGGGGGAGGCCCTTTACCTTGCTCCGTAACGGGCCGCTAAGGTCGCCAGTTTAGGTTGCCAACCAGGCGCAAAACGCGCCGTCGGAATTTTCGATGTCGCTGAATAGCGTCAACACCAATATCGGCGCGATGATCGCCCTGCAGTCGCTGGCTGCGACCAACCGCGACCTGTCCGACACCTTGCGCCACATCGCCACCGGCCGGGCGATTTCCTCCCCCAAGGACAATCCCGCCGTCTGGGCGATCGCCCAGAACCAGCGCGCGGAATCCCATTCGCTGGACGCTGTGCGCGCCTCGCTGCAACGGGGCCAATCGATCACCGACGTCGCCCTCGCGGCCGGCGACACCGTCACCGACTTGCTCGGCCAGATGAAGGAAAAGATGCTGGCGGCTTCGGACACCAGCCTCTCCACCACCAGCCGCAAGGCCTTGAACGACGACTACGTGTCGCTGAAGCGTCAGATCGATCGCACGGTCGGCAATGCCGACTTCAACGGCGTCAACCTGATCTCCTCAGGCTCGAACGGCCAGATCCGGGCCCTCGCCAACGCCCAGGCCTCCGACACCGTCGATGTCGATCACGTGGACCTGTCAACCACAGGCTCGGCCCTGTCGGGCATGCGCGCCGACCTGCTGGGCGCGCCGATCAGCACCGCCGAGATCAAGGCGATGGGCGGGGCAATCGAGAACGTCACCTCGGCCCTCTCGCACATCGGCACGGGCGCCTATGCGCTGCAGACCCACATGACTTTCATCGACAAGCTGCAGGACACGCTCGACGCCTCGATCGGCCGGCTGGTCGACGCCGACATGGCCAAGGAGGCCACCAAGCTTCAGGCCCTGCAGATCAAGCAGCAGTTGGCTTACAAGTCGCTGAGCATAGCCAATTCGGGCACGTCGTATTTGCTGACGCTGTTTGGGCGCTAAGATCAGGGACGTCACCCAATGAGTTCCCATGGCCCGCCATCTCGCCCTGCTGTCCCTGCTCGTCCGTGACTATGACGAGGCCTTGGCCTTCTATGTCGGCAAGCTGGGTTTCAGCCTGGTCGAGGACAGCGACATGGGCGGCGGCAAGCGCTGGGTCGTGGTCTCGCCGGGGCTTGGCGGTTCGCGCTTCCTGCTGGCCAAGGCGGCCGACGCGGTTCAAGCGGCGATGGTTGGCGGCCAGGGCGGCGGACGGGTCTGGCTTTTCCTGCACACCGACGACTTCGCCGGCGACCATGCCCGGCTGACCGCGGCGGGCGTGCGTTTCCTGGAGGAGCCGCGTCATGAGGCCTATGGCAGCGTCGCGGTGTTCGAGGACGTCTATGGCAACCGCTGGGACCTGCTGCAACCCAAGACCAAGGCTGAGTGACGGCGGGCCTGTAGGCCAATGGGCGTGTTAAGCCGCCTCGAACGCCTCCGCCGCCAGGACCCGAAGGTGCTCGACGATGTCCGTCGGCCACGCGGCCGCCAGATCGAAGAAGGCCCGCGCGTCGCCCGCGAACAGCGCTCGAGAGGCGCCCTCGAAGCCCGCACGGTCGCCGGCCATGACCGAGGCGAAACGATAGGTGGCTTCACGCGCGGCGCGGCGACGGGTGGGTCCCTCCGTGTCGCGACGGGCGGCCTCGACCAGCTTGCGCAGCGCCACCGAGGCGCCGCCCGGCTGCGCGGCCAACCATTCCCAATGGCGCGGCAGCAGGGTCACCTCGCGGGCGGTGACGCCGAGCTTCGGGCGGCCCCGACCGCGCGGCGCGGCCTCCGGCGTCTCTTCGCCCAGTCGCCGAGCGATATCCGAAGGACCGCCACGCAGGTCGAAATCGACTTGCCGGCCCTCCGGATCGAAGATCAGCAGTGGCTCCGCCGACGCGTCCTCCAACCGGCCTTGGGCGGCGACGGCCACTTCCAGCTTTGAGCCCGCCGCGAGCCGCCGCTCGCCCTCGAAGACGACATAGGGGTTGGGCGCGCCACTCATCGCCGCAACCCCTCGGCGCCCAGCTTGACGCGCCAATGCTCGCGGCGCTCGACCAGCAACGAGGCCCGGCCCAGCCGTTCCAGGCCCTCGTCGTCGAGCACCTCCAGCACGTCGAAACCGAAGGCCGCCTCGCCGTGCGTTTTCCACGCCGCCTGCAGGCTGGCGCTGGAATGGCCGCCCATCCTCAGACTGAACCAGACGCCGCTCTGGCGGGTGGCGAGATCGGCCGTGCCGCCGATCCATGCCTCGCCTGTCACCAGGCAACGGACGGCGTAGATTCCGGCCTGTACTTGGCGGTCCCTGTAGTCGCGCAGCAGCGCCCGTCGGTCGGTCATGTTCGTTTCCATGACCGCATTTTACCCGGATAATTTAGAGAGTCAATATTACCCGGATTTTATTTGCCATTATCGCTCGTCGCTTTTTCCATCCGACCGTAGGCTTCCTTGACGAGAACTTGATCATTGGGCGGCGCCTTGTGCGCGGTGGCGCTCTCGGCGAGGACCTGGGCGGCCGCGACATTCAGGTTCATGTGCGGCGAGCGGGCCAGCGGCACGATCAGCGCGCCGGCGGTGTCGTACTCGCCCTTTCGCAGCAGGGCGAGTACAGCGTCGATGCGGATTTGCTCGACCTGGGGGGCCAGCAGATGGGCCTGGACCAAGACGTCGATTACGGTCTCGCTCTCGGGCGGCAGCGTGCGGGCGTAGCGATAGAGGGCGGGGTAGAAGCTGGGATCGAGCTTGACCGCACGGGCGAAGGCTTTCTTGGCTTCAGCGGTCGCGCCGGCCTTCTGGGCCGGATCGCGACGCGCGACGGAGAGATAGGAAACCCCCAGCAAATACTGGCTATAGGGATCGTCCTTCACGATGTCCGCGCCTTTCAGCGTGGCCACGGCGGTCGAAGGGTCACCGAACACCTGCTCGGCGTGAGCCTGGGTGCGGATCGCCAGGGGATCGCCGGGATATTTGGCGGCGCTCTTGGTGATCGTGGCCAGGATCGCCGCCGCCTGATCGTCGGTCTCGCCATGTCGCCCCTGCATCAGGCGCAGCGACGGCAGCAGCAGATCCTTGGCGGCCGGCGACAGCGCGGTCACCGTCATGTCAGCGGGGGCGAGCGGCTTGATGGGGATTATGGTGTAAGTCATGCCCGAGCGGGCGTAGCTGGTAAGTTGCCGCTGCAGCGTGGGCTTGTCGGTCTTGAAGGCGGCCGCGAAGGCCTCCGGCTCGGCCTGGCCCCCGCGCAGGGCGCTGAAATAGGTTTGCAGTTGTTCGGCGCGGACCGGATCGCGCAGCAGATAGTGGGTCAACAGCCAGCCCTGTGCATAGACCATCTCACCGGCGGCTTGCCCGGATTTGGGCGCCAGGAGAGTGTCCAGAGTGATCCATGGCCGGTTTTCGAGTGACGCCACGCGCATGGGCGCGGCGGCGCCGAGCTGGATGGTTTCGCCCTGGGCCGTGGCGGTGGCGAAATACTCGGCGAAACCCTCTGTGAACCAGGTCGGGTAGGGATAGGTGAAATACTGCTGCATGAAGTGATGAGCATATTCGTGCTGCAGGACATGGCGCGCCTGGTCGCGGTCGCGGGCGTCCCACGTGGCTAACGCGAACCGTCCGCCAGGGCCGGCCTTGTAGAATCCCACCACGTGGCGATCCAGGCCAGGCAAGACCTTCTCGAGATCCGAATGGTCAGACACAAGATAGATGTCGAGACGGGCCACAGTCGCCTGGCTGTCCATATGCATTACGCCCGCCAGCAGGCGGTGATAACGCTCAAGGTCCGACGCCGCCTCTCGCAATTTCGCCGCGTTGGAAAGGTCAGCCCCGCGCAGAAGCGATCCGGGCGCGGGCGATCTCGTCGGCCACCAGATTGGCGGGGCGATTGTCGACCAGGGAGTGGTCGAGCACCTCGCCCAGGGTCTGGGCCAGGCGGTCCAGCTTGGTCGCGACCCACTGTGGGTCGAACGCAACGCCGGCTTCCAAGGCACGGATTTCGCCGGCCACATTGATGATGCCGCCGCCGTTGATGACGTAGTCAGGCGCGTAGAGAATGCCGCGCTCGAACACCGCCTGGCCGATGGTGGCGTCGGCCAGTTGGTTGTTGGCGCCGCCAGCGATCACCTTGACCTTCAAGCGCGGCAAGGTGGTGGTCGAGATCGCGCCGCCCAGGGCGCAGGGGGCGAAGACGTCGGCGTCGACGTCGAAAATGGCGTCGGTCGGCACGATCTGGGCGCCGGTCGCGGCGGCGACCTGCTCCAAAGCCTGTTGATTGACGTCGGCGATGATCAGTTGAGCCCCCGCAGCGTGAAGCTTTTCGGCCAGATAGGCGCCGACATGGCCGACGCCTTGGATGGCGATCCTCACGCCCTTGAGATCGCGGCCCAGGGCGCGCTGGACGCAGAGGCGAACGCCACGGAACACGCCCTCGGCGGTGACCGGGGACGGATCGCCCGAGGCGCCCGTGTGGCCTTCGAGGCCGGCGACATAGCGCGTGGTCCGGCGGGTGTTGACCAGGTCGGCGGGCGAGACGCCGACGTCCTCCGCGGTCCAATAGCGGCCGGCCAGGCTGTCGACGGCCCGACCGAAGGCTTCGAACAGTTCGGGGGTTTTCTGGCTGCAGGCGTCGCCGATGATCACGGCCTTGCCGCCGCCAAACTGCAGGTCGGCCATGGCGTTCTTGTAGGACATGCCGCGCGACAGGCGCAGGGCGTCGGTCACTGCGGCCTCGCTGCTGCTGTAATCCCACATGCGGCAGCCGCCGGCGGCGGGGCCGCGGGCGGTGGAGTGGATGGCGATGATCGACTTGAGGCCGGATTTTTCGTCAAAGAACGCGTGAACGCCTTCGTGTCCCTCGAAATCCGGGGAATCGAACAAGGTCATGCCGTCAGTCCTGCCCTAGTCAGAAAGTTTGTGCAGCGTGTACGCTTTAGGGCGAGGGGGAACAACCCCTGCCCTAGCCGCCCGAGGACGCAGCCTGCGTCCGCACAACATTGGGCGCGGTCGGCGCGCCGGGGATCGGCGGGGCGCCGGACGGCAGGTCGGCCAGCGGGTCCTTCAGGAAGGAGGCGGCGTCACGCCAGACCACCTCGGCCTGCTTGTCGACCAACAGCAGGTGCCAGCCTTCGGCGTAATAGGCCGAGCGGTCGTCGGGCTTCAGCCGTCGAGCCGCTTCCATGGTCGGCTCCTTGGGAATGATCTGGTCCTTGGCCCCGTAGAAATAGGCGACCGGGACCTGCACCTTGCCGAGCGACGACCAAGCCTTCTCCATAAGTCCGACCAGGCCGTAGAGGGTGTCCGACCGCGCGCCCCAGATCATCAGCGGATCGCGGCTCATCCGGCGCAGTTCGTCGATATTGTCGGTGGGCTGAACGCGCTTGACCAGCCATTCGGGCGGCTTAACCACCCAGCCGCGCGTGGTGTGGGCGGTGATCCACAGGCTGGTCTTGTAGGGCAGAGGCTGGGCCGACCAGCCCCAGACGGCGGGGGCGAACAGCAGGAGGCGGTCGGCGGCGGGCGGCCGATCCGACACCATGGCCGCGATGGCGAGCCCGCCGCCCATGCTGACGCCGGCCAAGGCGACCTTGGCCTCAGGATGGGCCTCGCGGACCAGGGCCACGGCGGTGCGCACATCCTCGACGGAGAGCGCGATCGGCGCCCAGACCCCGCGGTCGGGCGAGCGGCCAAAGCCCCTAATGTCCAGGGCATAGGTCGCGATCCCCTGCGCCGCCCAGAACGGGCCGGCCAGGTGGAAGGCGTTGGAATAGTCGTTCATGCCGTGGAGGGCGACGATCACCTGTCTAACAGGCGTCCCTTCCGGCGGCAGCCAGCGTTGCAGGCCTAGGGTCTGACCATCGAAGCTGACCATGCCGTCGGCCAACAGGCGCGGGCCCCGAAAGCCCAACGAGCCTGGGCCGGCGCGTTGCGTGATGGGGGCGCAGGCGGCCAGGCCCGCGACACAGGCCGCGTTGAGGAGCAGGTTCCGACGGTTCATGACGCCAGAATGCCCGCCACGCGACGGCGAAGATAGGGCGCCACCTCGGCGTCGAACCACGGATTGCGCTTCAGCCAGGCGCTGTTGCGCCACGACGGATGCGGCAGGGGCAACAAGCCGTCGTCGAGATAGTCGCGCCAGGCGCCGACGGTATCGGTCATGCTTCCCCTCATTCGAGAGCCCAGCGCCCAGGCTTGAGCATGGCTCCCGACCAGCAGGGTCAGCTCGACCTGGGGCAGCTCCGCCAGCAGTTGAGGTCGCCACAACGCCGCGCAGCGGGCCGGAGGCGGGTAGTCGCCGCCCTTAGGACTGGTCCCTGGAAAGCAGAAAGCCATGGCCGCGACGCCGATCTCTGGCCGGCCATAGAAGGTCTCGCGGTCGATCCCCATCCAGTCGCGCAGGCGGTTTCCGGAGGGGTCGTTGAACGGCAACCCCGTCTCGTGCACCAGCCTCCCCGGAGCCTGGCCGCAGATCAGCAGTCGCGTGCCCTGGGCGACCCGCACGACGGGTCGCGGGGCGTGCGGAAGATACGGCGCGCAGGCCCGGCAGGCGGCGATGTCAGCGAGAAGGGCGTCTAGTGGCATGGACGGGAGTTAGGCGCGCCGCGCCATCGCACAAGCGCGACTGGACGACCGAGGGCGTGTGGCGCGTGGGTCCTATTCCTCGCCGCCGCCGTCGATCGCACCGTCGTCCACGACATCCTCGAAGCTGGTGGGATCGCCTTCCATCCGCATCCGCAGGCGATAGACGCCGCGAAACTTCTCCGGGTTCACCGGCTTGTTGTGGCGCAGGATGACGATCCTGCCCTCGCGGGCCAGTTCGATGGCGTTGGTGCGGACATGGCCCAGTAGGCGCTGCCAGCGCACGGGCTCGACGGTCTTGGCGACCGACATCGGGTCTATCGACTTGCCCGCCGCCACGGCGGCCAGTTGCGACAGGATGGTGTCTTGGATCGGGGAGGATGGTGGGATCGGATCGCTCATGGGCGGAGGGATGCCACGAATCTGTCAGCAGCGCGAGCGTGGCCGCTTGCCTCCGGCCCAGGCCGGCCTTAGGTCCTCAAAGACAACGCAAGGGGCACGGTCAATGGACGGCGGCAACGAAATCTGGGACGGACCCAAGCCAGTGACCGACGGCGAATGGGCCGGCTGGCGCACCTGGGCCGGCATGGACGCCTTCGAGGACCAGACCGGGCCCTTCTACTTCAGGGAAGAGAACGGCGTGGTCCGCAGCGCCTTCCGCGCCGAGGCTCGCCACATGAACGGCGGCGGATTCATGCACGGTGGCTGCATGATGACCTTCGCCGACTATTCGCTGTTCTCGATATCCTGGGCGCATCTGAAGGACGTGCGGGCCGTCACGGTCAGCCTGAACGGCGAGTTCCTCGGCCCGGCGCGGACCGGCGACCTGGTGGAATCGATAGGCGAGGTCACCAAGGCTGGCGGTTCGCTGCTGTTCGTGCGCGGGCTGATTTCGACGGGCGGTTCGCCGATGCTGAACTTCTCGGGCGTG
Organism: Caulobacter sp. DWP3-1-3b2; assembly: GCF_049896325.1. Taxonomy (NCBI): domain Bacteria; kingdom Pseudomonadati; phylum Pseudomonadota; class Alphaproteobacteria; order Caulobacterales; family Caulobacteraceae; genus Caulobacter; species Caulobacter sp. DWP3-1-3b2. The sequence continues at coordinate 67,883 of NZ_JAFCUB010000017.1, forward strand.
ATCAAGAAGATCAGGCCGCGCTGAGCCTCTACACCCCCGACTTGGCCGCAGGCCGCGCCATCATCGCCGCCAGCCAGCGGTTCAGATTGATCAGCTCTGGATCGGGCTGGAAACGCACCATCCGCGCGAAGTCGATGCCGGTGGCGGCTAGGATGTCGGCCATGGTCACCCGATCGCCGGCGATGAATTCGCTCTCCGCCAAGCGACGGTTGAGCATCTTCAGGCCCTTCTCGGCTGTGGCGCGGCCGTTGGCGGCCAGTTCGGGAACCTGGGTCTCGATCGCCGCAAGGGCCGGATGGGCATGGCGCACGGACATCATCAACGGCGTGGCGACCAGCATCTCTGCGCGCCGCGACCACATCTCGATGACGGCGACCTCGCAGGCTTCCTCGCCGAACAGATTGGGCTCTGGATAGACGCTTTCCAGATAGCGGCAGATGGCCACCGACTCGGTGATCGTCTGGCCGTTGTCCATCTCGAGGGCCGGCACGTTGGGCAGTCCGGCCCTGGCCAGGTACTCCGGCTGGCGGTGCTGACCGCCGAAGATATCGACATCGACGATCTCGATGTCCTCGATGGCCTTCTCGGCCATGAACCAGCGAACGCGGCGAGGATTGGGGGCGCGGCGGCTGTCATAGAGCTTCAAAAGAAATCCTCCCGGCTTTTGACCGGGAGGATGCTTTAGTTCCGCCTAGGAAGGAAAGGCCCTTACAACCCGAACCAGGCCCGCGGCATCAGGCCGATCAGCGAACCGGTCAGGCAGGTGGCCAGGAAGCCGGCCATCATCGCCTTCCAGACCAGGCCCAGCACCTCTTGTCGACGCTCTGGCACCAGCACCGAGAAGCCGGCGACGTTCATGCCGACAGAGCCGATGTTGGCGAAGCCGCACAGGGCGTAGGTCATGATGATCCGCGTGCGGGGATCCAGCAGTTCCGGCCCGGTCTTGGCCAGCTGGATGAAGGCCGTAAACTCAGTGAGGATCAGCTTGACGCCCAGCAGGCCGCCGGCGCTGCCGGCTTCCTTCCAGGGGATGCCCATCGACCAGGCCAGGGGCGCGAAGACCACGCCCAGCACCCGGGCGATGCTCAGATGCTCGCCCCCCACCATGGGTAGGGCGAACAGGATCTTGTCGACCATGGTGGCCAGGGCGATGAAGACGATCAGGGTGGCGCCAACGTTCAGCGCGATCTGCAGCCCGTCGGTGGTGCCCTTCATCACCGCGTCGATCGAGCTGCCATAGGTCTTGTCTTCCTCGGCCAGGTCCAGGTCTTCGGACTTCTCGCTGGGATCGCCGGGCACCATGATCCGGGCCAGGAGCACCCCGGCCGGGGCCGAGATCAGCGAGGCGGCCAACACGTGGGCGGCGGCGTTGGGCAAGACGTCGTGCAGGATGGTGGCGTAGGCCACCATGGTCGAGCCCGAGACGCAGGCCATGCCGACCGCGATCAGCATGAACAGCTCCGAGCGGGTCAAACGCTCCAGATAGGCGCGGATGAAGATGGGTCCTTCGATCTGGCCCATGAAGATGGTGGCGGCGGTGGCCAGGGCCGGCGGGCCGCGCAGGCCCAGTGTTTTCTGAAACAGAAAGCCCAGGCCCTTGGCCATCAGCTTCAGAATGCCCCAGTGCCACAGCAGCGCCGACAGGGCGCAGACCACCAGAATCACCGGCATCACGCGGAAGGCGAACAGGAAGCCAGCGCCGGGATTGGTCTCGGCATAGGGCGGCGTCGTGCCCGACAGATAGCCGAACACGAAGTTGGTGCCGGCCTGGGTCGACGAAGCCAGCCCCTCGACGGCGCCATTGACGCCCTGCAGCGCGTTGCGGGTCGCGGGCAATTTGAACAGTACGAAGACCAGGATCAGCTGGATGGCGATGGCGCAGACAGCCAGCACGAACGGGAAGCGCTTGCGGTTCTCGGAGACGAGCCAGCAAAGGCCGAGGATCAGCGCCACGCCCGCCAGGGCTTGGACGTTCTCGGGAAGGAAGATCAAGACTGAGGACCTTAACTGATGCGGCGACGCCCCCGCGACGCCGTCCAAGGGGCCAAATGACTATGATTAAGCGACGGGGCGCAAGCGCTATGCGCGGAGAACCGTAGGGGCCGAGCGTTCTGCTCGCCCCTCGGGCGCGGGGCCTTAGGCGGCGATGTCGACCGAAGTCGCTTAGGAGGTGGTCGAACTGCTCAGGTTGCTGGTCAGTTGGGCCAACAGTTTCTGCATCAGGTCCGACGCGTCGCTGGAGACCTCCGAGCCCAGCTTGTCGAAGGACGAGGTCAGGCTCGTGGCCAATTCGCTGGCCGAGACCACGCCGTCGCCGTTCAGGTCGGCGGCGTCGGTCGAGGTCGAGGTCGAGGCCTGTGTGCTGGCGCTGGAGTCGTCGCTGGGCGGCGGACCGTGCGGGCCATGCGGGCCACCCTGCGGCTTCATGGCCTGGAACTCGCTGAGCGAAAGCGAGCCATCGCCATCCGAATCGCTCTCGGCGAGCATGTTCGCCGCCATGTCAGTGGCGCTGGGCGCATCCGATGGCAGGTCCTTGGGCGCGTGGGCGGCCATGGCGATCGACAGTTCATCGGCGGTGACCGTGCCGTCGCCGTCGCCGTCGGCGTCGGCGTCGGCGGCCATCGAGGCGGCGCGGTCGGTCTGGCTGGTCTGCTGGGTTGAAAGCAACGACGCTGATGTGTCGGCGCTGAAACCTTGACTTGACGAGGACCAGCCCTGCATCGGCGGCGGCAAACCGTTCTAGCCGCGGGTCGGCATGTTCTGTCCGGTGGCCTGGAACGGGCTGGAGGCGTCGTCGTCATTGGCGGTTTGGGAGGACGCAGCCGCTCTGGCCTGCAGCAGTTGCTGCAATAGCGAGGAAGACCCCACGGTGGAGATGGTCATCATGCTCTCCTTGCGATGAGAGCGCCGGCCCCTGCGCCGCACGCCCGCGCCGGATTCGCCGACGCGGTCGTTCGATATGCGAAAAACATGCCGTTTTTCAATTTGTTACGCCACCGATACAAAGCTCGCCCTCGACGCGACAACCGGCCTAAGGGGCGCGGCGCCGCGTATCGACAGCTTCGGCGCGAGGCCGCCAAATCGTGCAAACCGGCGGTCGCGGAACGCGCTTCGCTCGCCTTACCTCGATTTAACTTGGCCGCTTGAAGATCGCCGTCCATTGCTGCAACCCTTGATTGGGGTGGAGCGTAGCGCGCATGTCGTTGGCCTTGGCCACACTGTTGTACGAGTGGCGTAGATACATGGCGGCTGTTGTCGCCCTGGCGTTCTCCGGCTTGCTGGTGTTGGCCCAGGTCGGCATCTTCGTCGGCATCGGCAAGGGCTTCACCGCCCAGATCGACCGCTCCCGCGCCGACATCATGGTGTTGGGCCCCGGCGCCAAGGCGTTGTTCGGCGGCCCTTCTGGCCTGCCTCGGCGGATGATCCCCCTGGTCTACAGCCACCCCGAGGTCGTTCAGGTCGCGCCCCTCGACGGCTCCGGCGGCCGTTTCCAGAACATCCTGTCGCCCGAGGACCAGGCCAAGGCCGACGCCCGCGCCAAGCAGGCCGCCAAGGGCGGAAACAAGGTCGCTGGCGGCGGTCGCAAGAGCGAGTTCGTCAACGTCACGGTGATCGACGCGATTCCGGGCTTCGTCACCGTGCCGACCGACTATAGCGAGACCATGATCGAGGCCCTGCGCCAGCCGTTCGCGGTTGCGGTCGATCAGACCGCTCTCAAGCGCCTGGGGGTCAAGAAGGGCGACAAGGCCATCTACAACGGCAAGACCGTCACCATAGGCGTGGTCACCACCGGCTATCCCAACATTATCCAACCGACGCTGGTGATGTCGCGCGACACCCTGCGGATGTTGGGCGAGGCCGACACCGGCCAGCGCGTCGGCCCGCTGATGGTGCAGATCCGCGATCCGGCCCGCTCCGAGATCGTCGCCGCCCAGCTCAACAAGAAGGGCGACGGCCAGTTTCGCGCCTGGACCCGCCAGGAACTGGCCGACGCCAATTCCGGGGCCATGCTCGACGACCAGATCATCGGGATTATCCTGGGCTTCTCGGCCTTCCTGGGCCTGCTGATCGGGGTGGTCATCACCTGGCAGACCCTGCGCGGCGCGATCATGGCCAATATCAAGGAGTTCGCCTCGCTTCGCGCTCTGGGGGTGTCGATCGGCGACCTGCGTAACATCGTCCTGGAGCTTAGCTTCTGGGTCGGGATCGTCGGCGTGTTCGCCTCCGCCCTGCTGACCTGGCTGGTTTCGCTGGTCGCCACGGCCGGCGGCGTGCCGATGTCTTTCCCACCCGTATTGGTCGGCGTGGTCGCGGTGTTCCTGATCCTGATCGCCATGCTGTCCGGCTTCCTGTCGCTGGGCGTCCTGAAGAACAGCCAACCTGCGGACCTCCTGCGATGATCGCCGATCACAGCCACAAGCGCGGCGAGAGCGCCCTCTCGGCCACGCAACTGGTCAAGCGCTTCAAGACCGGCCGCACCTTCATCGAGGTGCTCAAGGGCGTGGATTTCGACGCCAAGCATGGCGACGTGACCATGGTCATGGGGCCGTCGGGCTCGGGCAAGTCGACCCTGGTGGCCGCCCTGTCGGGCCTGCTTCGTCCCGACGAGGGCAAGGTCTCGGCGCTAGAGGCCAAGGATCTGTGGCAGCTGCCGGCGGGCAAGATCGACAAGTTCCGCCTCGATCACTGCGGCTTCATCTTCCAGGGTTTCAACCTGTTCCCCGCCCTCACCGCCAAGCAGCAAGTGATGACGGCCCTGAAGTACCAGGGTGTCGGCAAGGGCGAATGCGCCCGCCGCGCCCAGGCGGCGCTGGAAGAGGTGGGCCTTGGCCCGCGCGTCAACCAGCGGCCGTCGGAACTGTCGGGCGGCGAGAAGCAGCGCGTCGCCATCGCCCGCGCCCTGGCCAAGAACCCCAACCTGATCTTCGCCGACGAGCCCACCTCGGCGCTAGACGGGAAAAGCGGCGAGATCGTCATCCGCCTGCTGCGCGCCGCCGCCACCGATCGCGGCGCGGCCGTGATCTGCGTCACCCACGACCCGCGGCTCGAGGCCTATGCCGACCGCGTCATCCACATCGAAGACGGCCGGATCCTGGACGACGTGCGTAGAACGCCCGACGCCAATCCCGCGCCGCTTAGCCACTGACTTTCTGGGGAAACTGCCAAATGCCCGCGTTCCTGCGTCGTCCCGCCTTCTGGATCGTCATCGTGCTCATCGCCGCCGTGGTCGGCGGCGTGTTCTTCATGAAGGGCCAGGCGGCGGAGAAGAAGAAGAAGCTCGAGATCGCCGCCGCCCAGGAGGAGCCCAGCCCCTACGGCGCCATCGCCAACGGCAAGGCTGACGTTGAGGGCGGAATCATCCAGGTGGCCGCGCGCCGCCAGGGCATCGTCCGAGAGGTGTACGTGCAGGAAGGCCAGGACGTGGTCGCCGGCCAGCCCTTGGCCAAGCAGGAAGACGACGACGCCCGCCTGGCCGCCGCCACCGCCGAGGCCGGCCTGGCCTCGGCCCGCGCCCAGATCGCCGTCTATCAGGTGCAGTTGCGCACCGGCCAGCGCGAATTCAAGCGCTTGCAGACCCTGTCGACGGCCAATTTCGTGGCCGGCCAGCGGCTCGACGCGGCCCAGGACCAGATCGCCGCGGCCAACGCCAACATCGCCGCCCAGCAGGCCGCCATCCAGGTGACCTCCGCCCAGTTGGCCCAGGCCCGCTACAACCAGGAACTGACGGTGATCCGCGCCCCGGCGAACGGCCGCATCGCCCGCCGCTACGCCAATCCCGGGGCCGGCGTCTCGACCCTGAACGTCACTCCGATGTTCGACCTGGAACCGCAGACCGCCCGCATCGTCCGCGCCGAGATCGTCGAGGCAGACATCCCTAATGTCGCCGTCGGCCAGGAGATCGAGATCCAGCCCGAGGGCGATCCCACCAAAACCTATGTCGGCAAGGTGCTGCGACGAGCCGTCGTGTTCGGGGCGCGCAAGCTGTCCTCGGACGACCCCAGCCAGCGCAGCGACGAGCGCGTGGTCGAGGTGGTTGTCACCGCCGACGGCGCCCCGCTGTTGGTCGGCCAGCGCGTGCTGGTCAAGTTCATGAAGCCGGGCCAAAAGGCCGGCATCAAGCGCGACCAGCCTAAGCCGCCGGTGGCCGGGGGCGAAAAGCAGAAGGCGTAGCGCGCGGTGCGTCCTTCGAGGCTCGGCTTCGCTTCGCACCTCAGGATGAGGAATCCAGAGCAACAGCGCTCCTCATCCCGAGGCGCCCGCACAGCGGTCCCTCGGAGGACACGCCTCTCTTGACGCTCTGTCTCTCGCGCCGCACAAACGCGCCAAACCAAACACGCGTTTGAGGGAGATACGAACATGGCGGACGACATCCGGTTCGACGGTCAGGTGGCGATCGTGACAGGGGCCGGCGGCGGCCTGGGCCGACAGCATGCGCTGGAGCTGGCGCGGCGCGGCGCCAAGGTCGTGATCAATGATCTGGGCGGCAGTGTCGATGGTTCGGGCGGCTCATCTGACGCGGCCCTGAACGTGGTCAAGGAAATCGAAGCCGCGGGCGGCGAGGCCATCGCCCATGGCGCTTCCGTTACCGACGACGCCGGCGTCGCTGATCTTGTGAAGACCACGATGGAAAAGTGGGGCCGGATCGACATCCTCGTCGCCAACGCCGGCATCCTTCGCGATCGAACCCTGACCAAGATGGAGCTGGCCGACTTCGAGGCCGTGATCCAGGTCCATGTGTTCGGCACCTTCAAGCCTATCAAGGCCGTGTGGGACATCATGAAGGCCCAGAACTACGGCCGCATCGTCGTCACCACCTCGTCCTCGGGCATGTATGGCAATTTCGGCCAGAGCAATTACGGCGCGGCCAAGATGGCGGTTCTGGGCCTGATGAACACGCTGAAGCTGGAAGGCGCCAAGAACAACATAAAGATCAACGCCATCAGCCCGGTCGCCGCCACCCGCATGACCGAAGGTTTGATGCCGCCCGAAGTGCTGGAGAAGCTGAAGCCGGAATATGTGACGCCGGGTGTCGTCTATCTGGTGTCGGAAGACGCCCCGACGGGCGCGATCCTGACCGCCGGCGCCGGCGCCTTCGCCCTGTCGCGGATCTACGAGACCGAAGGCGTCTATCTGGGTGAAGGCGGATTGTCGGCCGAAGAAGTGCGCGACTGCTGGGGCCAGATCGCCGCAGAGGATGGCCAGAAGGCCTATTTCAACGGCGGCGAACAGGGCCAGAAGTTCTTCCGCAAGATGGCTGGCGGGTAGGTTAGCTTGAGCTTAAGTTGAATAGGGCGCGATTGTGGCCAAGGAACAGCCCCCTACGGCTAGCCACATCGCGCCTTTTCCAGGCAACTATGGCACTTTCTGACATAACGACGAAATAAGTAACGGCTTTAAAGTCAGGCGTTCTTTGAACGCAGGGCACAAAATTCATTGTTACAGGAATAAATAGCAACGGTTTTTGACTAAATGCGTTAGAGCGACGCCAATCGGCGCCATCCAAGGACGCCGGCTCTTCCTCCCCAGAAGGTCGTCTCATGTCTCTCTCGCGTACTTGCCTCGCCGCCGGCGTGGCCCTTGCCGCCATGGTTGTCGCCTCCCAGGCCTCGGCTTCGGCATTCTATCTCCAGGAACAATCGGTGCGTGGCGCCGGTCGCGCCTATTCGGGCGAGGTCGCCGACCGCGGCGCCGCCAGCCTCTGGTGGAACCCCGCCGCCATCGCCGGTCTCGAACAGAGCGAGATCTATGGCGGTCTGCACCTGATCCAAGTCGATTCCGACGTCAATGACAGCGGCTCGACCCTGACCCGTCCCGTGATCCCCGGCGGCCTGACCACCCCGGTCGGCGGCGAGCCGCGTTCGCCTGGCCCGATCAACAACGGCGTCGTGCCCAACTTCGCCGCGGCCTTCCGCATCACCGACAAGCTGGCCGTCGGCCTGACCGCGGCCGCGCCCTACAACTTCACCACCGACTACAACACCCGCAGTTGGACCCGCTACGACGCCCTGAAGTCCAGCCTGACCACGATCGACGTCAATGGTGCGGTGGCTTATCGCCTCAATGACATGCTCGACCTCGGCATGGGTGTTTCGGCGCAATATACCGACGCCGAACTGACCTCGGCGCTGCCGAACCTGTCGCCCCTGCTGGCCGATGGCTCGTCATCGCTGAAGGGTGATGGCAATTGGGATTACGGCTGGAACGTCGGCGCCCAGTTCCACGCCTCGCCGGCCCTGACCTTCGGCGCGTCGTACCGCTCGAAGATCGATCACAAGCTGGATGGCCACGTCGTGGTCTCGGGCTTGGTGGGTCCGCTGGCCGGCGCCAATGTCAACACCGACGGTAAGGCCACGATCACCACGCCGTGGATGGCCAATGTCGGCGCCCGCTGGGCGGTAAACGACAAGACGACCCTGAACCTGTCGGTGTCGCGCATCGGCTGGAGCGAGTTCGACAAGATCGTCGTCACCTATCCGAGCGGCGGCAATGTCAGCGCCCAGAACTACAAGGACACCACCACGGTGGCGGTCGGCGTCGACTACCAGGCTTCGCCGAAGCTGACCCTGCGGGCCGGCGTGCAGTACGACCCGACCCCGACCCCGGACTTGGGCCGCACCGCCCGCGTACCGGACGGCGACCGGATGGTCTATGCCACCGGCGCCACCTGGCAAGCGACCCCGTCCATCAAGTGGGATGCGGCCCTGTCGTACATCACCTTCGAAGACACCAAGATCAACCGCACCGAAACGATCTTCGCCGGCACTGCGGCGGCGACGACCTTGAACCTCAGGGGCGACGTCGGCGGTTCGGCGGCGGTCATCTCGACCGGTTTGCGCTACAGCTTCTAAGCTTGGCCTGATTGGCTAGAACGCGGCCGCCCAGAGCAACCCGGGCGGCCGTTTTTCTAAGTCCTCCCTCTCGGGGGGGAGGTGTCGGCGAAGCCGACGGAGGGGGGAGCTATCGGCAGATAATGTGACGCCCCAACACTCCCCCCACCGGCCTTCGGCCGCCTCCACCATAGGGGGACGTGGAGATCAGCCCTGCCCGACAGTGGTCCACAATGCCCGCGCCGCCTCGGTGAACGCCCTGGCCGCC
>NZ_JAFCUB010000018.1:0-75686 GCF_049896325.1 Caulobacter sp. DWP3-1-3b2
GGGGCGGGGGCCCTCCCCCGGCCGGGCGCGCGCCCCCCCCCCCCCGCGCCCCCCCGGGGGGCCCTTCCCCGCCCCCACACGCCAGAGCTCCCATCATGCAATGGTTTCAGGCGTGGCCTCATCCGGGGCGGATGCGGCTATCGCCGGAAGGGACGTTGTGAGCGTCCGATGGCTGACTGCCTAACGGGTCGTAAGCCGCCCTTGGCTCGCAAGGTGCGCATAAATGCAGTCCTCCTTCGCCTTGTGATCTGGCACCGACTTGCTGACGTAGGCGGCCCAACCGTCGCCAGCCTTCGTAGGTTCGAAGCTGCTTATTCCGCAACGGGATGCAGCAGCCTTGATCTGGCCAGAAGTGGACCACTTGCCAGCGTTCTCATCACCTAAAAAGCAGCCCCCCAAGGATGCGGCGATGGTTACGACTAATACAAAGCGGCCAAGCATATCAATGTTCCACGGGGCGTATGACACCATCCTTTAGGCACAAACGGAGATCGCCAATGTCTGACTAAGGTCAATAGCGAGCTTGGCACAACCAGCCCCTAAGCCGCCGCCTTGTGCATCACCATGCCCTTGAGCAAATCCATCGTCTCCGGCGAGGCGGCCAGCGCCTCGCGGGCCTCCGGGGCGCGGGCCAGTTTCATGGCCTCGAGCTTGGCCTTGTCAGCCACCGGACCTGTCGGGCCGGCTTCGCCCATGGCCAGCTTGATCAGCAAGGCCAGCTTCTGCGGCAGGGGAGCGGGCGCGCGGGCCAGCATGGCGATCAGGCGGGTGTCGGCCTCGATCATGCCGCCCACCTCGCCGATCTTGGCGCACAGCGGCTCATAGTCCTCGATCACCAGGCCCGAGCGGACCAGCGACCGTTGCAGGGCGCCCAGGGCGGCCAGCTTGGAGGCGGCGCTGTCCGGTCCCTGGCGCAGCTCGCGCTCGAAGCGCAGGGCCTGGATATTGGCCAACAGCCAGCGGGCGGCCATGCGCTTGTTGACCGCGCCCATGACGTTCTCGGCCAGGCGGATCAGCATCTGGATCTCTTCACGCGACGAGCGCTCGCGGCCGAGCAGGGCCTCGATGAACTCGCCATTCAGCAGGGTCTTGGAACGGGTGGTGAAGGCGCTGGTGATGTCCTCGGCCGGCAGGATGCGGCCGGCGGCGGCGGTCAAGCTCATGGCCAGGGCGCGCAGGTGCTCGATCTCGGATTCGGCGTCAGTGGGCTTGAGGCGGCGCACGCCGTTCAGCTCCTTGAGCACCCGATGGGCGATAGACGAGCGGACGGCGGGGAAGTCGTCGCCGGTCAGCCACTCGCTCAGGCGCTTGGCGGTGCCCGACAGGGTCGGCATGCAGTTGCGCACGCCTGCCTCGACACGGATCAGGGCCTCGACCTGGGCGCCGCCCGCCAGGCGGGTCATGCCGGCCAGGGTGGTGCCGAGGTCGGCGTTGTCGGCGCCCAGCAGGTCGGCCATGCCAGCCTTCGAGCCAATGATCTCGGCCAGGGGCTGTTCGAGGGCGGCCAGGGCTGCGGCCCTGGCGCGAGGCTCGGTGGGCGCGGCGTCGGCCAGGTCGAGCAGGCGGGCGATCTTCTCAGACCAGTTCTTGCCGGGCGCGATCGAGGCGGCGACGCCGGCCCCCAGCAGGAAGGCGCGGTCGGGATCGCTGACCAGACGCTCGGCAGCGCGGGCGAAGCCTTCCTTGTCGAGATCGGGCAGGGCACCCTTCTTGAAGGCCTTCATCAGGTTGGCGACGGTGCGCTCGACCAGGCCCTGGAAGGTGCGGATCAGTTCGTGGACCGACATGCCCCGGGCCTCGGCCTCGGGAATGGCGATCTTTTGCAGGGCGTGCTGCAGGTCGGTGCCCGAGGCTTCCAGCTTCTCGACCAGGTCGGGACGGTGCAGCAGCTCGAACGGGGTGGCGTTGTGCCGCGCCAGCCAGGCCTCCAGCAGTCGGCCGATCCGGTCGCGCGCGTGGGTGGTGTAGAGGTCGGACGGCTGGACACACAGCGGGTCCAGGTCTTCCTGGACCTTCTTGGGCTTGCCGCCATCGACCTGGCCCTTGGTGAAGATCGAGATCGACTTGTACTCACGGGAGTCGTTGTCGAGGGTTTCCTTGGTCACCCTCACGGCGATCGCCCGGCCCTGCTGCAAGGTCTCCTCGGCGACGGCCAGGGCGTGGGTGCGGATCTCGGTCGCCATGTCGAGCGTCCACTGCGCGCCGGGCTTGCGGCGCACAAACAGCTCATAATGGACCTGATCACTCATGGGCTAAAGGGCTCCCCGGGGCTCCGTTATGGGATACGAGACCTTAAGGCGAAGTTGCCGGGATACCGCGCCTGAAGCGCTTGGCCGCATTGGCGCCACGCTGGAGCCGCAAAAGATCGCGAAAGCTTGGCCGCCTCCCAAGGCGCCATGGGCGTTGCAGGCGCGTTGTACGGGGGCTCGTCGCCCGATAGTATCGGCGGGAAGACTCGAAAGGACCGATAAGGCTCGATGGCCGATATTACTCTCATCGACGACGACGAGAACATCGTCGCCTCGGTTTCGCTGGCCCTGGAAAGCCATGGCCATGTGGTGAAGGCGTATTATGACGGCGCCTCCGGCCTCGACGCGGTCGAGAGCCAGGCGCCCGATCTGGTGATCCTCGACGTCAAGATGCCCCGCATGGACGGCATGGAGGTGCTGCGCCGCCTGCGCGCCACCACCGAGATTCCGGTGATCATGCTGACCTCCAAGGACGACGAGATCGACGAAATCCTGGGCTTCAACCTTGGGGCCGACGACTATATCCACAAGCCGTTCAGCCAGCGCCTGCTGCTGGAGCGGGTCAAGGCCGTGCTGCGCCGGGCCCGCCCAGAGGAAGACGAGCCGGGTGTCGCGCCGGGCTCGCCCAATTCCAAGATCATGAAGCGAGGCAAGCTGACCCTCGACTCGGCGCGCCACGACAGCCTGTGGGACGGCAAGCCGGTGCGCCTGACGGTCACCGAGTTCCTGCTGCTGCAGTCCCTCGCCCAGCGCCCCGGCTTTGTGAAGAGCCGCGACAACCTGATGGACGCCGCCTACGACGATCAGGTGTATGTCGACGACCGCACCATCGACAGCCACATCAAGCGGATGCGCAAGAAGTTCCGCCAGGTCGATCCGGAGTTCGACTCCATCGAGACCCTCTACGGCGTCGGCTACCGCTATCGCGAATCCTGATCCCGCCGTGGGATCGGAGTCCGCACAGCGGCCAAAGCGCCGATTGAGCTGGCCCAAGCTGGTTTGGCCCAAATTAGCCTGGCCCAATTTAGCCTGGCCCAATTTAGCCTGGCCCAATTTAGCCTGGCCCAGGGGTTCGCGCCTGGGCCGGCTGATCATCGGGCTCAACGTCCTGGCCCTGGCGATCCTGCTGGGCGGGGCGCTGGTGCTCAACGAGCTGCGCAGCGGGCTGATCAAGGCTCGCATCGACAGCCTGACCACCCAGGGCGAGCTGATCGCCAATGTCATCGACCTGGCCGCCACGGTCGGCGATCCCGAGCCACGGCTTGAGGCCGATCGGGCCAGCGACATCCTGCAGGGGTTGTTCATCCCTCGCTCGCAGCGCGCCCGGCTGTTCGACGCCCGGGGCAATCAACTGGCCGACAGCTATGTCGTCGCCGATCGGGTGGAGTCGCAGGCGCTGCCGCCGGCCCGCAAGCCCGGCCAGCCCGAGTTCCGCCTGCCCACCCACGATGCCGACACCAAGCCCAAGGCCGTCGCGGAGGCCCGCGCGGCCCTGATCGCCGAGATTTCCCGGGCCAGCGAGGGCGGCCCGGTGGCAGGCATGCGCCGGGCCGAGAATGGCGAGCGGGTGGTGTCGGTGTCGATCCCCATCCAGCACGTGCGGGCGGTCCTGGGGGTGCTGACACTGGAGGCCGGCGATGTCGACGAGATCATCGCTGGCGAGCGCAAGGCTTTGCTGCCCTTCGCCCTGATCGCGGTGTTCACCACTCTGATCTCGTCGTTCCTGCTCAACCGGCTGATCGCCCAGCCGGTGCTGCGCATGGCGCGCGCCGCCGACCGCGTGCGCCTGGACGGCGCGCGAGCGATCACCCTGCCCGAGATTTCTGGCCGCAAGGACGAGCTGGGCGACCTGTCGCGGGCCCTGGAAGAGATGACCGACTCGATGTCGGAGCGGATGGACGCCATCGAGCGCTTCGCCGCCGACGTGGCCCATGAGATCAAGAACCCCCTGACCTCGATCCGCTCGGCGATCGAGACCCTGGACCTGGTGTCCGACCCCGCCGCCCGGGCCCGGCTGCTGGGCATTTTGCAGCAGGACGTCACGCGCCTGGATCGGCTTGTGACCGACATCTCCAACGCCTCGCGCCTGGACGCCGAGCTGTCGCGCGAGGCGCCCAAGGCCTTCGCGCTGAATCTGCTGCTGCTGGAGGTGATCCACCTCTACGAGGCTCAGCTTCGGCCTGGCGACGCGCCGGGCAGCGTGCGGGTGACCTTCGACGACAAGGCCGCGCCGCAGCTTGTCTGGGTCATGGCGCGCGAGACTCCGATCGGCCAGGTGTTCCGCAACCTGATCGACAACGCCCGCTCGTTCAGCGCCGCCGATGGCGAGGTGCGGGTGGCCCTGGCCCGCGAGCATGGCCTGCGTGACCACCACAACCGATTGATCGTCACGGTCGATGACGACGGACCAGGCATCCCGCCCGACAATCTCGAGACCATTTTCGAGCGCTTCTACACCTCCCGGCCCAAGGGTCGGGCGTTCGGCGGCAATTCGGGCCTGGGCCTGTCGATCGCCCGCCAGATCGTCGAGGCCCATGGCGGCCAGATGATCGCCCAGAACCGCAAGGACGGGGACGGCAGGGTGGTGGGGGCGCGGTTCCGCGTCGATCTGCCCGAGGCCGGCGCCAGCCACCACGGCGGCCAGCGCGAATGATCCGCCATGCCGGCCTGATCGCCTGCCGGGTGGCCGGCGCCTGGCGCGGGGCGCTGATCGAAGGGGCGTCCGGCGTCGGCAAGAGCGACCTGGCGCTGCGGGCGCTGGACCAGGGGTTCGCCCTGGTCGCCGACGACCGCACCCTGGTCTTCGTCTCGAACGGTCGGCTCTTTGGACGCGCGCCCGACGCCCTGGCCGGGTTGATCGAGACGCGGGGGGTCGGAATCCTGTCCAGGCCTTATCGGCCGTTCTGTCCGGTGAACCTGCTGGTGCGCTGCGTGGATCGGCCGCAGGCGGTCGAACGGCTGCCCGATCCGATGTTCGAGACCTTCGAAGGCGTTGTCACGCCGGTGCTTGAGCTGTGGCCTCTGGAACCCGGCGCGCCCGGGAAAATCCGCCGCATGTTTGAGCATCTTGGAGTCGCCGAATAACAAGCGTATCAAGGCGACCCGCGCGGCCCTCCCTGGTCGTCACGGGTTATGGGGATCCCGTTTGAGAGATCAGGCATGATCGGGCTCGTGATAGTCACGCACGGGCGGCTGGCGGAGGAGTTTGTCTCCGCCATGGAGCACGTGGTCGGGCCGCAAAGCGCGGTCAAGGCCATCTGCATTGGCCCGGAGGACGACATGGAGCGTCGCCGGTCCGACATTTTGAAGGCGTGCGCGGCGGTCGATAGCGGCGGCGGCGTCATCCTGCTGACCGACATGTTCGGCGGCACGCCCAGCAATCTGGCCATCTCAGTGATGGAGCAGACCAAGGCCGAGGTGATCGCCGGACTGAACCTGCCGATGCTGATCAAGCTGGCCAGCGTGCGCCAGCGTGAGACCCTGCAGACCTGCGTCGCCCACGCCCAAGAGGCTGGACGCAAATATATCTCCGTGGCCTCCTATGTGCTCGCGGGAGAAAAATGAGTCGCATGGCGACGCGCACGGTCGAGATCGTCAACGAGCGGGGGCTTCACGCCCGCGCCTCGGCTAAGTTCGTCAAGCTGGCCTCGGGCTTTGACGCCGAGGTGACCGTGGCCCGCGACGGAACCAGCGTCGACGCCCGCTCGATCATGGGCCTGATGATGCTGGCCGCCGGCATCGGCTCGACCATCGACATCGAAGCCGATGGACCTGAAGCAGAGGCGGCGCTTGAGGCGCTGACCGAGCTGGTGGCCAATCGGTTCGACGAGGAGCGATAGCCTCTCCCTCTCCCCTTGCGGGGGAGGGTGGCCCCGCAGAGCGGGGTCGGGTGAGGGGTCGAAGGCCAAAAAAGCCGCGAAAGCCGAAAGGCCGGTCGCGGCTTCTGTCGTTCGAGAGACCCCTCATCCGGCGGCTACGCCGCCACCTTATCCCGCAAGGGGAGAAGGAAAATTACACCGCCGCCACAGATTCCGGGGCCACGGCCTTGGCGACGCCCATCGGGCGCAGGTCCAGGTCCTGGAACAGCGCGCTATCCTCGTCCTGGCCGGGCAAGGGGGTGGTCAGCAGCTTGCCGCCGACGAAGATCGAGTTGGCGCCGGCCAGGAAACACAAGGCCTGCAGCTCGCGGCTCATGTCGTCGCGGCCGGCCGACAGGCGAACCATCGATTGCGGGCACACGATCCGGGCCACGGCGACGGTTCGGACGAACTCGATCGAGTCGATCTGGCCTGCCTTGAGCACCTTGTCGCCCAGTGGCGTGCCGCTAACCGGCACCAGGCCATTGATCGGCAGGCTGTCGGGGTGGCTCGGCAGGTTGGCCAATTGGCGCAGCAGGCTGGCGCGGTCGCGGCGGGTCTCGCCCATGCCGACGATGCCGCCGCAGCAGGTGCTCATGCCGGCGTCGCGCACATGGGCCAGGGTGTCGAGGCGGTCCTGGTAGGTGCGGGTGGTGACCACGTCGCCGTAGTACTCAGGGCCCGTGTCGAGGTTGTGGTTGTAATAGTCGAGCCCGGCGTCCTTCAGCTGTCGCGCCTGGTCCGGGGTCAGCATGCCAAGGGTGGCGCAGGTCTCCAGGCCCAGGGCCTTCACCCCGCCGATCATCGCCGCCAGCCGGGGCAGGTCGCGGTCCTTCAGCTCGCGCCAGGCGGCGCCCATGCAGAAGCGCTGGGCCCCGCCGTCGCGGGCCTCGCGGGCCTTGGCGATCACGACGTCGGCGTCCATCAGCTTCTCGGCCTTCAGGCCGGTCTTGAAATGGGCGCTCTGGCTGCAATATCCGCAGTTCTCTGCGCAGCCGCCGGTCTTGACCGACAGCAACTGCGACAGCTGCACCTCGGACGGGTCGAAACCGGCCGCCCGATGCACCGAGGCGGCGTCGAACACCAGTTCCATGAAGGGCAGGTCGAACAGGGCTTCCACCTGGGGAAGCGTCCAGTCGTGGCGAGGTTCGGCGGCGAAATTGATCTGCGTCATGGCGGGCAGGTTTGGACTCGGCGATGGCGATTGGCAAGCGCGCCAAGCGCGTTCGCCCCTCGTGGCGACCCGCTTGGAGCCAAAACCCGCCGCTCCGGTTATAGTCAGGCCATGGATCACGAAATCGAGCTGAAGTTCCTGATCGCCCCGGAGGCTGCGACCGCGATCCTGGCCCGTCTCGAGGGACGGGAAGCGGTCAAGCAGCTCGACGCCACCTATTTCGACACCGCCGACCACGCCCTGCGCAAGGCGGGCTTCGGCCTGCGGATCCGCGACGGCGAGAACGGCCGCAAACAGACCCTGAAATCAGCCTCGGCCGGCGGGGTGTTCGCGCGCGGCGAATGGGAGAGCGCGGTGGTCGGCCCCGAGCCGGACCGCGACCTGCTGGCCAAGACCCCCGCCGCCCAGACCGTCAACGGTGCCGCTCTGATCCCCGTGTTCGCCACCAATGTACGCCGGGTGACCCGCATGATCGAGCGCGAGGGGGCGACCATCGAAGCGGCGCTAGACCAGGGCGAGCTGCTGGCCGACGCCCGCCGCGCCGGAGTCAGCGAACTGGAGCTGGAGCTGAAATCCGGGCCTGCCAGCGCGCTGTTCGACCTGGCCCGCGACGTCGCCGCCCACGCGTCCCTGCGCCTGTCGCTGGTCAGCAAGGCCGAGCGCGGTTACGCCCTCGCCCTGGACGAGGCGGACGGCCCGCGTCCCGAGACGCCGCTGGCCCCCAAGGCGACCACCAGCGAGGCGTTGCAGGCGCTGGGCCGGGCAGCGCTGTGCCGTCTCTGCTCCGCCGCCGAGTCCCAGCGCACGCGCCCTGGCCCTGACCGGGTGCACAAGCTGCGCGTGGCGGCGCGGCGCTTCCGCGCCCTGCTGTCGACCTTCAAGCCGCTGGCCGGTGACTCCGCCGCGCGCCACGTTCGGGCCGAGCTCAAATGGTTGGCCGACCAACTGGGCGCGGCGCGGGGCCTGGATGTGTTCATCGCCGACGTCTGGCGTCCGGCCGCCGAGAGCCAGGCCGCCGAAACGCCGGCCGAGGCGGCTGTCGACGCCGCCGCCGAGGACGAGGCCCGCACCCTGGCCGCCTTCGGCAAGGCGCTGCTGAGCGCCCAGACCCAGGCCTATGCCCAGGCCGAGGCCGCGGTCGATTCGGCTCGCTTCCGCGCCTTGGCTCTGGAAGCCGCCGCCTGGCTCGAGGCAGGCTCCTGGACCACCGACAAGCGCCTGAAGACGGTCCGCGACCGGCCCGCCGCCGCCTTTGCCGCCGACACCCTGGCCAAGGCTCGCCGCCGCATCCGCAAGGACGGCGCCGACCTGGCGGCCCTGAGTGCGGGAGACCGTCACCACCTGAGGATCCGCGGCAAAAAGCTGCGCTATGCGACGGAGGATCTCGGCGCCCTGTTTCCTGAGCATCCAAAGCGGCTGGCTCGGTTCGTCGAGGCCACCAAGGTGTTGCAGGACAGCCTGGGTCTTCTGAACGACCTGGCGGTGCGCGAGGCCTTGGCCCGCGAGGTCGCCCTATCCAGCGAAGACCCTGAAGCCGCCTTCGCCGCCGGCCGCCTGACGGCGGGCGGACCTGAACGCGAAGCCGAGCTGCTCGCCGACGCCCAGGGCGCCTATGTCACCTTCGCCGAGGCTAAAAGGTTCTGGTGACCCATCTATTTCCGGGCATATAAAGAAATCCTTATGCCTTAATTGCGAGAAGGGCGTGGGCGGGGTATAGACCCCGCAAGACCTTCCCCCGACTGCAGGAGCCCGACCGTGGCCGACTACATCGTCAAGGACATCTCGCTCGCCGATTTCGGCCGCAAGGAAATCGACATCGCCGAGACCGAAATGCCCGGTCTGATGGCCACCCGCGCCGAATATGGCCCGGGCCAGGTGCTGAAGGGCGCCCGTATCGCCGGCAGCCTGCACATGACCATCCAGACCGCCGTGTTGATCGAGACGCTCACCGCGCTCGGCGCCGACGTCCGCTGGGCCTCGTGCAACATCTTCTCGACCCAGGACCACGCCGCCGCGGCCATCGCCGCCTCGGGCGTGCCGGTCTTCGCCTTCAAGGGCGAGAACCTGGTCGAGTACTGGGAATACGCCCACAAGATCTTCGAATGGTCGGACGGCGGCTATCCGAACCTGATCCTCGACGACGGCGGCGACGCGACCCTGCTCTGCGTGCTGGGCCCCAAGGCTGAGAAGGACCCGACCCTTCTCAACAATCCGCAGAACGAGGAAGAAGAAGCCCTCTACACCGTGATGAAGCGCTATCTGGCCGAGAAGCCGGGCTTCTACACCGCGATCCGCGACGCCATCGGCGGCGTGTCGGAGGAAACCACCACGGGCGTCCACCGCCTGTACCAGATGGCCGCCAAGGGCGACCTGCCGTTCCCGGCCATCAACGTCAATGACAGCGTCACCAAGAGCAAGTTCGACAACCTCTACGGCTGCCGCGAATCGCTGGTCGACGCCATCCGTCGCGGCACCGACGTCATGCTGTCGGGCAAGGTCGCCGTGGTCTGCGGCTATGGCGACGTGGGCAAGGGTTCGGCCGCCTCGCTGCGCCAAGGCGGCGCCCGCGTGATCGTCACCGAGATCGACCCGATCTGCGCCCTGCAGGCGGCGATGGAAGGCTATGAGGTCCAGACCCTGGACGACGTGGCCGGCCGCGCCGACATCTTCGTCACCGCCACGGGCAACAAGGATGTCATCACCGTCGACCACATGCGGGCGATGCGTAACAACGCCATCGTCTGCAATATCGGTCACTTCGACTCGGAAATTCAGGTCTCCGGCCTGAAGAACTTCAAGTGGGATGAGATCAAGCCGCAGGTCCACCACATCGAGTTCCCGGACGGCAAGAAGATCATCCTGCTGTCGGAAGGCCGCCTGGTGAACCTGGGCAACGCGACGGGCCACCCCTCGTTCGTGATGTCGGCCAGCTTCACCAACCAGACCCTGGCCCAGATCGAACTGTGGACCAACAGGTCGGCCTACAAGAACGACGTCTACACCCTGCCCAAGCACCTCGACGAGAAGGTCGCCCTTCTCCACCTGGCCAAGCTGGGCGCCAAGCTCTCCAAGCTGCGCCCCGACCAGGCTGAATATATTAACGTCCCGGAAAACGGCCCGTTCAAGCCGGACCACTACCGCTACTAGACTTCGCCTCCGGGTGAAGTCTGAAAGGCCCGCTGCGGAAACGCTGCGGGCCTTTATTCGTGGCGAGTGTTCAACCGCGATCAATTGATACCGACGTTCTCTCACCTAAGCGTCACCATTGCACGATCGCCCTATTCAACGTCGCATTGCTCGGCTAAGCGCTTGAGAATGCCGCTAGCCTTGATCATCTCCAGCCATGTCGCCGGCAGCCGGGTCGGCGCGTCGGCCCAGGCCTCCGCTCTCGTACAGTTCCGCATCGATTCGATGATCGTGCCGACCGTGCTGTATGGCCGCCATCCCGGCTGGGGCATTCCGGGCGGGGCGCCCGTGCCGATCGAACTGGTCGAGAGCATGCTCGACGGCATCGAGGCCAATGGGCTGTTTGGCCAGACCGACATGGTCATTACCGGCTATTTCGCCAGCGCCGCCCAGGTCCGCGCTGCGGCCCGAACCATTGACGCCGTGCGTGCCGCGCCGCGCGACAACGCGCCTCAGGGCGGCGTGGTCCGCAAGCCAACCGTCATCGTCGATCCCACCCTGGGCGACGCCGGCAAGGGGCTGTATGTGCCCGCCGAGGTGGCCGAGGCCGTCGCGGCCGAGCTGATCCCGCGCGCCGATGTCGTGGCCTGCAACGCCTGGGAGCTGCAGCACTTGACCGGAACCGACGCCCGCGAGCCCCAGGCCGCCGTGCGCGCCGCGCGTCTGCTGAACAAGCCGACCCTGGTGTCGTCCGTACACAGAGGAAGTGAGATCGGCGTGGTCTATGCCGACCGCAAAGAGGCCTGGTTGGCCGCCCACGCCAAGGCCGAACGCTCGCCCAGCGGCACCGGCGACCTGCTCACCGCTCTCTACGCCGCCTCGATCCTCGAAGGCCAGACTCTCTCCTACGGCTTGGCCCGCGCCGTGGGCGGCGTGGCCGAGACGGTGACGGCGGCCAATATCTGGAACGCCTCGGAGCTGCCGATCGTGGCCATGGCGGCGCGCATCAAGCAGACTTCGCCGACCGTCCGGATTGAACGGCTGGCCTAGTCCCCACCCCTCTCCCTCTGGGGGAGCAGTCGCGAAGCGACTGAGGGCTATGGATCGCTTCCGAGCTCACTCCCCCCTCCGGCCCTTCGGGTCACCTCCCCGACGGGGGGAGGACCTGCTAAACCCTCCCCATGACCGTCGACATCACCGGCTTCTGCCCCGACCGCTTTTCCGCCGTCCGCGACGCGTTCGCGGCCAATTTCGAGAACCATGGCGAACTCGGCGCGCGCTTCAGCCTGGCGATCCAGGGCGAGGTGGTCGTCGACCTGATGGGCGGCCACGCCGACCGCAAGCACCAGGTCGCCTTTGGCCCGGACACCCTGACGCCGCTGTTTTCCACCACCAAGGCCGTGGCGGCCCTGCTGATCGCCCGCCTCGTCGACCAGGGCCGGCTGACCTACGATCAGACCGTGGCCTCGGTCTGGCCGGAGTTCGCCCAGGCCGGCAAGCAGGACGTCACCGTCGGCCAGGCGATGTCGCACCAGGACGGGCTGTCGGGTTTTCTGGACGAGCAGGATCCCGCCCTTTGGTACGACTGGGACGCCACCTGCGCCAAGCTGGCGGCCATGGCGCCGCTGTGGCCGATCGGCTCGGCCAGCGGCTATCACCCCGTGACCTTCGGTTTCACGGCCGGCGAGATCTTCCGCCGGGTCGATGGTCGGACCATGGGAACGGCGCTGCGCGAGGACCTCGCCGAGCCCTTGGGCCTGGACCTGTGGATCGGCCTGCCCGACAGCGAGCACGCCCGCTGCGCCGAGCTGATGCGGCCCACGGGCCTGCCACGGTTCGGGGCGATGAACGATGCGGTGAAAGCCGCCTTCATGACCAAGTGGGCGGCCCCCGGCGGACGTGGCACGGCCGACTGGCGACGGGCCGAGATCCCCTCGGCCAACGGCCATGCTACCGCGCCAGCGCTCGCCCGGCTGATGGGCGCCCTGGCGTCGGGAGGCGAACTGGACGGCGTGCGGGTGCTGTCGCCCGAGGCGGTCGCCATGGCCAGCGCCGAGCGCATCGTCGGCCAGGACCTCGTCCTGCCGTTCGTGATCAGCTGGGGCGCGGGGTTCATGCGCAATACGCCCAACTTCTTCTATGGCCCGACGCCGGAAGCCTTCGGCCACAGTGGCTGGGGCGGCTCCTGCGCCTTCGCCGACCCGTCGCGCGGGGTGTCGGGGGCCTATGTGATGAACAAGCAGGGCACGGAACTGATTGGCGACCCGCGAGCTGTTCGGCTGATCCAGGCGGCCTATTCGGCGCTTTGAACGGCTTTCAGGGGAGCGACCCGATGCGAAGACTTTTTACGGCCACGACCCTGTCTCTGCTGGCGATGGCCGGCGGCGCTCGCGCTCAAGACGCCACCCGCGATTTCTGCGCCGACCGGCCCGGCAAGGGCTCGCCGCCCTGCGTTCTTGATGTCGGGCGCTTCCAGGCCGAGCTGGGCGTGGCCGACGGCGCCTGGAGCCGGGGCGGCGGGACCTCCACCGTAGACACCGCCTTTGGAGATTTGGAGCTGCGCCTGGGCCTGACCCCGACGGTCGAGGGACAGGTCAGCTGGACGGCGCATGAGCGCATCCGCGACGAGGATCGGACCAGCGGCGCGGTCTCGACCGTCTCGGGCGCCGGCGACCTGAACCTCGGCCTACGGTGGTCGCTGAAGAACCCCGGCGGTGACGGCGTCTCGATCGCCTTGCAGCCGTTCGTCACCGCGCCCGTCGGGTCCGATGGGATCGGCGACGGCGCGTGGCAGGGGGGCCTGATCGCTCCGATGTCGCTGCCGTTGAACGCCGACTGGTCATTGGCCCTGTCACCCGAGGTTGACGCCCGGGCTGATGGGGACGGTAGCGGCCGCCATCTCGGCTATGCGGCATCCGTGGGCGTCGGGCGCTCGATCGGCCCGTTCGGCCTGGGCGTCGAACTATCGGCCGATCGCGATGAGGACCCGTCCGGTCACGTCACCGAGGCCAGCTTTGACCTGACTGCGGCCTGGACGCCGAAGGCGGTTTCCGACCTGCAGCTGGACGCCTCGGCCTATGTGGGGCTGAACCACTATACCCCGGACCTGGAGCTGGCGTTCGGGGTGGCCAAGAGGTTCTAGAGCAGTTTTCGAGCGAAGTGGTTCCGGTTCGCGTGAAGAAAAATGCGTCAAAACAAAAGATTAGAGCTCAAGGCCTGACGCAGTCAGGTCGGGAAATGCTCTAGGCGCGGACGGGGACAGGCGCATGCGCCTGTCCCCAAACCTAAACTCCGCGCGTCCGCTTCCACGCTCCATAGGCGAACACCGCGACGCCCAGCCAGATGAAAGCGAAGGACAAGGCCCGCATCGGGGTGAAGGCCTCGCCCAGGGCCACGCCGATCGCGAACTGGATGGTCGGGGCGATGAACTGCAGGAAGCCCATGGCGCTGAGCGGCATGCGGCGCGCCGACCAGGCGAACAGGGCCAGGGGCACGACGGTGGCCGGGCCGGCCAGCATCAGCAGCGTCGTGACCTTGGCCGTCGCCCCAAAATGCCCCAGGCCGGCGGCTTGCAGATGCAGAACGTACAGCAGGCCGGGGAGGGCCAGATAGGCGCACTCGATGAACAGGCCGGTCTGGGCGTCGGCCTTCACCTGCTTGCGGAGGATGGCGTAGAGGCAAAAGCTGAAGGCCACGCCCAGCGAGATGATCGGCAGATGGCCCAGGGCCACCGTCTGGATCGCCACGCCGATCACCGCCAGGCCGATGGCGATCGCCCCCTCGCGGCTGATCCGCTCGCGAAACAGCAGGGCGCCGGCCGCCATGTTCATCAGCGGGTTGATGTAATAGCCCAGGCTGGCCTCGATCACGTGGCTGGCGTTGATCGCGAACACATAGATCGACCAGTTGATGAAGATGGCGGTCGTCGACAGCGCCAGGATCGCCAGGGTGCGCGGCTGGCGCAGCACGTCCATCACCTGCCGGCCTTGCCGCGCCAGCAACACGGCGAGGAAAGCCCAGGGCGCGGCCCATAGGGTACGGTGAGCGATCATCTCCCACGACCCGACGCCGAGCAGCGCCAGCAGGTGGAAGTACAGCGGCAGGAAGCCCCACATCAGGTAGCAACCCACCCCGGCGATCAGCGCCGTCCGACCCTCGTCCGGGCTTTTGCTCAAATCCGCCGTCATGGCGTCGTGTCCTGTCATTGGCATGAAAAAGGGCTCCCGGGACTTAAGTCCCGGGAGCCCTTGAAATCGTCCACCCGCTTGTTGCGGAGGGCGGCTTAGGCCGGGAGTTTCTGCTTGATCAGGCCGCGCTCATGGAGGAGCTGGGCGATCTGCACCGCGTTCAGCGCCGCGCCCTTGCGCAGATTGTCGGCGACGCACCAGAGCACGATGCCGTTCTCGACCGTGGGGTCGGTGCGGATGCGCGACACATAGACCGGGAACTCGCCGGCGCTTTCCTTGGGCGTCATGTAGCCGCCATCCTCGCGCTTATCGACGACCGACACGCCGTCGGCGTCGCGCAGGATCTCGCGGACGTCATCCTCGTCCAGCGGGGTCTCGAACTCGATGTTCACGGCCTCGGCGTGGCCCACCATCACCGGCACCCGCACGCAGGTGGCGACCAGCTTGATGGACGGATCCAGGATCTTCTTGGTCTCCATCATCATCTTCCACTCTTCCTTCGTGAAGCCGTCCTCCATGAAGCTGTCGATATGGGGGATGACGTTGAAGGCGATCTGTTTGGTGAACTTCTTGGGCGGCGGGGCGCCGAGGACGAACACGCCCTTGGTCTGCTCCCACAGCTCATCCATGCCTTCCTTGCCCGCGCCTGACACCGACTGGTAGGTCGAGACGACCACCCGCTTGATCTTGGCTTCGGCATGCAGCGGCGCCAGCACCACCACCAGCTGCGCCGTGGAGCAGTTGGGGTTGGCGATGATGTTCTTGGGCATCTTCAGCACGGCGTCGGGGTTAACTTCGGGCACCACCAGCGGCACGTCCGGATCCATCCGGAAGTGGCTGCTGTTGTCGATGACGATCGGACCGGCCGCGCCGATCTTCTCGCCCCATTCCTTGGAAATGGCGCCGCCGGCGCTCATCAGGACGATATCGACCGTGCTGAAGTCGAACTGAGCCAGGTCCTCGCAGTGCAGGATTTTGTTGCCGAACGAGACTTCCACGCCGATGGATTTGCGCGAGGCTATGGCATGCATTTTCTCGACGGGGAACTTCAGTTCCTCGAGGATATTGAACATCTCACGGCCCACATTGCCCGTGGCGCCGACCACGGCGACCCGGTAACCCATCGCAGCCTCCAATTCGATTGTTTCCACGCCTGCAGTGGCGAGAGCGGACCCGTTACGCCCGGGAGGGCCGGGAAGCAAGAACAGGCTTTCTAAGGCGACGCTTAGCGCAGAGCGTTGGGGGAAGATTTCATCTGGTGTGGACGGGTTCTGCATCTGACGCGTCGCGGCGGCTAACGTTTCTCCGCCTTCACGAAATCCACGAAGGCCCGTAGCGGCGCGGGCATGTGCCGGCGGCTCGGATAGTAGAGATAGGGTCCGCTGAACGGCGGCAGCCAGTCGTCCAGCACCGTCTCCAGCTTTCCGGCCGCGACGAGGTCGGCGACGAAGTCCTCGAAGGTGGCCAACAGGCCCACGCCGGCCACGGCTGCGGCCTGTTCCAGGTCGATGCTCGTGGTGATCAGCGGTCCGTCGGGCGAGACGCGGATCACCTCGCCGTCCTTCTCGAACTCCCAGGCATAGCTGGTCCCGCTGGCGAAGCGGTGGCGGATGCAGGGATGGTTGAGCACCTCGCGGGGGTGAACCGGCCGGCCGTGCGCCGCGAAATAGGCCGGCGCGCCCACCACCACGAAGCGCTGCGGGCCGGCCAGGGGGACGGCGATCATGTCCTTTTCCAGCCGCTCGTCGTAGCGCACGCCGGCGTCGAAGCCGGCCGCCAGCACATCGACGAAGCTGTCCTCGACCGTGACCTCGACCCGGACGCCCGGGTGGGCGGCCAGGAAGCGCGGGATCAGGTCCGGAAAGACGATCCGCGACACCGCGCCGGGCACGTTGAGCTTCAACACCCCCGTGGGGCTGTGGCGGAAGGCGTTGACCTCGTCCAGCGCCAGGGTCACGTCGGCCAGGGCCGGGGTCAGCCGGGCCAGCAACCGCCCGCCGGCCTCGGTGGGGGTGACGCTGCGGGTGGTGCGGTTCAGCAGGCGGACGCCAAGATCGGCCTCCAGTCGGCGCAGCGCCTCGGACAGCGACGAGGCCGACACCCCGCGCAAGGCCGCCGCGCCGCGGAAGCTTCGCGCCCGGGCCACGGCGGTGAACGCGTCGAGATCGGCAAGGTCGGGCTTGGCCATTGTGCGGATTTCCAAACAGCTCGTGCAGCGGTGAATGGATTATCGCACGCGAGACGCCGAGGCATAGTCCCCTCGTCGCATTCAAGGAGACATCCCATGCAGCAGCGCAAACTCGGAAATACCGGCCCCACCGTCTCGGCCCTGGGCCTGGGCGCCATGGGCATGTCGGGCATGTACGGCCCCTCGGACCGCGCCGAGAGCCTGGCGACGATCGATGCCGCCTTGGAGGCCGGGATCACCTTGATCGACACCGGCGACTTCTACGGCATGGGCCATAACGAGATGCTGATCGGCGAGGCCCTGAAGGCCCAACCTCTAAAAGGAAGCAAGCGCGACCAGGCGATCCTCAGCGTCAAGTTCGGCGCCCAGCGCGATCCGGCCGGCGGCTGGATCGGCTTTGACGGCCGTCCGGCGGCGGTGAAGACCTCGCTGGCCTACACGCTGCAGCGCCTGGGCGTCGACCATATCGACATCTACCGCCCGGCCCGCCTGGACCCCTTCGTGCCGATTGAGGACACGGTCGGAGCCATCGCCGAGATGGTCCAGGCCGGATACGTGCGCCACATCGGCCTGTCGGAGGTCGGGGCTGCAACCATCCGCAAGGCCCATGCCGTCCATCCGATCGTTGACCTGCAGATCGAATATTCGCTGATCTCGCGGAGCCTCGAGGACAGGATCCTGCCGGTGCTGCGCGAGCTGGGCATCGGCATGACCGCCTATGGGGTGCTGTCGCGCGGCCTGATCAGCGGCCATTGGAACAGGGATCAGGGGCAGGCGCCGGGCGATTTCCGCAGTCACTCGCCGCGCTTCCAGGGCGATAATGTCGACAGGAACCTGGCCCTGGTCGAGGCCCTGCGGACAATCGCGGCGGCCAAGGGCGTCAGCGTCGCCCAGATCGCCATCGCCTGGGTCGCCGCCCAAGGCGACGACATCGTGCCGCTGGTCGGGGCCCGCACCCGCGCCCGGCTGGCCGAGTCGCTGGGATCGCTGGACGTGATCCTGTCGGCAGACGACCTGGCGGCCATCGAGCATGCGGTTCCCAAGGACGCGGCGGCCGGCACGCGCTATGCCGAGGCCCAGATGGCCCACCTCGACAGCGAGCACTAGCCGGGCGTTTGGCTTACACAGAAACAGCACTCCAAGTTCCGTTTTCCCGGAGAAGGTCGGGACCCAGTTTCATCCAGAGCCTCTCGCGGGTTTCACCTGGGCCTCGGCCTTCGCCGGGAAAACGGAAATTTGGATGGCGATTGAATCTGAGCCCAACCCGCAACAGCCGTTTCGTGACCGCCGTTCCGCAAGGGAAGACGGACGAAAATTTCGGTCTGTTCCTGGCGGCGGCGCTCGCGCTACGGTTGGCGCCATGATCGAAGCTCTGCTCAAAAAGATGATCAAGGTCGGCGACCTGACGATCCACATGCCGAACGGTTCGGTGGTCAAGGCCGGCGACGGCGCGGGTCCGCCGGTGACGATGCGCGTCACGGCCAAGGGCCTGCGGCGGCTGGTGACCAATCCGAGCCTCGGCTTGGGCGAGGCCTATATGGACAGCGACCTGACGATCGAGCAGGGAACGCTATGGGACCTGCTGGAGATCGTCGGCAAGAGCGGCGGGCGCACGCCCAAGCGCGGCTCGGCCCTGAAGCGGGCCCGCAAAGCGCTGAAGCGTACGGTGCAGTCGGTCAATGACCGCCTGGCCTCGCGCCGCAACGTCGCCCACCACTACGACGTGTCGAACGCCCTCTATGAGCGGTTCCTCGATGCGGACATGCAGTACAGCTGCGCCTATTTCGCGCGGCCCGACATGACCCTGGAAGAGGCCCAGGTCGCCAAGAAGGCCCATATCGGCGCCAAGCTGAACATTACGCCGGGCATGAAGGTGCTGGACATCGGCTCGGGCTGGGGCGGCCTTTCCATGACCCTGGCCGCCGACCACGGGGCGAAGATGACCGGGGTCACCCTGTCCACCGAGCAACTGGCCCTGGCTACCGAGCGCGCCGCGAAGGCGGGCCTGTCCGACCAGGTCGAGTTCCGCCTCACCGACTATCGCGACCTGGACGAGACCTTCGACCGCATCGTCTCGGTTGGCATGCTGGAGCATGTCGGCGCGCCGAACTTCCGGACCTATTTCGACACCGTAAAACGCCTGCTGGCCGACGACGGCAGCGCGGTGATCCACGCCGTCGGGCGGATGAGCGGCCCCGGCGCCACCAACGCCTTCACCCAGAAATACATCTTCCCCGGCGGCTACATCCCGGGCCTGTCGGAGATCGTCAAGGCGGTCGAGGCGGCCGGCCTGTGGATCACCGATATCGAGATCCTGCGCCTGCACTATGCCGACACCCTGCGCGAATGGCGCAGGCGCTTCCTGGCCGATCTCGAGATCCCGACGATGTTCGACGCCCGCTTCCTGCGGCTCTGGGAGTTCTACCTGTGCGGGGCCGAGCTGGGCTTCCGCTATGGCGGCCACATGGTCTTCCAGATCCAGGTCGCCAAGAAGGTCGGCGCCCTGCCTATAACCCGGGACTACATGTTCGAGGGCGAGCGGACGCCTGGATAGGTCCTCCCCCTACCAGTAGTCCTTCATGATCTCGCCGGCCCAATCCGGCTCGCGATGTTCGCCGCGCGGGGCGAAGCCGGCCATCACCGGCTTGAGGTCGAGCACCGGCGTGCCGTCGATGGCGTCCAGGCCCCGCACCTCCAGCGACAGGCCCTCGACCGAGACGATGTCGCAGACCGTCGCCCCGATGCGGTTGGGCCGGTTCTTGCCGCGCTGGGCGAAGATGCCGACCTTGGGCCAGGCCTTGTTGCCGCGCGGGTGACGGGCCCCGGTGACGATCTGGTCGTCGGTCACCTTGTCGAAGACATAGATCACCTCGACATGGCTGAAGGCCTCCAGCCCCAGCAGCGCCTCGGCGCCGAACCGCGCGGGGTCGAGATCAATGCGCACCCGGCTCTGGCCCCAGTCGTCGTCCTCGGGCACGTCGCGACCGCCGTGGACGACGCCGATGGGTGTCATGGTGATCGACATGGCTTCTCCTTGTTTGCGCAGGGCCGGCGTCGCGCCTACTCCACCGTCACCGACTTGGCCAAGTTCCGCGGCTGGTCGACGTCTGCGCCCTTGATGACCGCCACATGATAGGCCAGCAGCTGGATCGGGGCCGACATCACCAGGGCCGAGACCAGGGGGTCGCAGGCCGGGGCGGTGACCACCACCCGCGCGCCCGCCGGGGCGTGGCGCGCGCCTTCGGGGTCGGTGATGAACACCACTTGGCCGCCGCGCGCCATGACCTCGCTCATGTTCGAGGCCGACTTCTCGAACCATGAGTCGTAGGGCGCCAGGATGATGATCGGGGTCTGGTCGTCGACCAGGGCGATCGGCCCGTGCTTCAGCTCGCCGGCGGCGTAGCCCTCGGCGTGGATATAGCTGATCTCCTTGAGCTTCAGCGCGCCCTCCAGAGCCAGGGCCGACATCGGGCCGCGGCCGAGGTAAAGCACGTCGCGAGCCTTGGCGATCTCGCCGGCGATCTCCTTCAGCGAGTCCTCCAGCCCGATGGCCTCGGCGATCAGGCGTGGGGCTTCGAGCATCACCTTGACCAGGCGCTGCTCCTCGGCGTCGTCGATCGTCCCGCGCGCCTTGGCGGCGGCGACGGCCAGGGCGATCATCACGCTGACCTGGGCGGTGAAGGCCTTGGTCGAGGCGACGCCGATCTCCGGCCCGCAATGGATCGGCCAGACCACGTCGACCTCGCGGGCCATGGTCGATTCCTGGGCGTTGACCACCACGGCGCTCTTCATGCCCTTGGCCTTGCAGTAGCGCAGGGCCGCCAGGGTGTCGGCGGTCTCGCCCGACTGCGACATGGCGATGACCAGCGAGCCTGGACGCAGGGCCGGGGTGCGGTAACGGAACTCCGAGGCGATCTCGACATCGACCGGCAGGTCGGCCAACTGCTCGATCAGGTACTTGCCGATGACGCCGGCGATGTAGCTTGTGCCACAGGCGACGATCTGGATGCGCTCCAGGGCCGCCAGGTCCAGGCCGCCGGGCATGGCCGTGCGGGCGGTCAGGGCGTCCACATAGGCGGCGATGGTGCGCTGGCAGCCCTCCGGCTGGTCATGGATTTCCTTCTCCATGAAGTGCCGGTAATTGCCCTTCTCCATCATCACCGCCGAGGCCGGGACGATCTTGACGGGACGGGTCACGGCCGCGCCGCTGACGTCGAAGATGCGGGCGCTGTCATGGTCGAGAGCCACATAGTCGCCCTCCTCCAGATAGATCACGCGGTTGGTGAAGGGGCCGACCGCCAGGGCGTCGGAGCCCAGGAACATCTCGCCCTGGCCCTCGCCCACCACCAGCGGGCTGCCGCGACGCGCGCCGAGGATCAGGTTGTCGGCGCCCTCGATCAGCACCGCCAGGGCGTAGGCGCCGGTCAGCCGGTCCAGCGTGGTCTTGAAGGCCTCCAGCGGCGCCAGGCCGGTGGCCAGTTCGGCGTCGATCAACTGGGCGATGACCTCGGTGTCGGTGTCGCTCTCGAAGGTGCGACCGGCCGCGGCCAGCTCGGCCTTCAGCTCGGCGAAGTTCTCGATGATGCCGTTGTGCACCAGGGTGACGCGGCCGGCGGTGTGGGGGTGGGCGTTCTTGAGATTGGGCGCGCCATGGGTGGCCCAGCGGACGTGACCGATCCCGTTCTGCCCACCCAGCGGCTGCTCGGCGAGCAAGGCCTCCAGGTTCTTGATCTTGCCCTGGGCGCGCCGGCGCTCGACCTTGCCATCGACGACGGCGGCGACGCCGGCCGAGTCATAGCCGCGATATTCCAGCCGCTTGAGGCTGTCGATCAGCCGGTCCGAGACGGGCTTGACGCCGACGATGCCGATGATGCCGCACATGGGCCATGATCCTTTGTAGAACGCAGCGACCAGACTAATGCTGTCGCAGCGGATATTTCACGGCCGGGCTTTAGCATTCGTGCAGGACCTGCCCTCATAAATCTGCATTTCGGATCGTTTCGCGGTTCGACGATGGCCTAACGAGACCGGAAGACGACCATGAGCAAGCGCGCCTATTTCGGCACCGACGGCATCCGCGGCCAGGCCAACCTGCACCCGATGACCGCCGAGGTCGCGCTGCGCGTCGGCTTGGCTGCGGGAAAGCTGTTCCGCTCGCAGGACGACCGCCGCCACCTGGTGGTGATCGGTAAGGACACCCGGTTGTCGGGCTACATGATCGAGCCGGCCCTGGTCGCTGGTTTCGCCAGCGTCGGCATGGACGTGCGGCTGTTTGGCCCGCTGCCGACCCCGGCCGTGGCGATGATGACCCGCTCGATGCGGGCCGACCTGGGCGTGATGATCTCCGCCAGCCACAACGACTTCGCCGACAACGGCATCAAGCTGTTTGGCCCCGACGGCTACAAGCTTTCGGACGCCCAGGAGCTGAAGATCGAGGCCCTGATGGACGAGGGCCTGCAGGAGGGCCTGGCGCCGCCGCGCGGCCTGGGCCGGGTGCAGCGCGTCGATGACGCCCAGGCCCGCTATATCGAGATCGTCAAGGCGACCTTCCCGCGCAACATGAGCTTGGCTGGCCTTCGCATCGTCATCGATTGCGCCCATGGCGCCGCCTACAAGGTGGCTCCCCAGGCCCTGTATGAGCTGGGCGCCGAGGTGTTCCCGCTCGGGGTCGCCCCCAACGGGACCAATATCAACGCCGAGTGCGGCTCGACCCATCCCGAGGCCATGGCCAAGCTGGTGCGGGAATATCGCGCCGACATCGGCATCGCCCTGGACGGCGACGCCGACCGCCTGGTGATCTGCGACGAGAAGGGCGTGGTGGTCGATGGCGACCAGATCATGGCGATCATCGCCCTGGCCTATGCCAAGGCCGGCAAGCTGAAGGCCGGCGGCGTGGTGGCCACGGTGATGTCCAATCTTGGCCTTGAACGGCTGATGGCCGACAACGGGCTGAAGCTGGAGCGCACCGGCGTCGGCGACCGCTATGTGATGGCCCGCATGCGCGACGGCGGCTTCAACCTGGGCGGCGAGCAGTCGGGCCACGTGATCCTGTCGGACTTCTCGACCACGGGCGATGGCCTGATCGCCGCCCTGCAGGTGCTGGCGGTGATGATCCAGAGCGACCGGCCGATGAGCGCCCTGGGTCGCCAGTTCGAACCGGTGCCGCAACTGCTGGAGAACGTCCGCTTCGCCGGGGGCAAACCGCTGGAGGCCAAGACGGTGATTGAGGCCATCGCCGACGGCGAGAGCCAGCTGAACGGCTCGGGCCGCATCGTGGTGCGGCCCTCGGGCACCGAGCCCCTGATCCGGATCATGGCTGAGGGCGACGATCCGGCCCTGGTCAAGAAGGTGGTCAAGTCGATCGTCTCGGCGGTGAAGGCGGTTTCCTAAATCCGCTCATCCCGGCGAATGCCGGGACCCAGATGGAAGACTCAGACTGGGTTCCTCAAGCGCTGAGCTCTCCCAATCAGCCTCGACGCCATACGATCTGGGTCCCGGCATCCGCCGGGGTGAGCGGTCGTTGTCTACTCCCCGCCAACCCCCTCCACCACCTCCCGCAGATACTCCACATGCCGGCGGAAGGCCTTGCGGCCGGCCGGGGTCATGGCCACGCGGGTGCGGGGCTTCTTGCCAACGAAGTCCTTGGCGATCTCGACATAGCCGGCCTTTTCCAGGGTGGTCAGGTGGCTGCCCAGATTGCCGTCGGTGGCCTGGATGATGGCCTTGAGGCGCGCGAACTCCAGCGGCTCGGCGCCTTGGGCGTGCAGGGCCGCCATGATCTTCAGCCGCAGCGGCTGATGGATCAGCTCGTCCAGCTCCGCCACGCTCACGCCCTCCGCAGCCATAGGCCGCCCAGGATCAGCCCGCCGCCGCCGACCGCGGCCATCCAGAAGGCCAGCCATGGCTGGAAGAAGAAAAACCCGACCAGGGTGGCGACGAACACCCCCGCGCCGATCCACAGGAAGCGCGGCGCGAAGGCGATGCCGACACCGCCATAGACCAGGCCGGTCATCAGCCCCGGATAGACGATGGCGGGCTCTAAAGAGGTCGGCTGGAAGACCAGATAGGTGGCCGTCATGAACGCCATGATCGTCAGGGCGCTGGCCGCGATCTTCCAGCCCGACCCTGCCCGCGCGGCGTTCTTGCCGCGCCGCGACATCAGGATGGTCGCCAGGATGCCCAGCGCGTCCAGCGGCAGCCAGGTCATGCCCCATTGCTCCGGCGGCAGCAGGCCCATGCCGGTATAGCCCAGGATCCAGACCACGCCCCAGACCATCAGGATCGGCCCGGCGATCTGGTAACCCTTCAATTCGCGGCTGCGGCCGGCGGTGCGTTCGATGTCGGTCAGGGCCGACGCCGCCTCGGTTCTCGAAATGCCCATTGGGGCCTCCATTGCTGAGCGCCCAGAGCGCTCTGTCAAACAGAGTGACATGATTTAGTGCTCTGTCAATCAGAGTTCTCTAAAATTGTGGCGATGACGCTGCGATGGGTAGACCCAACACTGGGAGGGCTGCGAGTCACGGCCCACGGAGACCCCGATCGGCGCCCCTGTGATCGCGCACGCGCTGAAGTCGCGCCGTGCAATCGGGGACACGCCGCAAGGGCATGTCCCCGGCCGTGGTCACCCCATCATCCCACCTTCGGCGCCTTCAACCGCCGCTTGTTGACGTGGCTCGCCGGGGCCGGGGCCTCGACCTCCTCGGGATATTCCCCTTTGAAGTAGAACCGCTGCCAGGCCTCCTTCATCGCCTCGGGGTCGCGCTTGAAGATGCGGGTGTTGAACTCGCCGCGCTTGGCGGCCCAGGCGTCGTACTGGCCACGCAGGTCGGGGTTGGAGTTCATCGAGCGGATCACCGGCTGCACCTGCTCCAGGGGCTTGTCCTGGATCATCATGAAGAAGCAGAATGGCTCGCCCTTTTCGAAGCGCACCGTGCCCGGGCGGGTGAAGATCCAGTTCATCGTGAAGGGGAAGGGCAGCCAGTCGGTCTCGACCAGCCCCGCCAGCGGTTGGACGCCATCCTTGATGTGATTGGGCGGGCCCATGGTCCAGATCGACCAGCCGGGCGGGGTGCGAAACAGATAGCCGGTGTGGAAGGTGATGGTGCCGCGCGAGAAGTGTGACTTGACGAAATCGTCAAACCCCGGATGCGGATGGTCGGCCTTGAAAGTGATGCAGTTCTGATGCGCCCCGCCGTCCCAGGTGGCGGAAAAGCCGACCGGGCAGAGGATTTCCCAGCCGGTGGTGTTGGCCATGGTCAGCGGCAGGCAGCGATAGGGATGGCGGTCGGCGAAATGGTCCATCCAGGCCCGCTGCGGCCGGCCCGGCACGATCTCGGGCGGGCGATTTTCGGTGGGGTAGCACTCCAGTTCCATGCCGCTCTCTTCTTCCTGCGTTCGCCATTCCCTATCCTGCTCTAGCGCCCGAAGGGCGAGCCCGTCCAGCGCACCGACCCGCACCGATCGAAAGGGGCCTTGATGAAACCCATGCTCACGCGCCGCTTTGTCGTCACCGGAGGACCGGGGGCGGGCAAGACCAGCCTGATCGACGCCCTGGAGGCGCGGGGCCTTCCGTGCGTCTTCGAGAGCGGCCGGGCGATCATCCGGGGCCAGGTCGAGGCCGGCGGCACGGCCCTGCCGTGGGCGGACCGCGAGGCCTATGCCCGCTGGATGCTGGTCATGGACAGTCGTGCGCATGCCCTCGTAGAGCTGCTCAGCGGGCCTGTGTTCTTCGATCGCGGCGTGCCGGACATTGTCGGCTATCTGCGGCTGTGCGGCCTGCCGATCCCGGAGGACCTCGCCGCAGCGGCCTTGACGCTGCACTACGAGCCGCTGGTGTTCATCGCCCCGCCGTGGCCGGAGGTCTTCACCAACGACGCCGAGCGCCGCCAGGATTTCGCCGAGGCCGTACGCACCCACGCCATGATGGCGCAGGTCTATACCGAGCTCGGCTACACCTTGGTGGATCTGCCGCAGGCCCCAGTCGAGGACCGCGTCGCTTTCGTGCTGGAACAGGTCCTCGCCCGCCTTAGAACGTCCGGATGAAAACCCGCGCCGACCTCTTCGCCTTCCTCGACGCCCACGGCGTCGCCCATTCGACCCTGGATCATCCGCCGGTGTTCCGGGTGGAGGAGGGGCTGGAGATCAAGGCGACCCTGCCCGGCGGGCACACCAAGAACCTGTTCCTGAAGGACGCGAAAGGTCAGCTATGGCTGATCTCGGCTCTGGGCGAGACGGTGATCGACCTGAAGCGCCTGCACACGGTGATTGGCTCGGGCCGGCTGTCGTTCGGTTCTCCCGACCTGATGCTGGAGACCCTGGGGGTGACGCCGGGCTCGGTCACGGCGTTCGGCCTGATAAACGACACCGACCACCGCGTGCGCTTCGTGCTCGACGCGGGCTTGGCCAAGTCCGATCCGGTCAATTTCCATCCGTTGGCCAACAACGCGACCACGGCGATCTCTCAGGACGGCTTGCGACGGTTCCTGGCGGCGCTGGGCTTCACGCCGATGATCGTCGATTTCCCGGCCATGGCGGTGGTCGGATAACCGGCATCCCCCGATTGCGAACCCCGGCGCGAGAGACCATCTTGGCCCCCTAGACCGGCGCCCGCCCGATCCAATCGGCGCGCCATGCGTTGAAGACCCTGCGTGAAGAGAGACCCGATGGCCCTGATTGGCGAAAAACCCGCTCCCATCCTTGCTGGCGGCGCGAGCAAGAGCGAGCACATCAAGGACGGCACGGACGCCAGCTTCCTGGCCGACGTCATCGAGGCCTCCAAGATCCAACCGGTGATCGTCGACTTCTGGGCGACCTGGTGCGGTCCGTGCCGCCAGCTGACCCCGGCCTTGGAAAAGGCGGTCAACGCAGCCGGAGGCGCGGTCAAGCTGGTCAAGATCGATGTCGACAAGAACCCCGGCTATTCGGGCCAGTTGCGCGTGCAGTCGATCCCGACCGTCTACGCCTTTGTCGACGGCCAGCCGGTCGACGGCTTCCAGGGCGCCCAGCCCGAAAGCGAGATCAAGGCCTTCATCGACCGCATTTCCGGCCCGCCGGCCCAGAGCGACGCCGACGCCCTGCTGGCCATGGCCACGGAATCGATGGAGCTCGGCGACATCGGCGGCGCCGCCCAGGCCTTCGCACAGCTGCTGCAATTGGACCCGGCCAGCCTCAAGGCCATCGGCGGCCTGGCCCGCTGCTATCTGATCGGTGGCGACCTGGAGGGCGCGGCCGAAGTCGCCGCCACCGCCCCGGCCGACGCCAAGGACCCCGACCTCGAGATCGTCCGCGCCGCCTTGGTCCTGGCCCAGGACGCGCCGTCCGAGACCGCGCCGTTCGAGCAGCGCCTGGCGTCCGACGCCGACGACCACGAAGCCCGTTTCGAACTGGCCAAGGCCCTGGCCGGCGCCGGCCAGCTTCAAGCCTCTTCCGACCATCTTCTGACCATCATCGAACGCGACCGCACCTGGAACGACGAGGCGGCGCGCAAGCAACTGCTGACCGTGTTCGAGGCGGCCGGCTATACGTCGGAAGTGGCCAAGGCCGGCCGCAAGCGGCTGTCGGCCATTCTGTTCAGCTAGGAGAACCCGATGCCGGGCGTCTATCGAAGGGCCGACGACCTGCCGCTGGTGATCCCGGTGTTTCCGCTGGACGGCTGCCTGCTGCTGCCCGGCGGCCAGTTGCCGCTCAACATCTTCGAGCCGCGTTATCTCAACATGTTCGACGACGCCATGTCGGGTGAGCGGATCATCGGCATGGTCCAGACCCGGCCCGGCGGCGACGACGAGCGGCCCAGCCTCGCTTCCGTCGGCTGCGCGGGCCGGGTGACCAGCTTCGCCGAGGCCAGCGACGGGCGTTATCTGGTGACTCTGACCGGCGTCTGCCGCTTTCGGCTGGGCGCGGAGTTGCCCAGCCGCGCGCCCTACCGCCAGGCGCGCGTCGATTTCTCGACCTTCGAAGCCGACCTGCGCGAGGCCGCCGAAGGGGCCACCTCGGGCGGCGAGGCCGAAGCCCTGTTGGCGGCCCTGCGCCGTTATCTCGACCATCGTGGTCTCGACATCGACTGGACCAGCGCCGAGGCCGCGCCCTCCGACGCCTTGATCAACAGCCTGGCCATGGCCCTGCCGTTCGAGCCGGTCGAGAAACAGGCCCTGCTCGAGGCCCCCACCCTGACCGACCGCCGCGAGACCCTGGTGGCGTTGCTGGAGATCGACGCGGCGCTGGGGGACGACGAGGAACCGGGGATGCTGCAGTAGTTTGCGCCGCTGCCAAAACCGCCTACAACGCCGCCCATGACCGCCGCTGCTCCCCCTCCGCCCACCGATCTCGACCCGCGCCTGCTGGAGGTGCTGGTCTGTCCCGTCACCCGCGCGCCACTGTTCTATGACCGCGCCCGGGGCGAGCTGATCAGCAACGCCGCCAAGCTGGCCTATCCGATCCGCGACGGCGTGCCGATCATGCTGCCCGAGGAAGCCCGCAGCCTGGAAGACTAGACACGGCCAAGTCCTCCTCCTGTGGGGAAGGTGTCGGCGAAGCCGGCGGAGGGGGGCGTGATCGGCCACCGGCCATGCTCCGGACCGCCGATTTCAAAAACTCCCCCCCCACCGACCGCTAGATGGCCATGCCCCTGAGCAGTTTCGGCAGATCCCCGACCCCGCCGCCGGCCTCGTGCATGAAGAACCGCCGCGCTGGCGCGATGCGGTTGACCGCCGCCATGCCCACGCCGCGCGCTAGGCGTAGCAGTGGATTGTCGTTGGAGAACAGGCGCACGAAGCCGTCGAAGGCCAGGGCGTTGGTGATATTGTCGAACCGTCGCCAGCGGGCGTAGCGCTCCAACACGGCCTCGGCCCCGATGTCCTCGCCATTGCGCAACGCCTCGACCACTACCTGCGCCAAGGCTGCGGCGTCCTTGAGGCCGAGGTTGAGGCCCTGGCCGGCGATCGGGTGCACGCCGTGGGCGGCGTCGCCGATCAGGGCCAGGCGCGGGGCGACCAGCCGTTCGGCCAGCGACAGCGACAGCGGATAGACGAAGGTTGGGCCAACCATCTCGACCGTGCCCAGAAACTCGCCGAACCGTCGCATCAGGTGGCTGTGGAAGGCTTCTGGCGAAGCGTCGCGCAGGGCCTCGGCGCGCAAAGTGCTTTCGGTCCACACCAGGCTGGCGCGATTGTCCGTCAGCGGAAGAATGGCGAATGGGCCGCTGGGCAGGAAATATTCGTGGGCCACGCCCTGGTGCGGGTGCTGCAGACGCACAGTGGCCACCACGCCGCTCTGGCCGTAGCGCCAGCCGATGTCGCCGATGCCCGCGGCCTTGCGCAGCACGCCATTGCGGCCCTCGGCGGACACCACCAGCGGCGCCGAGAGGGTTCGGCCGTCGGTGAGGGTCAAGGTGGCGCCAGCGGGGGTGACGTCCAGCGCCTTGGCGCCGGCCGGCGCCAGCACCTCTATGCCCTTGTCGATCACGGTCTGGGCCAGGGCGGCGCGGATCTGGCGGTTCTCGATCAGATAGCCCAGGGGCTCGCCGTTGGAGCGGTCGGCGATCTCGCCGCTGTCGAAGCGCAGGAAGAACGGCGAGGGGCCGCCCGAGGCCGGACCCGGGGTCTTGCCGTCGGTGACCAGGATCTGCTCGATCCGCTGAGCGTGGGGCGCCAGGGCCTCGCCGGCCCCGATCGTCCGCCATTGGCGAAACGACGAATAGGCGACGGCCGAGGAGCGCCCATCGAAGCTCGGCGCCAGCTGGGCGTCGAACGGCTGGGGATCGACCAGCAGGGCCTTGACCCCGGCCGAGGCCAGGGCGAGCGCCAGGGTGGTTCCGGCCATGCCGGCTCCGGCGATGATGACGTCGGCGTCGTGGTCGTGCATGGACGGATATGGCGCTGGAGGGGGCGGGGTGTCCAGACGGGAATGGCGGACGGGGCCAGACCGGGGCATAGCTGGAACCTTCAGACGCTCCCTAGGCCGACCTGACCATGACCGATTCCGCGCCGAACCCCCCGTCTGTCAATCTGCTGGGCCACGTCACCGCCCTGAAGGTGGCCGCAGTGATCACCGCCACGATCCTGACGGGCCTTGCGCTGTGGGCCTTGCGGGGAATCCTGGAGCCGTTCGTTCTGGCGGTGTTCCTGCTGATCATCATCGACGGCCTGGCCCGCCTGCTGACGGTCCGACTGCCCAAGGCGCTGCGCCGGCTGGCCCTGCCGGTCGCCATCGCCGCCATCGTCGCGGTGCTGGTGGTGACGATCTGGGTGACGGCCGACAACGCCAGCGACTTCGCCGCCCAGTCCGCCAGCTACACGGCGCGGATCAACGACCTGCTGGGCCTGGTGGCGCAGCATCTGGGGCTGCGCGTCACGCCGACCCTTTCCAGCCTGATCCAAACGCTCAACCCGGCCCAATATGTGGGCGTGGTCGCCGGCTCGTTCAGCCATTTCGCCGAGGCGACAATCTTCGTGCTGATCTATCTGGGCTTCCTGCTGGCCTCGCGCCGGGGCTTCAAGGCCAAGGCCCAGGGCATGTTCCAGAACGCGGAGCGTCGCGTCGAGGCCCAGCGGGTGTTCAACCAGATCCGCGACGGCCTGCAGAACTACATCTGGGTGCAGACCGTGGTCGGGCTGATCATCACTGCGGCCTCGGCGGCCTTGATGGCGGCGGTGGGTCTGTCGCACATCCCGTTCTGGTGCCTGATCATCTTCCTGACCAACTACATTCCGGCCATCGGCGCCGCCGTCGGCGTACTGTTCCCGGCGGTGTTCGGCCTGGTGGAGGTGCAGGACATCTGGCGCGGGGTGATCCTGCTGGTCGGCCTGGAAGCCATCCACTTCGCCGTCAGCCACGTGGTCCAGCCGCGCATGCAGGGCCGCAGCCTCAACCTCGACCCGATCGTGGTGCTGCTGGCCCTGGCCTTCTGGGGCTTCCTGTGGGGCGTGACCGGGGCCTTCCTGTCGACCCCGCTGGCGGTGATGACCATGGCGATCCTGGCCGAGTTCAGCGGCACGCGGCCTTTGGCGGTGCTGATGTCGAGTGATGGAAAGCCGTATGAGGATTTGGCGGGGTAGGGGTTCTGCTTTCGACCCAAATCGGACTTCCAGGCGGCCGCTTCGGGCGCTTTTCAGGTGAGATCACACGCCCTTGCCCCCACCTGACGGCTTCGCCGTCTGTCCGCCCCCATAGGGGGCGGAGCTCTTTCCCTTATGGGGGCGGACGATCGCGAAGCGATCCGTAGGGGGCAGGTGAGCCGCTGAATAAGTCCTCCCCTCGTGGGGGAGGTGTCGGCGAAGCCGACGGTGGGGGGAGGGATCGGATGACGGTCGAACCTACGATCGACGATCCCAAAACACCCCCCACCGGTCGCTGCGCGACCGCCTCCCCCGCAGGGGGAGGACCTAGCTACCGCGGCAGCGGCCTCGGCTTGCGATCCTCGCCAATGGCCACGAACGTGAACACGCCCTGGGTCACCTTGTGGGCCTGCTCGCCGTCGCGGCGGCGGCGCCAGGCCTCGACCTCGACCTTCAGTGAGGTGCGGCCCACGTGGACGACCTTGGCGAACAGACTGACCTCGTCGCCGACGAACACCGGGCTGATGAAGGTCATGCCGTCGATGGCGATGGTGGCGCAGCGGCCGGCGGCGCGGTGGAAGGCGATCGAGGCCGCCGCCAGGTCCATCTGCGACAGCAGCCAGCCACCGAAGATGTCGCCCTCGGGATTGGTGTCGGACGGCATGGCGATGGCCCGCAGCACCGGCGCCTCGTGCGGCCATTCGGCAGCCGCCCAGGCCTGGGCCAGGGTCTCGGCGCGGCGCAGGGACGCGGACTCGTCGGTCACCTCAGTGGCCGCCGGAGCCTTCATAGACGCCAGGGGCCAGTTGCTCGTCCTCGTCATGACCCGGGGCGGTGGCGGCGATGAAGCGGCGGTCGCAATAGGAGCAGTCGACGAAGCCGGCCGCGCCCATCTCCAGCCAGACGCGTGGATGGCCCAGGGCGCCGCCGACGCCGTCGCAGGCGATGCGGTGCGAGCGGACCATGATGGTTTCGGGGGCGGAGCCAGGATGGGCCAAGGTGTCCATGCCGGTCGGGGCCGTGGCGGGCCCCGACATCGCCGATCCGGGCAGGGCGTCGAGAGCGGAGGTGGACTTGGCCTTGCGCGCCATCTTGGTAAAACCCTTGAAATCCAGACGCGGCCTTGGCGTGGCGGCGATGCAGGCATACCTATGCGACCTGTCGCGCCGCCGTCAATTCGCACGCACGCGTTCGTTTTTCTTCAAGCGCCCCAAAGCGCCGCATCTGGACGTTTCATGGACCTGCCCGCCTACGCGATCGAAGCCGAAGGCCTGTTCAAGACCTATCCCGCCAGCAAGACATCACCCGAAAAACGGGCTTTGAACGGCATCGACCTCAAGGTGCCGCGTGGCTCGATCTTCGGGCTCCTGGGACCGAACGGGGCTGGAAAGTCGACCTTCATCAACATCCTGGCCGGCCTGACCCGCAAGACCAGCGGCACGGTGCGGATCTGGGGCCGCGACATCGACGAGCGCCCGCGCGACGCCCGCGCCGCCATCGGCGTGGTGCCCCAGGAACTGGCGGCCGACGTGTTCTTCACCCCGCGCGAATCGCTGGAGGTCCAGGCCGGCATGTACGGCGTGCCCAAGAGCGAGCGTCGCACCGATGAACTGCTCAACGCCCTGGGCCTGGGCGACAAGGCCGACGCCTATGTCCGCCAGCTGTCGGGCGGCATGAAGCGCCGGCTGATGGTGGCGAAAGCCATGGTCCACCAGCCGCCGGTGCTGATCCTCGACGAGCCGACCGCAGGCGTCGATGTCGAGCTGCGTCGCCAGCTGTGGAGCTATGTCACCGGGCTGAACAAGCTGGGCGTGACCATCGTGCTGACCACCCACTATCTGGAAGAGGCCCAGGAGCTGTGCGACCAGATCGCCATCGTCAATCGCGGCGAGGTGGTGGTCAACGAGCCGACGGCCAAGCTGCTGAGCCGAATGGACATCCGCAACGTGGTGGTGACGCCCGAAGAGCCGGTGACCGCAGCGCCGCTGCTGGCGGGCTTCGAGACCAAGCTGCGCGGGGCCGGGGCGTTCTCGGTCTCCTACCGCACGGGTCAGTCCAGCGTCGAACAGGTGCTGGCCGCGGTGCGGGCCGAGGGTCTGAAGATCAAGGACATCGCCACCGAGGATCCGGATCTGGAGGACGTGTTCGTGTCGCTGACCTATGGCGATCCGAACGCCAAGGATCCGCTGCGGGCCTGAGTTCCTCCCCCTGTGGGGGGAGGTGGCGGCGAAGCCGACGGAGGGGGGAGTGATCGGGAGCTGGCCATTTCCACACGATCGACGATCCTAAAACGCCCCCCACCGATCGCTTCGCGATCGCCTCCCCCAAAGGAGGAGGACTAGGGCAGCGCCTTGACGAACGCTCTCACGACGGTGGCGCTGTTGGCCGCCGCGAACTTCAAAAACACCGGGAACTGGTTGCCGGCCGGGTCGCCACCGGCCAGGTCCGACAGGCTGCGGAAGGCGATGAACGGCGTCTTGTTGACATAGGCCACCTGGGCGACGGCGGCGCTTTCCATGTCCAGCACGCGGGCCCCGAACGTCGTGTGGGCATATTGACGGAAGGCGGCATTGTCGACGAACACCGGCCCTGAACCGCCCACCCCGCCGACCACCACCTTGGGCGCCTTGGTCAGGCACTGGTCGGCGGCGCAGCGTTGCAGAGTGACGCGCTCGGCGACCCGCCGGGCGACCTTCAGCAAGGCCGGATCGGCCGGGAAGTTCAGCCGCTCCTCCGGCGCCTCGCCCGGATCGCGCTGAGCGCGGACCGGGCGCGGATACATCATGCCGAAGGCCGGCAGCCCGGCGGTCAGACCTTGGGGCGGAGCCAAGCCGCCGGGAACCTCGCGGGCATAGGCCATTTCCGACGACTGCACCCAGCTGTCGGGGGCCACCACGTCGCCGACCTCAAGGTCGGGATCGGCCCCGCCGGCTACGCCGGAGAACACGATCCGCTCGATCTTGAAATGGTCCAAGCCTAGCTGTGTGATCATCGCGGCGTTGACCATGCTGACCCCGCTGAGGAACAGCACCACCGGCTTGCCCTCCAGTGTGCCGGTGACGAAGCGCGTGCCGGCCGCGGCATGGTCGTGCTTGTCGGTGGTCGCGGCTTCCAAGGCCATCAGTTCGGGCGGGAAGGCGCTGATCACCGCCGTGCGCGGCGTGGCGTCCAGCAGGTGGGCGGCCTGGGCGGCCAGCGGGGCCGAGAGCGGCGCGCAGGTCAGGAACAGAAGCGTCAGGGCAAGGCGCATGGATAGGCTTTCGGGGCGTTGGTGAGTCGGTCCACCTTACCGCCTTGCCGGCGGGAGAGGCGAGCCTGGCGAGTGTCGCTCGGTCAGCTTGAACGTGGAATCCCCCGATCGGGCGCCGTCGCCCAGACGACGCGCAAACGGGCGCGCTCTTGCCGCCAGCCAATTTCTCCGATTGCATCGCGCGGCGGAGCGGATGATTTTCGCCGCCAGTTTGGGGCATGAGGACGGTATGCGGCGATTTCTGTTTCGGGTCTTGATGACCTTCGTGCTGGCGACCGGCCTCGGCGGCGTGGCGCTCGCCAAGCCGATGCCGATCAAGGTCGTCATCGTCACCACCTTCGAGGTCGGGGCCGACACCGGCGACTTCGCCGGCGAGTTCCAGCCCTGGGTCGAGGGCTGGCCGCTGACCCACGAGATCAAGATACCCGGCGTGCGTCACATGGCGCGCTATTCCGACGACGGCGTGCTGGCCATCGCCAGCGACATGCGCGGCCGAGCCCGCGAAAGCGTCGCCGCCCTGATCCTCTCCAAGCAGTTCGACCTGTCCAAGGCCTACTGGATCGTCAGCGGCATCGCCGGGGTCGATCCCCAGGTCGCCTCGGTCGGCAGCGCCGCCTGGGCCAATTTCGTGGTCGACGCCGACCCGATCTACGAGGTCGATGATCGCGAAATCCCCGCCGACTGGCCCTATGGCCTCTATGCGCTGCAGACCGACCGTCCCCAGGTCAAGGGCGACGCCAACGGCTCCAGCGGCATGGTCTGGAAACTCGACACCGGCTTGGTCGACTGGGCCTATGGCCTGAGCAAGGACGTCGCCTTGCCGGATTCGGAGAAGCTCAAGGCGCTGCGTAGTGGCTATGCGGGCCAGCCCCTGGCCCAGAAGCCGCCCTTCGTGCTCGAAGGCGACGTGCTGGGCGCCACCCGCTTCTGGCACGGCGACCGCCGGACACAGTGGGCCCGAGACTGGGTCCAGCTTTG
This sequence comes from Caulobacter sp. DWP3-1-3b2, assembly GCF_049896325.1. Classification (NCBI taxonomy): domain Bacteria; kingdom Pseudomonadati; phylum Pseudomonadota; class Alphaproteobacteria; order Caulobacterales; family Caulobacteraceae; genus Caulobacter; species Caulobacter sp. DWP3-1-3b2. The sequence goes on from NZ_JAFCUB010000018.1 coordinate 35,061, forward strand.
GACCGACAAGGCCGGCGTCTTCGCGATGAGCGACTGCGAGGACCAGGGCATACTCGACGTGCTGCACCTCTATGGCGACGCCGGCCAGATCGACGCGCGCCGGGTGCTGGTGCTGCGCACGGCGAGCAACTATACGCGACCGCCCCTCGACCAGCCGACCTTCCCGCGGGTGTTCAACCATGACGGCGCGGCCGCCGCCTTCGCCGCCACCTTCAAGGTCGCCGGTCCGGTGGTTCGCGAACTGACCCATCACTGGAACACCTACGCCACGACCCTCCCGGTCGGCGCGCCCACCGGGAGCCGCTGAATGCTTGAGAAGCTCTTCGGCCTGAAGGCCAACGGCACGAACGTTCGCATCGAGGTGCTGGCCGGTTTCACCACCTTCATGACCATGGCCTATATCGTCGTGGTCAATCCGACGATCCTCGGCGAGGCCGGCATGCCGGTGGCCGCCGTCGCCGTCGCCACCTGTCTGGCGGCCGGCTTCGGCTCGATCCTGATGGGGCTGATCGCCAACTATCCTCTGGCCCTGGCCCCCGGCATGGGGCTGAACGCCTATTTCACCTACACCGTGGTCAAGGGCATGGGCGTGCCGTGGGAGGTGGCCCTGGGCTGCGTCTTCCTGTCGGGCGTGGCCTTCCTGATCCTGACCCTGGTGGGCGTTCGGCAGATGATCGTCGCGGCCATCCCCAAGCCGCTGTTCTCGGCGGTTGCGGCCGGGGTCGGCCTGTTCATCGCCTTCATCGGCCTGAAGGAGGCGGGGATCATCGTCGCCAGCCCCGCCACCACCGTGGCCCTGGGCGACCTCACGACCCCCAGCGCGGCCCTGGCGATCATCGGCCTGCTGGTCATCGCCGTGCTGCAGGCCTGGCGGGTCAAGGGCGCGATCCTGATCGGCATCCTGCTGGCCACCGCCGCCGGCTGGGTCCTGGGCCTTGCCAAGGTCATCCCCGCCACCTCCAGCCTCGCCGACCTGACCGCCACGGCCTTCAAGCTCGACATCCTCGGCGCCTTCCACCTGAAGGGCGGCCTGGCGCTCGCCATGCTTGAGATCGTCTTCGTCTTCCTGTTCGTCGACCTGTTCGACAATGTCGGCACCCTGGTGGCGGTGACCAAGAAGGCCGGCCTGCAAGCGCCGGACGGCTCGATCCCCCGCCTCAACCGCATCCTGCTGGCCGACTCGGCGGCCACCATGGTCGGCGCTGTGGCCGGCACCAGCACGGTGACCAGCTATATCGAGAGCGCCGCCGGCGTCACGGCTGGCGGCCGAACCGGCCTGACGGCGGTGGTCGTGGGCCTGCTCTTTTTGCTGACCATGTTCTTCGCGCCGCTGGTCCAGGCCATACCGGCCGCCGCCACCGCGCCGGCCTTGATCCTGGTCGGCGCCCTGATGGTCGGGTCGCTGGTCGACATCGACTGGGCCGACCCGACCGTGGCGATCCCGGCCTTCCTGACCCTGATCACCATTCCGCTGACCTTCTCGATCGCCAACGGCTTGGCCTTCGGCATCACCAGCTACGCCTTGCTGCGCCTGTTGACCGGCAAGATCACCAAGGCCGACTGGCTGCTGCTGGTGCTGGCGGCCCTGTTCATTCTGCGCTTCGTCTATCTGGCCAAGGGATAGGAAAGACCCGTTTGCGCCGGCGCGGCCTTTCCGCTAAGACCGCGCTTCCGCAAGGCGGAAGCACCCGTAGCTCAGCTGGATAGAGCGTTGCCCTCCGAAGGCAAAGGTCACACGTTCGAATCGTGTCGGGTGCGCCAAAAACTTCAAAAAAATTGCCAGCTTGCTGGCCGATGGACGCGGGGCCGGGTGGTCGGGCCGAGACCGTGTTCGACGGCAACGCGGTGGCCGGCTTTCTGTCTGGTCCAGCGTTCTAGAGCATTTTTCGAGCGAATTGGCTCCGGTTCGCGTGAAGAAAATTGCGTCAAAACATGAGATTAGAGCTCACGGCCTGACGCAGTCAGGTCGGGAAAGGCTCTAGGCGACCTGCGGCAGCCGATCGAGAAGCTTGTCGAGCGTGACCGGATAGTGCCGCACCCGTACGCCGGTGGCGTTGTGGACGGCATTGGCGACCGCGGCGGCGACCCCGCATATGCCCAGCTCTCCAACGCCCTTGGCCTTCATCGGCGAGGACATCGGGTCTGTTTCGTCAAGGAAGATCACCTCCTGGTGCGGAATGTCGGCATGCACGGGCACTTCGTAGCCGGCCAGGTCGTGATTGACGAAGAAGCCCAGCCGTTTATCGACGACCAACTCTTCCATCAGAGCGCCGCCAACGCCCATGGTCATGGCGCCAATCACCTGACTGCGAGCCGACTTGGGGTTCAGGATCCGCCCCGCCGCGCAGACGGCCAGCATCCGCCGCACGCGGATCTCGCCCGTGGCCGCATCGACCCCGACCTCAACGAAGTGCGCGCCGAACGTCGATTGCTGGTGGGTCTTGGCCAGGTCGCCATATTCCATTTTGTCCTCAGCCGTCAGCCCCGCCTCGCCTGCGGCCTGGGCCAGGGGGAGGCTGCGTCCGCCGGCGCTGACCTGGCTGTCGGCGAATTTCGCCAGGCTCGGATCGAAACCCAGCTTTTGCGCAACGGCTTCGCGCAACTTGACGCAAGCGGCGTAGACGCCAGCGGTCGAACTGTTGCCGCCCCATTGGCCGCCAGAGCCCGACGAAACCGGGAAAGAGGAGTCGCCGAGCTTCACCGAGACCTGACTGAGCGGCACGCCCATCATCTCGGCGGCCGTCTGGGCGATGATCGTATAGCTGCCCGTGCCGATGTCGGTCATATCGGTCTCGACCGTCACCACGCCGTCTTTGTCCAGGCGTACACGCGCGGCGGAGGTCATGGTCAGGTTGTTGCGGAAGGCGGCCGCGACGCCCATGCCGACCAACCAACGCCCGTCGCGGGTCTGGGCCGGCGCGCGGCGCTTCGCCCAGCCGAACCGGTCGGCCCCGGTGCGCAGGCACTGGATCAACTGCCGTTGGGAGAAGGGGCGCTCGGGCTTTTCCGGATCGACCTGGGTGTCGTTGAGGATGCGCAGCGCGACGGGGTCGATGCCCAGCTTCTCGGCCAGTTCGTCCATGGCCACTTCCAGAGCCATCAGGCCAGGGGCCTCGCCTGGCGCGCGCATGGCGTTGCCCTCGGGCAGATCCAGCACCGCAAGACGGGTGGTCATCAAGCGATTGGCCCCCGCATAGAGCAAGCGGGTCTGCTGGACGGCGTCCTCGGGACCGCCGCCCTCCAGATCGCCAGACCAGGTCCCGTGGCCGATCGCCGTGAGCTTGCCCTCCTTCGTCGCGCCAAGGCGGATGCGCTGGATCGTGGCGGGCCGATGGGTGGTGTTGTTGAAGATCAAGGGGCGAGTCAGGGCCAGCTTCACAGGCCGGCGGGCCGCGCGGGCCCCGAGCGCGGCCAGGATGGCGTCGGCGCGCACGAAGAGCTTGCCGCCAAACCCGCCGCCGATGAAGGGTGACACAAGTCGGACGTTCGCCTTGGGGATGCCGAGCGTCTGGGCCACGTCGCCCACGCTCCAGGCGATCATCTGGTTGGACGTCCACAAGGTCAGCTTGTCACCATTCCAGATGGCGATCGAGGCATGCGGCTCCATCATCGCATGGCTCTGGTCGGGCGTGACGTAGGTCTCGTCCAGTTGCACGGGCGCGGCGGCGAAGGCGGTCGCGAAATCGCCGACGACGGCGTCGGCGCTATCCTTGGGCCGGGTCGCGCCGGGCTTGGCCTGGGCGAGGTCGAAACGGCCCTGGGCGCGGGCATAGTCGACCTTCACGAGCGAGGCGGCGGCGCGCGCCTGTTCGAAGGTCTCGGCGACGACCACGGCGATCGCCTGGTGGTAGTGTTCGATCTCGGGGCCGCCCAGGAGTTTGGCGGTGTTGAATCTGCCCTTGCCGAGCTTGCCGGCATTGGCCGCCGTGACGATGGCCAGGACGCCGGGCGCGGCCAGGGCCTTGGACGTGTCCATCGACGTGATCCTGCCCTTGGCGATCGCCGCGCCGATCACAAATCCATAGACGGGGCTGGGGGCCACGTCGTGGTGTTCATAGGCGTAGGTCGCCAGGCCGCTAGTCTTGTGCGGACCATCGATGCGGTCGGTGGACTTGCCGATGATCTTTAGCTGATCGATCGGATTGGTGGTGGCGGGCGTGTCGAACTTCATGGCGTCAGGCCCTTGCTTGCGCCAACACCGCGCCGAGCGTGCGCTCGACCAGGGTCAGCTTGTAGGCGTTGTCCGGCGTGGTCTTGGCCCCCGACAGCAGCAGGTCGGCCGTCGGCTTGGCGCCGCGCCGCAGCTGCGCTTCGGCCGCCTCGACGCGCCACGGCTTGTGGGCGACGCCGCCGACCGCCAAGCGACCCGAGCCGTCGCGCTGAACGATGGCGGCCACCGACACCAGGGCGAAGGCGTAGGAGGCCCGGTCGCGGACCTTTTGGTAGATATGCACGCCGCCGATCGGCTTGGGCAGGGTCACGGCCGTGATCAGTTCGCCCGGCGCCAGCGCGGTCTCCAGATGCGGCGTGGCGCCTGGCAGGCGGTGGAAGTCGGCGATCGGGATCGTGCGGACGGCGCCGTCCGGCTTGACGGTCTCCACCTCGGCGTCCAGGGCGCGCATGGCCACGGCCATGTCGCTGGGGTGGGTGGCGATGCAGGCCTCGCTGGTCCCCAGCACGGCGTGCGAGCGGGTGAAGCCGCCGATCGCCGAGCAGCCGGCGCCGGGCATGCGCTTGTTGCATGGCATGTTGGTGTCGTAGAAATAGGGACAGCGGGTGCGCTGCAGCAGATTGCCCGCCGTCGTGGCCTTGTTGCGCAGCTGTCCGGACGCGCCAGCCAGGAGGGCGCGGCTGAGCACCGCGTAGTCGCGGCGCACGCGCTTGTCGGCCGCCAGATCGGTATTGCGGACCAGGGCTCCGATGCGGAGGCCGCCGTCGGGTGTCTTGTCGATCTTGTCCAGCGCCAATCCGTTGACGTCGATCAGATGTCGAGGCGTTTCGATCTGCAGCTTCATCAAGTCGAGCAGATTGGTGCCACCGGCGATGAACTTGGCGCCGGGCTTGCGAGCCGCCGCAGCGGCCTCGGCGGGGGAGCGGACCCGCTCGTAGGTGAAGGCTTTCATGCCGTCCTCCCCGCCACTTCGGTGATGGCCTCGACGATGTTGGAATAGGCGCCGCAGCGACAGATGTTGCCGCTCATCCGCTCTCGCAGCTCTTCTCCGCTCACCTCAGGCGAGGCGGTCAGGTCGGCGCTGACGTGGCTGGGGATCCCGGCCTTGATCTCGTCCAGCACGGCGACCGCCGAGCAGATCTGGCCCGGCGTGCAGTAGCCGCACTGATAGCCGTCGTGCTTGACGAAGGCGGCCTGCATCGGGTGCAGCCTGTCCGGCGCGCCCAGGCCCTCAATGGTGGTCACGCGGTCGCCCTCGTGCATCACCGCCAAGCTCAGGCAGGAATTGATCCGCCGCCCCTCCACGATCACTGTACAGGCCCCGCACTGGCCGTGGTCACAGCCCTTCTTGGTGCCGGTCAGCTTCAGGTGCTCGCGCAGGGCGTCAAGCAGGGTGGTGCGGGTGTCGAGCTCGAGTGTCTGGGGCTTGCCGTTGATTTCGAACGAGACCTTGGCGAGCACCGGAGCATCGGCGTTCGAAGCCGCCGTGGCGGCCAAGGGGGACGCCGTCGCCGCGGCCGAGGCCGCGCCCGCGGCCACCAGGCAACGGCGGGAAATGGAGGGCGTTTCGATGGGAGGCATGTGGCGCTCTGATCCTGTTTGCCAACCCGACGGCAGCTTCCGTTGCCGCATCATTGGCGCGGGTTGGGGGGAAACGCACGGCGAAAGCTTCGGTGCTGCGCGGCTAAGAGAAAATACCTGAGCCCGCCCAGTCTGAACGGCCAAAGAGCCTAGATTTTGACCCTGGCGCTCGGTGTCTTGCCTGAACGCGCACGGCCGATGCTCCAGCGCCGCGAAATGCGGCGCGGGTTGCCAGCCTTGGCGGCGCCGGGCGGACAATCATCCGGCGGCGGGGTCTTTGATTGACGCTCCGTGAGCATCCCTTTCGCATGGCGCTTGAACAGGAGCGTTCAGGGGGATGCATGCTGGTCAGTCGTCGCAGTTTCATTCACGGCATCGGCGCGCCCCGCGGTTACGGCGCCGCCTTCACCGCCATGCAGGCCTCTCGTTCGTGAAGGGCCCCAGCAACATGGTCTGGTATCCAAGCTACGGCCTGCACACCAAGACCGGCGTGATCCTCGGGGCCTATGCTGGCGGCAAGGTGGCGGACCAACTTGCCAAACTCTCGCGCCCCGACCAGATCGAGCACACCCGCAAGGTCATCGAGGCGATGCACCCAGCCTGCGGCCAATTGCTGGAAAAGCCGCTGCAGGTGCAATGGGCGGCGGCGCCCTACACCCTGGGCATCGGCGTCGGCTGGGCCAGCGACGACGAGCCCGACTATCACCTGCTGGGCCAGCCCGACGGGCAGATCCACTTCGCCGGCGAATATCTCAGCCATGTCGGCGCCTGGCTGGAGGGCGCGATCCGCGCGGCCCACCGCGCCATCGTCATGCTCGACGCCCAGCACCGCAAGGGCCAGCCCGTGAGCACTCAGCGGATGATCTGATCCGCACCCAAACGATCAACCCTCGCCGGTCTTCCTCAAAGCGGCGCGGGACGGCAGGAGCTGGGCCATGAACGGCAGCAGGGCCGCCCCCACCGCCGCCCCGTCGGCCGAGGTGGCGGCCCGTTCGACCGGAGCCAGGACAGGCATGTTCTCGACCCTGGCCAGGCGGGCGTTGACGGCGTCCACCAACCGGTCGAGCAGATCGGTGGGCAGACGGCCGCCGATATAGATGGCCTCTGGATTAAACACGCAGCTGATCCCCACGAAGGGCGAGACCAGCAGTTTGGCGCTGAGAACCAGCCAGTCCTCGACCAAGGCCTGACCCCCGGCGGACAGGCTGGCCAACTGGTCGGGGCGGTTGACCGTGACGCCGCCAGCTTCCAGGTGGGCGTAAAGCGCCGACAGCGACACCACTTCCTGCAGGGAGCGGGCCTCGGTCCTGGAGGAGCGGATGGGCAGGAAGCCGATCTCTCCGCTGCGGCCCTGCGCTCCGCGGAAGTAATTGCCCTCCACCACCATGCCTCCGCCCAAGCCCGACGAGATCAGCACGTAGAAGAAGCTGGGCTTGCGCAGGCCGTGGCCGAACTGCAGCTCGCCCAAGGCCGCGGCGGCGGCGTCGTTCTCGAGAAACACCGGCAGCGGCAGAATGCCGGCCAACAGCTTGCCGACATCGGCCGTGCTCCAGACGTCGTAGTTTTCTGGACGGTGCGGCAGGTCCACCCGGCCCAGGTCGTCGGGCAGGGCGACGCCGATGCCCGACAGGCGCGGCGGGCCGTCCTTCCAAGCCGCCAGCATCTCGTGGATCTTGACCTTGCAGAACCTGGCCACATCGTCCGGCAGCGGAAACTCGATCTCCTCGCTGGCCCGCGCCCGGACGACACCCATCAGGTCCAGCAGCACCACGGTGATGTGGTCACGGTCTATATTGACCCCGATCGACAGGCAGCCATCGGGATTGATCATCAGGTTCATGGCCGGCTGGCCGCGCGCCCCCTGCACTCGGCCAGCCTCCAGGATCAGCCCGTCGTCCAGCAGTCGCTTGGTGATGTTGGCGACCGCGGGCGGGGTCAAGCCGCTGATCTGGGCCAAGGTGACGCGGGTGATGGGGCTGTTGACCCGGATGGCCTGCAGGATGACCCGCTGGTTGTGGTCGCCGACCCGCTCCAGATTGGCGCCCGACAGGCTGGTCCCGGCGGTGCGCTTTCGGTCCGACTTCCGCGAGGCTTCCAAGGACGGCTTTCCGCTGATCTGCGAGGGCCGTCCTCCCTAGCATCGCCTCGCGCCGCGAGCGATAGGGGCCGCTTGCCATAGATTATTTAAATTGCTTTCTTTATTCGTCGAAGGCTAAGAGCGAACTCGGAAGCGCGCCGCAGCGTGCGCTCCGGACAGGTGGAGGAAGACGGCTTGATCCAGGTCGGCGTTGATTTCGGCGGCACGAAGATCGAGGCCGCCGCCCTGGCGCCGGACGGTCGTTTCCTGGCCCGGGTGCGCGCCCCCAATCCCGGGTCCTATGACGCCGCCATCGACACCGTTCGGGACCTGATCGCCAAGGCCGAGCAGCAGGCCGGCGCGCGCGGCACGATCGGCGTCGGGTCACCCGGCTCGGTGTCGCCGCGCACCGGCGTGATGCGCAACGCCAATTCCACCTGGTTGAACGGCCGCCGGTTTCGCGAGGACTTGCAGGCCGGCCTTGGTCGTCCCGTGCGGCTGGCCAATGACGCCAACTGCCTGGCGCTGTCCGAGGCCGTCGATGGCGCGGCGGCGGGCCTGGCCGTGGTCTTCGCGGTGATCATCGGCACCGGCTGCGGCGGCGGACTGGTGGTCGATGGCAAGCTGGTCGAGGGCGCCAACGGCGTGGCCGGCGAGTGGGGTCACATGCCCTTGCCTTGGCCGAGCGTCGCGGAAAGCCCTGGCCCGGCCTGCTGGTGCGGTCGCCAGGGCTGCCTGGAAACCTGGATCTCGGGCACGGGGCTCCAACGCGACCACGCAGCGCGCGTTGGCCAGGATCTGAGCGGTGAAGCGATCATCGCCGCCGCCCGCGCTGGCGACGCCCAGGCCGTGGTCAGCTTCGACCTTTATCTCGATCGTCTCGCCCGGGGCTTGGCGGTGATCTGCGACATCGCCGACCCCGACGCCTTCGTGTTCGGCGGCGGGCTGTCGAACGTGGTCGAGCTTTATGAGCGGTTGCCGGGCTTCATCGAACCGCACGTCTTCTCTGACGGCTGGAACGCTCGGCTGGCCCCGGCCCAGTGGGGCGACTCTTCCGGCGTGCGGGGCGCTGCTCGACTGTGGACCCTGGCCGAGGCGCAGGCCGATGCGGCGCTCTAGCCGCTTCCTTGCCCTGGTAGGCCTGCTGCCCGCCCTGGCGAGCAGCGCGCGACTTGCGCTCGCCTGCCGCCGCGACCCTGACGCCCTGAAAACCACGCCGAGCGCGCCCATCAGAGGCCGCCTGAAGGAGGAGGAAGACGCCATGACCCCGTTCGCCCGTCGGATTTCACGCGCCTTGCTATTGGCGTCCTGCGCCGCCCTGGTCGCCGCGACAGCCAGCGCCCAGACATCGTCTGTCTACGGACCTTACAATGCCGACCTGCCGCGCGGCGGCGACGGCTTGGCCAAACCCCTGGCCGCTAGCCTGCCGGCCGATGGGCCCTGGACGCTGCAAGGCTGGGTCAAGGCGTCGAACATCGCGGCGGGACGCGTGGTGGTGGCCGGGGTCGGCGACCCGGCCGCGGGCGGCCGCTTCCTGGTGCTCGAAAACGGCGTTCCGGCCGTGTGGGTCGGCGCGACGGTGATCAGGGGGCAGGGCGCGGCGCAGGCCGGCGCCTGGCGCCATGTGGCGGCGGTGTCGGACGGCGCGAGGGTCTCGCTCTATGTCGATGGGACAAAGGTCGCGGAAGGCGCCGCGACGCCCGTCGGGCCGGCCTCCGTAGCGCAGCTGGGTCCGCGCGGACTGGCCGGAAGCGCACCGTTCGGCGGCCAGGTGGCCGGATTCACCGCCGAGTCGCGGGCGCTGGGCTCTGTCGAGATCAAGACCCTGGCGGCCGCCAAGCCCGATGCCGCGCTGACCGTCTACGAGCCTGGCAGTCCGTCGTGGCCAGTCCAGGTCCGCCAGATGTACGGCCAAGTGACACCGCAGGACGCCTGGACACGGCCCAAGAGCAAGGCGCCGTTCTCCAAGCCCGCCGCCATCGCCCCCTATGCTGGCCCGGCCCTGCGCCCGGATGGCGATCAGGCCTGGGTCCTGGCGGCCTGGTCGCTGGCTGAGGCCCCGAAAGTCACGGCCGATCCGACAGCGCTGTCCACGCCAGGTTATGACGCCAAGGCCTGGTACGCCGCCACGACGCCGGGCACGGTGTTGACCACCCTGGTCGATCGCGGCGTCTATCCCGATCCCGACTACGGCCTCAACAACACCGCCATTCCGGAAAGCCTCAACAAGCAGGACTACTGGTACCGCGCCGAGTTCGACGCCCCCGCCGGTCAGGCCGGCCGCCATCAGCAACTGATCTTCAAGGGGGTGAACTACGCTGCGGAGATCTGGCTGAATGGCGAGCGGCTGGGCGACCTGAAGGGCGCCTTCGTCCGGGGGCAGTTCGATGTCACCGGCAAGCTGAAGCCGGGCCGCAACGCCATCGCCGTCAAGGTCTCGCCGCCGCCGCATCCGGGGATCGCCCACGAGGAGTCCCTGACCGCCGGGGTCGGTGAGAACGGGGGGATGCAGGCCTTGGACGGCCCGACTTTCATCGCCAGCGAAGGTTGGGACTGGATCCCCAGCGTCCGCGACCGCAATACCGGCCTGTGGCAGGACGTGGTGCTGCGCTCGACTGGCGCGGTGCGGATCGGCGACAGCCATGTGGTCACCACGCTGCCCCAAGTGGCTGGCAAGCCGGACAACAGCGTCGCCGACGTCGAGATCACCGTGCCGGTCGAGAACCTGACCGACACGCCAGTTCAGGTCACGGTCCGCGCGGCGTTTGACACGGTCGCCGTCGAGAAGGTCGTCACCCTGGCGCCGGGCAAGAGCGAGGTCTTGCTCGCCCCCACCGAGTTCCCGCAGCTGTCGGTGAAGACCCCCAAGCTTTGGTGGCCCAACGGCTATGGCGATCAGACCCTGTACGGATTGCGCCTGCTAGCCAGCGTCGACGGCAAGGTCTCCGACCGGAAGGATAGCCGCATCGGCCTGCGGCAGATGACCTACGAGCTGTCGCTGATGGCGCCCGATGGCGACCTGCGACGGGTGGAGGTCGACTTCTCCAAGGCCCGGCAGTTGGGCCAGACGATCACCGACGGCAGCCACGAGGGTATCCGCAAGGTGGAGGGCGGCTGGGCGACCTCCCTGACCCCGGTGGGCGCGACCTCACCCGCCGTCCGCGACATCCCCGACACCGGCCTGACGCCCTATCTCGTCATCAAGGTCAACGGCGTGAAGATCGCGGCGCGGGGCGGCAATTGGGGCACGGATGATTGGCGCAAGCGGGTGTCGCGCGAGCGCCTCGAGCCCTATTTCCGCCTGCACCACGACGCCCACCTCAACACCATCCGCAACTGGGTGGGGCAGAACACCGAGGACGTCTTCTATGACCTGGCCGACGAGTACGGCCTGCTGGTGCTGAACGACTTCTGGGCCTCGACCCAGGACTACCAGCTGGAACCGCAGGACGTGCCACTGTTCCTGAACAACGCCGCCGACGTCATCAGCCGCTATCGCAACCACCCCTCGATCGCCCTGTGGTTCGGCCGCAACGAGGGCGTGCCGCAGCCGATCCTCAATGAAGGTCTGGAGGCGCTGGTCCACGATCTGGACGGCACCCGCTGGTACACCGGCAGCTCCAACCGGGTGAACCTGCAAAACAGCGGGCCCTACAGCTACAAGGAGCCGGAAACCTATTACAGCGAGCACGCCAAGGGCTTTTCGGTCGAGGTTGGCACGCCGTCGTTCCCGACCCTGGAAGCGTTCGAGGCCGCCGTGCCCGCGCCGGACCGCTGGCCGATCAGCGACACCTGGGCCTATCACGACTGGCATCCGACCGGGAACGGCGCGACCAAGAGCTTCCTCGACGCCATGAGCGCCAAGCTCGGCGCGCCGACCAGCCTTGAGGACTTCGAGCGCAAGGCCCAGCTCATGAACTACGAGACGCACCGCGCGATCTTCGAGGGCATGAACGCCGAGCTGTGGACCAAGTCGTCGGGCCGCCTGTTGTGGATGACCCAGCCGGCCTGGCCCAGCACCATGTGGCAGATCCTCAGCCACGACTACGACACCCACGCGGCCTTCTACGGGACCCAGAAGGCGTCCGAGCCCATCCACGTGCAAATGAACTTCCCCGAGCACCGGCTTGAGGCGGTCAATAACGGCCTCGCTCCGATCGCCGGAGCCACGCTGCGAGCGCGGGTGCTGGGCCTGGACGGCAAACTCCTGGCCGACACGTCCAGCCGGATCGACGCGGCGGCCAACACCGTCGCCCAGGGCGAGGTGCTGGACCTGGCCGGGCCGCTGGCCGCCCAGGGCGCGGTGGTGGTGCGACTGGACCTGGCCAGCGCCGACGGCAAGGCGCTGTCGAGCAACCTCTACTGGCTGGGCCGAGACGCCGCCGGCAGCCGCCAGCTGTCGGCCATGGCCGCCCAACCGGTGTCGATCCGCGCCGCCTCGGTCAAGGCCGGCGCCGAGACGGTGGTCACCGTGTCGCTTGCCAATACCGGCTCGACCCCAGCCTTGAACGGCAAGCTGACCTTGGTCGACGGCAAGGGCCAGCGCATCCTGCCGGCCTATTATGCCGACAACTACGTCTCGCTGCTGCCGGGCGAGCAACGGACGGTCGAGGTTCGCTATCCGGGCGCGGTGGCCGGCGCCAGGGTCGAGTTACGCGGCTGGAACGTGACGCCGGCCATGGCGGTCGTGCGATGAGGATCAGTCGCCGCGCCCTTATGGCGGCAGGCCTCGCCGCGCCGGGTCTGGCGCGCGCCCAGGCGCCGGTCGCCGCAGCGTCGAGCCAGGAGGAACAGCGGCTGCGCACAGACTGGGCCTATCTCCAGCGCTACGCCGCCGCGAACCTGGTCGATCGCGACTTGCCGCCGGAGCGGCGGCGGGCGGTGTTCATGGGAGATTCGATCACCAGCGGCTGGCGCGATTCACACCCGTCCTTCTTCGAGACCAACGGCTTCATCGGCCGAGGCATAGGCGGCCAGACCACGGCCCAGATGCTGGTGCGGTTCTGGCCCGACGTGATCGCCTTGCGGCCTCGGGCGGTCCACATCCTGGGCGGGGTCAACGACATCGCGCAGAACGCCGGCCCCTATGATCCGGCGGCGACCAAGGCCAACCTCCAGGCCATGACGGTTCTGGCCCAGGCCAACGGCGTCGCGGTGGTGCTGGCCACCCTGACGCCGGTCGCCGAATTTCCCTGGAGGCCGGGCTTGGGCCCCACCGCCAAGGTCGCGGCCCTCAACGCCTGGATCCGGGCCTATGCCGTCGAACGCGGCGCGACGCTGGCCGACTACACTGCGGCGCTGGAAGACGGCGTCGGGGCCATGAGGCCCGGCCTGGCCTATGACGGTGTTCACCCTACCCGCGAGGGCTACGCTCTGATGGAGCCCATCGCCATGGCGGCGCTCGCGGGGCGTGACCCAAAAGCCGCATAAACCAAATCAACTTTCTGAAATGTGATGGAGTTATTGACAGCGCTGTCTGGCGCTCATAGGTTGATGCTACCGGCATGGCTTAAAAGGCCGGAATCCACGGGAGGATGCGCACGCATCCCTCAACTCTCTGCGTCTTGGCTCGCTCAGCACTGCTGATCGCGATCGAGAACTGCTGCCGCAAACAGGGGAATGCTCAATGACCACAATGTCTTATCGATCCCGCACGGCCTTGCTGTCCGCCGCCTCGGCCTTTGTGCTGATGGCCGCCGGCCAAGCCACCGCCCAAACCGCGCCACCGCCTGCCGACGCACCCTCGGAGGTTGAAACGGTTGTCGTGACCGGCTTCCGCGCCTCGCTCGCCGACGCGCTGAATCTGAAGAAGCATTCCAACCAGATCATCGAGTCGATCACCGCCGAGGACATGGGTAAGTTCCCGGATCAGAACATCGCCGAGTCGCTGCAGCGCCTGCCGGGCGTTCAGATCGACCGCGAGAACGGCCAGGGCACCAAGGTGCGGATCCGTGGTCTGGACCAGAACGTCACCCTGCTGAACAGCGACACGTTCCTGTCCGGCCTTGAGGCCTTCCGCCTTGGCGAAGGCAATATCAAGCAGACCAATTCGCTTGAGGGCATCCCCTCCGACCTGCTGGCCGGTGTCGATGTGATCAAGTCGCCTCAGGCCGACCTGATCGAAGGCGGGCTGGGCGGCACGGTCAATCTGAAGACTCGCAACGCCCTCGACGTGCGCGGCGACAGCACCTTTTCGATCGATCTGCGCGCCAACAAGGGCTCGACCAAGGGCAAGACCAAGCCCCAGGTTTCTGTGGTCCTGGGCCACAAGTTCTCGGACAATTTCGCCGTTCTGGGCAGCCTGTCCTATGACAAGAACTCGATCGACACCGAGGTGCTCAGCGGCGAGAACCGCGGTGGCTGGGCCTTTCTCAATCGCCCCACCGCCACGGGCAACAACCAGGTCCAGACTGGCACAAGCAACATCTGGTCGCCGGAATACCGCTACAGCAACAACCGTCACCAAGGGCGCGAGCGCACCGCCTTCTCGCTCAACGCCGACTGGAACGTCTCCGATTCGCTGTCGCTGCGCGCCGACTGGTTCCATTCGGACCTGAAGATCTTCACTGGCGAACATTCGCTCAAGTGGGCCTATGCCAACGAAAACGCGGTGTACAACGCCCAGGGCCTGACCAAGGACAATAACGGCGTCCTGCAATCGGGCTTTGTCACCGCCAATTCGTCGGAAGGCGACAGCTTCGCCAAGAACGCCCACGCCAAGACCGACAACGTCCAGTTCTCGGCGGACTGGGACAATGGCGGCCGGCTCAGCGGCCGGGTTCGCGCGGCGATGTCCAAGATCGACTACGCCTCGACGTCGGGCCAGGTCGATACGCGCTACACGCAATATGGCGTGCGCGACGGCGTCAATGGCTTCGCGCCGAACTCGACCGCGCCGCTGACGGCCACCTACGGCTTCACCAACGGCGCCTACCCGACCTTCGCGCCGGTCGCCGCCCTGGCCACCGCCATGACGACCCCCAGTTCGGTGTTCTTCAAGTCGCACTGGGCGTTTGGCGACAAGTCCAAGCTGGACGACAAGGCGTTGACCGGCGACTTCAAGTACAAGCCTGAGTTCGGCGAGGGCTCGGACATGGTGATCAGCTTCGGCGGTCGTTATTCCAGCCACAAGGTCGATTCGACCTATGGCCGCTACCTGGCCGACTACTCGGCCAAGGGCGAACTGCCGGCCAGCGCCCAAGGCACGACCGACCACGGCACCTTCGTCGATTGGACGCCGCTCGGCTATTTCCAGGACGGCGCGATCGGCCTGAAGAAGTGCGACATCGCTTTCTACAACTGCAGCCGCTTCGGCAACTCGCCCGCCGTGGTCACGCCCTACCAGACCGCCGCCTCCAACCCGGGCCGCGCCGTCACCGACAATGTCCACGGCGTGACGGCGATCTTCCAGGACTATGGGCAGATGAAGGATCCGGTCGCCTGGCTGCAGGCGCTGTATCCCTCGACCAAGCTGGCCTTCTACAGGGACCCAATCGAATCCTTCAAGATCAAGGATGAGACGACCTCGGGCTACGTCATGACCGACCTGGGCGACGAAGGGTTCCACATCAATGCGGGCGTCCGCGTGGTCCACACCAAGCTGACCATCGACTCGTCCAACACCCCGGTCACGCCGCTGTCTTGGGGCACCGATAGCTGGAACGGCGTCCTGAAGAACCCGGACTCGGCGCGGACCGTGCGCGAATATACCGATGTCCTGCCCAGCCTGAACGCCGTGTTCAACATCAACGACAACGACAAGGTCCGGGCGACTGCGGCGCGCGTCGTGGCCTCGCAGAACCTGTTCGACCTGGGCCAGGGCGCGTCGTACAACTTCACCCGCTCCTCGACCCCCGGGCCGAACCTGAACAAGTTCCTCTACACCAACGGCAGCGGCGGCAATCCCAACCTCAACCCGTTCCGCGCCTCGCAGATCGACTTCGCCTATGAGCACTATTTCGGCAAGCAGGGCCTGATCTCGGCCGGCGTCTTCTACAAGACCATCGACTCGTTCATCGTCCCCAACACCTTCCCGGTGACGGTGAAGGACCAGTCGGTGGCGGGCGCTTCTGTCGGCACGTTCAACTCCGTGAGCAACGGCGAGGGCGGCACGATCAAGGGGCTCGAGCTACAGGGGCAGTACGCCTTTGAGAATGGCTTCGGCTTCACCGCCAACTATACCTATTCGGACTCCAGCTCGCCTGACTTCACCGACTTCTCCAAGAGCCTGCCGATTCCAGGCGTTTCCAAGAACGCCTTCAACGTCCAGGGCTATTTCGAGCATGGCCCGTTCTCGACCCGCCTGTCCTATGCCTGGCGTGACAAGGCCTATATCGGTAACTTCACCTTCGGCTCGGGCGCCGACCTTCACAAGCTGGGCATCTATAACGAAGCCTATGGCCAGCTGGATGGCCAGGTCGCCTACGAGGTCACCTCGGATCTGAAGGTCACGCTCGAAGGCTCCAACCTGACCAAGGAAGACTCCAAGAGCTACCTGCAGTTCCCCAACCTGCCTCTGCGCTTCGTGTCGGGCGACCGCCGCGTGTCGCTGGGCGTGCGCTACCGCTTCGGCGGCTAACGCAACCGAACGGCGGGCGCGCTCATCCTCTTGAGCGCGCCCAACGCCGGGCCCAGGATCAATCCCGGCTCACCTATCGAGGACGTTTGATGTCCGACCCGGACTGGATCCAGAAGATCGTCATCGTCGGTGGCGGCAGCGCCGGCTGGATGACGGCGGCGGCCTTGGCGCGCGGGCTGGATCGCCGCTACCAGATCCAGGTCGTGGAATCCCAGGACATCGGCGTGGTCGGGGTGGGCGAGGCGACCATTCCGCCGATCCGCCTGTTCAACGCCATGCTGGGCCTCGACGAAGCCGAGTTCATGCGCGAGACCCAGGCGACCTACAAGCTGGGCATCGAATTCAAGAACTGGGGCGGGCTGGGCGCGCGCTATTTCCACCCCTTCGGCGCCTATGGCCTAAAGGCCGAGATGGGCCACTTCTTCCAGTATTTCCTGAAGCTCGACCGCGAGGGCGGCGCGTTGGCCCTCGACGACTATTCGCTGTGCGCCCAGGCCGCCAAGGGCGGCCGGTTCGACCGCCAGAGCGACGATCCGCGCGATCCGATGTCGATCTTCGGCTCGGCCTATCACTTCGACACCATCCTCTACGGCCAGTATCTGCGCCGCTTCGCCCAGGGTCTGGGCGTCGTTCGTACGGAGGGCGAGGTGGTGCGGGTCGATCAGGATACCGAAACTGGCTTCGTCACCGCCGTGCGCCTGAAATCTGGCCAAAGCATCGAGGGCGACCTGTTCATCGACTGCTCCGGCTTCAAGGGCCTGCTGATCGAACAGACCCTCAAGGCCGGCTACGAGGACTGGTCGTCCTATCTGCCGATGGACCGCGCGGCCGCCGTGCCCTGCGCCCTGAACGGCCCGCTGTCGCCCTTCACCACCTCGACGGCGCGCGAGGCCGGCTGGCAGTGGCGGATCCCGCTGCAGCACCGGGTCGGCAATGGCTATGTCTATTCCAGCCGGTTCATTTCCGACGACGCGGCGGTCGGAACCTTGCTGGGCAATCTCGAGAGCGAGCCCCTGGCCGAGCCGCGATTGCTGCGGTTCGTCACCGGTCGCCGGCGCAAGATCTGGGACAAGAACGTCGTCGCCATCGGCCTGTCGAGCGGCTTTCTGGAACCCCTGGAGTCGACCAGCATCCACCTGATCCAGGCCAGCATCAACAAGCTGCTGCAGCACTTCCCGGACCGCAGGTTTTCGCCGGCCAACCGGGAAACCTTCAACCGTCGCATCCATGCCGACATGGAGACGATCCGCGATTTCCTGATCCTGCACTACCACGCCACGACCCGCGACGACGCGGGGCTGTGGTCCTATGTCCGCACCATGCCGATCCCCGACTCCCTGGCCCACCGCATCGCCCTGTTCCGCGAGAGCGGCCAATTGGTGATCCATCCCGACGAGATGTTCACGCCGACGTCCTGGCTGGCGGTCTTGCTGGGACAGAACATCCGGCCTCAATCCCACACCCCTCTGGTCGCTGGCCACGACAGTCAGGCGATCGCCCAGGGGTTCCGGAACATGAAGGCCCAGATTATCGGCCGGGTCGGCGCGATGCCAAGCCATGTCGATTATCTCAGGCGTCACGGCATGTGGGCCGCCGCCGCCGTCGCGGCTTAAGGCCGGAACGAGGATAGATCCTAGCGCTATCAGAAACTGTTAGACAGCGCTGTCAATTTGTGGTGACCTCACGGAATAGAAGGGCTCAAGGCCTCCGTTGCAAGGGAAGGAAACCATGCTGTTCGCGCTCCCTCGTGGGCGGCGGACCAACGTGTCCCGACATTATTCGATTCAGCCGCCGCTTCTCCGGCGACCTCCCAACGTGCGTCCGCTCAATCTCCCGGCGGGCTGCGTGACAGGACCCCTCGCGATACGAGGGCGCTCCCACTTCGGCGCGGCGACGTCCTGCTCGCCGCGCCGTCTTTTTTCAAAGGTGCTTCATGATCCCTCGCCGTCTGGCCTGCCGCGTTTCGGCCCTGGCCCTCGCCGTCTCGGCCTGTCTCTCGGCGATGCCGGCATCGGCGCGGGCCAGCGACGCTGTGGCCCATCCAACGCTGTGGCCCAAGGCCGCTAGTCCGGCGGCGATCACCGACGCCAAGACCGAGGCCTTCATCAGCGGGCTGATGAGCAAGATGACCCTCGAGGAGAAGGTCGGCCAGACCATCCAGGGCGACATCGCCTCGATGACCCCGGCTGATCTGATCAAGTATCCGCTGGGCTCGATCCTGGCCGGCGGCAACTCGGCGCCAGGCGGCGACGACCGCGCGGCGCCCAAGGCCTGGACCGACCTGGTCGACGCCTATCGCGCCAAGTCCCTGGAGCCGCGGCCCGGCCATACGCCGATCCCGATCCTGTTCGGCATCGACGCCGTACACGGACACAACAACATCGTCGGCGCCACCATCTTCCCGCACAATATCGGCCTGGGCGCGGCCCGCGATCCCGACCTGATCCGCCGCATCGGCGCGGCCACCGGCGAGGAGGTGGCGGCGGTCGGGGGCGACTGGACCTTCGGGCCCACGGTCGCCGTGCCCCGCGACGACCGTTGGGGCCGCAGCTACGAGGGCTATGCCGAGGACCCGGAAGTCGTGAAGTCCTATTCGGGCCCAATGACCCTGGGTCTGCAGGGCGCGTTGAAGCGCGGCGCGCCCTTGGCCGCCGGCCATATCGCCGGCTCGGCCAAGCACTTCCTGGCCGACGGCGGCACCGAAGGGGGCAAGGATCAAGGTGACGCAGGAATCTCGGAAGCCGAGCTGGTCGCCATCCACGCCCAGGGATACCCGCCCAGCATCGACGCCGGCATCCTGACGGTGATGGTCTCGTTCTCCAGCTGGAACGGTCAGAAGATGACCGGCAACAAGACCTTGATCACCGACGTGCTGAAGGGCCGGATGGGCTTCCAGGGCTTCGTGGTCAGCGACTGGAACGCCCATGGACAGGTCGCGGGCTGCACCAACGTCAGCTGCCCACAGGCGATGAACGCTGGGCTTGACATGTACATGGCGCCCGACAGCTGGAAGCCCCTCTATGAGAGCACCTTGGCCCAGGTGAAGTCCGGCGAGATCCCGATGGCGCGGCTGGACGACGCCGTGCGGCGCATCCTGCGGGTCAAGGTCAAGACCGGCCTGTTCGCGCGGGTGGCGCCGAGCGTGCAGGGCCAGTTCGACCGTCTTGGCGCCGCCGATCACCGGGCCATCGCCCGCGAGGCGGTGGCCAAGTCGCTGGTGCTGCTGAAGAACGACGGCGTGCTACCGGTCAAGCCGGGGGCCAGGGTGCTGGTGGCCGGGGCCGCCGACGACATCGGCAAGGCGGCCGGTGGCTGGACCCTGACCTGGCAAGGCACGGGCAACAAGAACAGCGACTTCCCGCACGGCCAGTCGATCTGGGGCGGTATCGAAAAGGCCGTCAAGGCCGGCGGCGGCCAGGCCGAGCTCGCGCCGGACGGTCAGTTCAAATCCAAACCCGACGTCGCCATCGTGGTGTTCGGCGAAGATCCGTATGCGGAGTTCCAGGGCGACGTCGCCAATCTCGGCTACCAGCTGGCCGACAAGACCGATCTGGCCCTGATCAAGCGCCTGAAGGCCCAGGGCATTCCCGTGGTCTCGGTGTTCTTGTCGGGCCGGCCTCTGTGGACCAATCCCGAGATCAACGCCTCCGACGCCTTTGTCGCCGCCTGGTTGCCCGGCAGCGAGGGGGGCGGGGTGGCCGATGTGCTGGTCGCCGACAAGGGCGGCAAACCGAAGCGGGACTTCCAGGGCAAGCTCGGTTTTTCCTGGCCCAAGCGCGCTGACCAGGGTTCGCTGAACCGGGGCCAGCCCGGCTATGACCCGCAGTTCGCCTATGGCTACGGCCTGTCCTACGCCAAGGGGGGCAAGGTCGGGATGTTGCCGGAAGACCCGGGCGCGGTGGCGGCCGCCGGCAGCGTCGATCGCTATTTCATCGCCGGCCGCACTCCGGCCCCCTGGCGGATGGACTTCGTGGGGGCGGGCGCGGTCAAGGCCATTGACGCCGGCGCCCAGGAGAACGGGCAACAGGCGGTGTGGACGGGTCAGGGCATGCTGTCCATCCACGGTCCGGCCGTCGATCTGTCGCGCCAAACCACGGGCGACATGGCCGTCCAGCTGCGCTATCGCGTCGATGCCGGATCGGCCCGACCGGTGACGATGAGCATCGGCTGCAGCGAGGATGCGTCCTGCGGCGGAACGCTGGATGTCACCGCCCTGATGGCCAAGGCGGCCGGCCCCGAATGGCGCAGTGTGAAGATCAAGCTGTCCTGCTTCCAGGCGGCCGGAGCCAAGATGGACCACGTCACCGCGCCGTTCGTCATCGGCGCGTCGGGGCCGTTCGCCCTGTCGGTCACCGAGGTCAAGCTGGC
This sequence comes from Caulobacter sp. DWP3-1-3b2, assembly GCF_049896325.1. NCBI lineage: Bacteria > Pseudomonadati > Pseudomonadota > Alphaproteobacteria > Caulobacterales > Caulobacteraceae > Caulobacter > Caulobacter sp. DWP3-1-3b2. The sequence continues at coordinate 55,836 of NZ_JAFCUB010000018.1, forward strand.
CTCGAACGAAGGCGACGCGGTCTGTCCGAAATGACGGGCGCCACTTCCCTCTCCCCTTGCGGGAGAGGGTGGCCTGGCGGAGCGAGGTCGGATGAGGGTCGAAGATCGTCTCAACCGCGGGCGGCGGACAGGTCAACGCGACCCCTCATCCGGCGCTTTGCGTCACCTTCTCCCGCAAGCGGAGAAGGATTTAGCCTCGATACGACATCGCCACATTACACCGCTCATACCGCGCCCCGAACGTCGCCATGATCTCGGCGTCGTGCTGGAAGCCCAGCTTCTCGTAGAGGTGGATGGCCGCCGCGCACTTGGCGTTGGTCAACAGATAGAGCTTGTCGGCGACGCCCATGGCCTTGGCGTGTTCCAGGGTCGCCGCCAACAGGAACTCGCCGGCCTTTCGGCCCCGCGCCGCCTTCGAGACGCCCATCTTGGTCAGCTCGAACCAGCCGTCCTTCATCTTGATCAGGGCGCAGGATCCCACCACGCCCAGGTCCGAAGTCTCCGCGAAAAGCACCGCCCCACCCTTGTCGATGATCAGTTCGCGCGGGTTCGACAACAGCGTGATGTCGTTCTCCTCGAGAACAAACATCTCCTCGATCCACTCGGCGTTGATCCGATAGAATGGCTCGGCCAGGTCGTCGCTGAAGGCGCGGACCGTCAGGCCGCCGCCGGTTGGCGAGCGTTCGTCCCGTTCACGTTCCAGCATGGCGATCTGCTCCAGGCTAGAGCATTTTTCGAGCGAAGTGGTTCCGGTCCGCGTGAAGAAAAATGCGTCAAAACAGAAGATTAGAGCTCCCGGCCTGACGCAGTCAGGTCGGGAAATGCTCTAGCGGTTAGACGTCCACCTCGGCGTCGAGTGCGTTGGCCTGGATGAACTCGCGGCGGGGTTCGACCAGGTCGCCCATCAGGCGGCTGAACATGTCGTCGGCGTCGTCGGCATGGTTGACGCGCACCTGCAGCAGGGTGCGGGCCTCGACGTCGAGGGTGGTCTCCCACAGCTGGTCGGGGTTCATCTCGCCCAGGCCCTTGTAGCGTTGGATCGACAGGCCCTTTCGGCCGGCGTCGATCACCGCGCCCAACAGGTCAAGCGGACCGCGAACCGTGGTCGACTTGTCCTTGCGACGGAAGATCGCCGCGCCGGAGAACACCTCGGCCAGGGCCGTGGCGCGTTCGGCCCAGCGGCGAGCGTCGGCGGCGTGCAGCAAGCCATCGTCCAGCACCACGCTCTCGGTGACCCCGCGACGCACGCGCTTGAACACATAGGCGGTATCGCCGCGCTCGCCCGACCACGGGCCGTCGCCTTCTTCCGCATACAGATCAAGCCGCTTGGCGGCGGCGGCGATGTCGGGCGTGTCGCTGAACAGGCCGGCCAGGGCCGCCTGCTCGATCGCGAAGGCCGGCGCGCGGGCGGCCAGGCGATCAATATTGCCCTTGGCCGACCGGCAGAGCTGGACCAGGGCCAACAGGTCCTTGCCCGTGCGACGCTCGCCCGACGGCAGGTCCAGCTCGGCGCCCTCGACACCCTCGTCCACAAGGAAGGCGTCCATCTCGAAGTCGTCCTTCAGATACCGCGACGACTTGCCCTTGGCGGCTTTGTAGAGCGGCGGCTGGGCGATGTAGATATAGCCGCGCTCGATCAGCTCCGGCATCTGACGATAGAAGAAGGTCAGGAGCAGGGTGCGGATGTGGGCGCCATCGACGTCGGCGTCGGTCATCAGCACGATCTTGTGGTAGCGCACCTTGTCGGCGTTGAAGTCGTCGCGGCCGATACCGGCCCCCAGGGCGGTGATCAGCGTACCGATCTGGTCGGACGACAGCATCTTGTCAAAGCGCGCCCGCTCGACATTGAGAATCTTGCCACGCAGGGGCAGGACGGCCTGGTTCTCACGGTTGCGGGCCTGCTTGGCGCTGCCGCCGGCCGAGTCGCCCTCGACGATGAAGATCTCGGACTTGGCCGGATCGCGCTCGGAGCAATCGGCCAGCTTGCCGGGCAAGGACGTGATGTCGAGCGCACTCTTGCGGCGGGTTAGCTCGCGCGCCTTGCGGGCGGCTTCCCGCGCGGCGGCGGCCTCGGCGATCTTGCTGACGATGGCCTTGGCTTCGGTCGGATGCTCCTCGAACCACGAGGCCAGGCCTTCCTGGACCAGGTTTTCCACTGCCGGGCGGACTTCGGACGACACCAGTTTGTCCTTGGTCTGGGAGCTGAACTTGGGGTCGGGCACCTTGACCGACAGCACGCAGGTCAGGCCCTCGCGGGCGTCCTCGCCGCCCACATTGACTTTCTCGCGCTTGGTGATGCCCGAGCTCTCGGCGTAGTTGGTGATGATCCGGGTCAGGGCGCCGCGGAAGGCCGACAGGTGGGTGCCGCCATCCCGCTGGGGGATGTTGTTGGTGAAGCACAGCATGTGCTCGTGATAGCTGTCGTTCCACCACAGGGCCAGGTCGATCTCGACCTTGTCCTTGCGGCCGCGAATGACGATCGGCGTCTTCAGCAGCGGGGTCTTGGCCTTGTCGAGGTGGCGCACGAAGGCCTCGATGCCGCCCTCGTAGTGCAGCTTTTCTTCCCACGGCTCGGCGTCGCGCAGGTCGCGGAAATAGATCGTCACGCCCGAGTTCAGGAAGGCCAGCTCGCGCAGCCGGTGCTCCAGGGTCTTGCGATCGAACTCGATGAAGGCGAAGGTTTGCAAGCTCGGGAAGAAGGTCACCTCGGTGCCGGTCAGGGTCTGACCGGCCTTGGCGCCTTCCGACCGCACCGGCGAGTCGCCGGTCTGGGCCAGCGAGGTCACCGCGTCGCCGCGCTCGAAGCGCATCTGATAGCTGTGGCCGTTGCGGTGGATCTTCAGTTCCAGCCAGTCGCTCAGCGCATTGACCACCGAGACGCCCACGCCGTGGAGGCCGCCGGAGACCTTGTAGCTGTTCTGGTCGAACTTTCCGCCGGCGTGCAGCTGGGTCATGATGACCTCGGCCGCCGAGACGCCCTCGCCCTCGTGGATGTCGACCGGGATGCCACGACCGTCGTCGGTGACCGTCACCGAGCCGTCGGCGTTGAGGATCACCTCCACCTTGGTGGCGTGGCCGGCCAGGGCTTCGTCGATGGCGTTGTCGACCACTTCGTACACCATGTGGTGCAGGCCCGAGCCGTCATCGGTGTCGCCGATATACATGCCGGGGCGCTTGCGCACCGCGTCCAGGCCCTTGAGCACCTTGATCGAGTCGGCGTCGTAATCGCCGGTCATCACTTCGGGGGCCGCCATCTGCGAACCGTCCGCGCTGGTCAGGCGATCGCCGGTGTTGTCGGCCGCAGAAGCGTCTTGGGGGCCTTTGGTCTCTTCGGTCATACGTCTTCCAATGCGGTCAGGCCGAGTTCGCTGACGCGAACGCCGAGAGCCCGACCCTTCAGGTGGTCGAACAGCGACTCGTCCGTGCCAGTGAGAAAGGCCTGGAGCCCGAGCGCCGTGAGTTCGTCAGCCAGGGCGGCCCGCCTTTCCAGGTCGAGATGCGCGGCGACTTCGTCCAGCAACAATATAGGATTCGGCGCGTCTTTCGCACGCGAAAGTCGCGCCGCCTGGGCCAAAACCAGGTTCAAAATCAGCGCTTTCTGCTCTCCGGTCGAACATTCCGCAGCAGGACGGTCCTTGTCGGCGTGAATGATCGCCAGATCGCCGCGATGCGGTCCGGTCAAGGCCCGTCCGGCGGCCCCGTCGCGGGGCCGGGCCGCAGCCAGGGCGGTGGCCAGGCGGACCTCGATCTCGGCACTTTCGACCCCGTCCAACGCCATCTGCTCCCAGGCGCCGCTCAGCGACAGGCGCGCGCGGGGGAAGGGACGATTGCCCCGGCCGTCGATCTCGGCCTGCAGGGCCACGAGTGTGCGGGCGCGGGCGGCGGCCATCAGGGCGCCGGCCTGGCCGAGACGGGCCTCAAGCGCGGCGAGCCAGACGGTGTCAGCCGGCGCGCCACCTTCAGCGGCGTCGTTCAGCAGGCGCATCCGCTCGCGTTGCGCCTTGTCATAGGCGTTGGCGTGGGCGGCGTGAGACGGCTCGCCGGCGAACACCAGGCGGTCGAAGAACTTGCGGCGTTCGCCGGCCGCTTCCAGGAACAAGCGGTCTTGGGCCGGGGTCAGCCAGATCGGCCGGATGTGGTCGGTCAGCCGGCCCGGTGGCAGGGTCTCGCCGTCGATGCGGACGATGCGACGGCTGGCGCCGGCCATCTCGACCCCGGCGCCCAGCCGCACCGGCTCGTCATCGCCCAGACCCGTCTGCGGGGACTGGACCTCGGCGGCCACGGCCCAGGCCCGGCCCGTGGCCTCGCCCGGCATCCGCCGACCCACCTCGACCAGGCTCGCGCTCCGCAGCCCCTTGCCCGGCGAGAGCAGCGAGATGGCCTCCAACAGGTTGGTCTTGCCCGCGCCGTTGGCCCCGAACAGATAGACGCTGCGGCCCTCGGGTCGCAGGCGCGCGCGCTCGTAAGAGCGGAAGTCGGTCAGGGTCAGGGAAAGCAGGGCGGCGCGGCTCACCGGGGGGTTCTAGCCTATTAGGCGCGCCACCCTAACCCCGTTCAGCCGAACTTGTAGCCGCACAGCTTGTTGCCATCCAGGTCGCGGAAATAGGCGAAATAGACCCCGGGCATCCGCTCGCCAGGCGCGCCTTCGTCGGTTCCGCCCAGTTCCAGAGCCTTGGCGTGGAAGGCGTCGACCTCCTCGCGGCTCTCGAAGTCGAAGCCGCCCATCATGCCGTTGCCGACGCAGGCCTCCGCGCCGTCATAGGGTCCGAGCACCCCGAACAGCCCCGTCCCCTTGCCGCGATAGAGCCGCCCGCCCGAAGCGTGCTCGTGAATGCCCGCCATGCCGATAGATCCCAGCAGGGCGTCGTAAAAGGCCTTGGCCTCATCGAGTTTGTTCGACCCCACCGTCAAGTAGCTGACCCGTGCCATGCGCAGTCCTCCCGTTTTCTTATGCAACCAAGGCTAGCACGGGTGGAAACTGGGGCAAGTCGAGGCGCGTCAAATCGCAGCAACCTTGTTGCGACACCACAGGTTGCTTGCGCGACGGAGCTTGTCGGCCACGAATAGCGCTAACAAAGCCCTGGGGAGGGGACTCATGCGACACAAGTTTTCGGGCGCACCGCGCCAATGGTGGCAGAACAATCCTGAACTCGGCCTCGCGACCGGTTTCGCCGTGGTCTGCGGCGTGCTGTGGCTGGTGGTGAGAGTGCTTGGGGTGGGGTGAGGCCGAGGGGTGGTTGAGGCTGGGCATTCTGGCCGGTTTCGACATTGCGGACGAAGAACCCCGTCTCTCGAAGAGAGAGGGTTACGCGCTCTGACTCCCGAACAGCCCGCTTGGCGAAGTTCGCCATCAAGATTTCAAGGCGCGGCCTCGCCGTTACGGGCGGATTGGGAAGGGGCTGGGCGCCCATCCAGCGTTGCTTCCCTCCCCATTTCGGGGAGGGTGGCGCGCGAAGCGGGTCGGGTGGGGTTTGATGAGTCAGGCCGCGTAGCCCCACCCGACCCATCCGGGACCACCCTCCCCGTATAGGGCAGGAACAAAGAGTCTGGGGATCGGGATGGGCGAGGTATCGCCTCTGCGCGCTACACCCGCAGCGGCATCAGCACGTATTTCACGCCCGGATCGGTCGGATCGACCACCAGGGTCGGCGAGGCTGGGTCGGCGAAGCGGAACTCGGCGATCGGGCCGCCGATCTGGCCGCAGACGTCCAGCAGGTAGCGGGCGTTGAAGCCGATCTCGAAGGGCTCGCCGTCATAATCGACCTCGACCTCTTCCACGGCCTGGCCGGCTTCCATGTTGCGGACGGTCAGGGTGATGCGGCCCGGCTCGATGGCCAGCTTCACCGAGCGGCTCTTCTCGGCCGAAATGGTGGCCACCCGGTCGACGGCCTTGGCGAACAGGTCGTTGTCGAGGGTCAGGATCTTGGCGTTGTCGCGCGGGATGACCCGCAGATAGTCGGGGAAGGCCCCGTCGATGACCTTGGAGGTCAGGGCGGCGCGACCGAACTCGAAGCGCACCTTCTGGGCCGAGATCTGCAACTCGACCTGCTCGCCGGCCGATTCCATCAGGCGGCGGGCCTCCTGGATGGTTTTGCGCGGCACGATGATGCCCGGCAGGCCGGCGGCGCCCTCGGGGGCGGCCATCTCGGCCAGGGCCAGGCGGTGGCCGTCGGTGGCCACAGCCCGCAGCTTGACCTCGCCGCCGTCATTGACGGTGTGGAGATAGAGGCCATTCAAGTAGTAGCGGGTCTCTTCGGTCGAGATCGCAAAGCGGGTCTTGTCGATCAGCCGCATCAGATCGTTGGTGTCGACCGAGATGCGGCCCGACAGGCCGTCGCTGCTCATCACCGGGAAGTCGCCGGCCGGCAGCACCGGCAGGTTGAAGCGCGAGCGACCGGCCTGGATCACCAGGCGCGGATCGTCGCCGCTGAAGCTCAGCGACACGTCCGAGCCGTCGGGCAGCTTGCGGACGATTTCATAGAGGGTCTGGGCGGGCGCGGTGATCTGGCCGGGCACGTCGATCTGGGCCAGGCCCTCGTCGATGATCTCCATGTCCAGGTCGGTGGCCGAGAACGACAGGGTGTCGCGATCGGCCGACAGCAGGATATTCGATAGGATCGGGATGGTGTTGCGGCGCTCGACGACGCTCTGCACGTGACCCAGCGCCTTCAAAAGCGCCGCCCGCTCGATGGTAAGCTTCATATCTCGGTCCAGGTCCCGCCGCCGACGAAAGAATCCTTCGCGGCCCCGTCATGAATGGACTTGCGACATTAGCGAAATCACGCGGTGGGGGAAGAGGGGGCGAGCGGCGGGATGCGCCGAAATGTGCGGATCGGGCATACGACCCTTACCGACACGCCCGATCGTTACTCGGCGGCGGCCCGTTCAGCCCGGGTCGGCAGCTTCCAGTCCGGGCGGATGAAGTGGCAGGTGTAGCCGTTGGGGATCCGCTCCAGATAGTCCTGGTGCTCGGGCTCGGCCTCCCAGAACGGGCCGGCGGGCTGGACCTCGGTGACCACCTTGCCGGGCCAGAGGCCGGAAGCGTCGACATCGGCGATGGTCTCCAGCGCGGTCTGCTTCTGGGCGTCGCTGGAATAGTAGATGGCTGAGCGGTAGCTCAGGCCCAGGTCGTTGCCCTGGCGGTTCTTGGTGGTCGGATCGTGGATCTGAAAGAAGAATTCCAGGATGCGGCGATAGCTGATGATCGTCGGGTCGAAGACGATCTCGATCGCTTCGGCGTGAGTGCCGTGATTGCGATAGGTGGCGTTGCGCACATCGCCGCCGGAGTAGCCCACGCGGGTTTCCAGCACGCCGGGATAGCGGCGCAGCAGGTCCTGCACGCCCCAGAAACAGCCGCCGGCCAGGATCGCGGTTTCGGTGGTGGCGGTCATGGGGCAGGCTCCTTTGCGTTCGTCGCTCGAGGCCACATGTTGGGTCTATCGGCGTTCCACGCAAGCTTGAACCCCACCCGTCTTGAAAGGCTGGCCGTGATGCGACCGTCGGTTCTGTTCGTCTGCATGGGCAATATCTGTCGCTCGCCCCTGGCCGAGGCGGCGTTTCGCCAGGAGGCGCAGCGCCGGGGCCTCGAGATCGAGGTCGATTCGGCTGGCACCGGCGGCTGGCACGCCGGCGACTCGCCCGACCGCCGCGCCCAAGCGGTGGCCCGGCGCCACGGCGTCGAGATCGGCTGTTACAAGGCACGCCAGGTGAAGCTGGAGGATTTCCGCCGCTTCACCCACATCGTCGCCTTGGATCGCGACAACCTCGCCGACCTCACGGCCCTGCGGCCAAGCGATGCTACGGCGGAGCTGATGTTGCTGCTGGATACGGTCGAGGGGCGCCGAGGCAAGTCGGTGGCCGATCCCTACTACGGCGATGACGCTGGGTTTAATGTGACTTGGAGCGACGCCGTGGCAGGGGCGAAGGGGTTGGTCGAACGGATCGAGGCCAACCTCTAAATCAGAACCGCAGCGCCAGCTTGGCCCCGACGAACTTGCCGTCCGGATCGTAGCCGCGGGCCATGGCCGCGCCGCTGGTGTCGGCGCTGGGCTGCAGGCCGCAGAGCAGGCCGGCCGAGCCGGTGACGCTGTCCGTCCCGGCTTCCACCGAGGTGCGGGCGACGCCCGGCGGCAGCGGGGTCGGGGCGCGGCTATAGCGCAGCGGCAAGGCGGCGCGCGGCGAGGCCAGGTCAAGCGACCGCTGGGTGATGGCCGGGGTCTGGACCGCGAAGGACTGAACGGTCTGTGCCTGGCTCGCGCTGGCGATCAAGGCCGCGCCCAAGGCGATCGGAACGAGAAGGGTGGCGCGAGGCATGGCGGTCTCCAGCGGCGGACGCTTCAGAACTAGGCCCGAGAGACCCCCGTCTCAAGCGGCGCGATGTCGCGGCTCCGAGGCGGCGACCCGCCCCGGAGCCCGGAACGATCAAGCCTTGGTGTCGAAAGCCCCGCCGGTGTCGGCGCCGTTGCTGGCATAGGGATTGGCTGCGGCGGCCGGTTCGGCCGGCGCTTCGGGACCCTTGGAGCCCTTGGCGGCCACGGCGACCATGGCCGGGCGGACCAGTCGGCCCATCAGCTCATAGCCCGCCTGCAGCACCTGCAGAACGCCGCCGGCCGCGACCTCGTCCGAGGGCTGTTCCATCACCGCCTGGTGCAGGTGGGGATCGAACTTCTCGCCCTTGCCGGGCTCGAGTTTCTTCAGGCCATTGCGTTCGAAGGCGTCCTGTAGCGCCTTCTCGGTCATCTCGACGCCGATGATATAGTTGGTGACCGCCGGATCCTGCGACTCGCGCGGGCTCATGGCCGTGGCGCGCGATAGGTTGTCGGCCGCGCCCAGCAGGTCGCGGGCGAACTTCTGGATCGCGAAGGCGCGGGCGTCGTTGCTCTCGCGCTCGGCTCGGCGCTTGGTGTTCTCGGCGTCGGCCAGGTAGCGCAGCGCCTGATCCCTCAGGGCCGCCACCTCCAGCTTCAGGGTCTCGATTTCCTGGGCTGCGTCGTCGGTCTCGAAGGCCACGTCTTCGGCCGGCGTTTCGTCGTCGGTCATGTCGTACAGTCCCTATCCGTCCATCATCCGGCCGAGCACGCGGGCGGTATAGTCCACCAGCGGGATCACCCGGGCATAGTTTAAGCGGGTGGGCCCGATCACGCCGATCGCGCCCAACACCTTCTGCCGGCCCGTCATATAGGGCGCCGCGATCAGGGAGGAGCCCGAAAGCGAAAAGAGTCGTGTTTCGGCCCCGATGAAAATGCGCACGCCCTCTGCGGTTCGCACGTCGTCGAGCAGTCCGATCAGTTGGCCCTTCTGCTCCAGGTCGTCGAACAGCCGGCGCACGCGCTCCAGATCCTCAAGGGCGCTGGCGTCGGCCAGCAGATTGGCCCGGCCGCGCACGATCAGGGCGCGGTCGGGGTCGTCGCCGCCGCTCCAGGCCGCCAGTCCGTCCTCGACCAAACGCGCGGCGGTGGCGTCCAGTTCAAGCCGCGCCTTGTCGAGCTCGGCGGCCATCTCGGCCTTGGTCTCGCCGAGGGTGCGGCCGCGCAGGCGGGCATTGAGGAAGTTGGAGGCCTCCTGCAGCGAGGCCGGCGTGACCCCGGCCGAGCGCTTCATCAGCCGGTTTTCCACCGTGCCGTCGTCAAACACCATGATCGCCAGGGCCTGGTCGGCGCCCAGGGCCACGAACTCCACATGCTTGACCCCGCCCTCGCGGGCCGGCGTCACGACGATGCCCGCTCCGCCGGCCAGGCCGGAGAGAATGGCGCTGGCCTCGCCCATGGCGTCCTCGAACGAGCGGCCGTGGGCGAACAGCCGCGTCTCGATGGTCCGCCGCTCCTCCTCGCCGATGTCGCCCACCTCAAGCAGGCCGTCGACGAACATCCGCAGGCCAGCATGGGTGGGAATGCGGCCGGCGCTGCTGTGCGGCGCGTCGAGCAGGCCCAACTGCGCCAGATCCTGCATCGTGTTGCGGATCGAGGCCGGCGACAGCGACACATCGCGTGACAGGGTGCGCGAGCCGACCGGCTCCCCGGTCTCCAGATAGGATTCCACCACCCGTCGGAAGATATCACGGGCCCGGCTGTCCAGGTCGGTGAGGCTGGGCGTCTGAGCGGAAAACCCGGAAAAAAGCTGTGTCATGAAGCCTTCGAACGCGCCCGATCGGGCTATCGCGGGTTCAACGGGGTTGGACGCGCCCGTCAAACTTAGGATAAGCCCCGCATCCTATCACGCAAAGCCCTGGAGTTTCCCATGCGTCCGTCCGAACGCGCCGCCGACCAAACGCGAGACGTCACGCTGGAGACCGGCGTCAACCGCTATGCCGAAGGATCGTGCCTGATCAGCTTTGGCCATACCAAGGTGCTGGTCACCGCCACGGTCGAGGAAAGCGTGCCCGGCTGGATGCGCAACAAGGGCGCCGGCTGGGTCACGGCCGAGTATGGCATGCTGCCCCGCGCCACCCACACCCGGGGTCGTCGCGAGGCCGCCGCGGGCAAGCAGAGTGGCCGCACCCAGGAAATCCAGCGCCTGATCGGACGGTCCCTGCGAGCGGTGGTCGATCTCAAGGCGTTGGGTGAACGACAGATCAGCCTGGACTGCGACGTCATCCAGGCCGACGGCGGCACCCGCACCGCCGCCATCACCGGCGCCTGGGTCGCCCTGCGCCTGGCGGTCAATTATCTGCTCGCCGAAGGCGTGCTGAAGACCGACCCGATCATCGGCCAGGTAGCGGCCGTCTCGTGCGGCGTGTTCGATAATGTCCCGGTGCTTGACCTCGACTATGAGGAAGACAGCCAGGCCGAGGCCGACAGCAATTTCGTGCTGACCGGCTCGGGCGACATCGTCGAGGTCCAGGCCACCGGCGAGAAACGCGGCTTCTCGCGCGGCGAATTCGACACCCTGTTCGCCCTGGCGGAAAAGGGCATCGGCGAGCTGTTCGTCATCCAGCGCGACGCGGTCGCGGCGGCGAAGCCTCGGTAGGGTTCTTTACCCTCTCCGCTTGCGGGAGAGGGTAAAGAACAGAAAAGCCGCGGCAGCCGAAAGGCCGGTCGCGGCTTTTGTCGTCTGAGGGACCCCTCATCCGTCAGCTTCGCTGACACCTTCTCCCGCAAGGGGAGAAGGGAATTTTAGTCCACATCCTCCAACCCGCCGTCGCCGGGGCCGGACTCGAAGCCCATCAGGTCGCCCGGCTGGCATTGCAGTTCGCGGCACAGGGCGTCCAGCGTCGAGAAGCGCACGGCGCGGGCCTTGCCGGTCTTCAGGATCGACAGGTTGGCGATGGTCACGCCCACCCGGTCGGAAAGCTCGGTCAGCGACATGCGCCGTTCCAGCAGGATGCGGTCCAGTTGAACGCGGATGGCCATGATTTTCTTATCTCCGCGTCACGATAGGCATCAGATGGTCAATTCGGCTTCGCGGCGAAGGCGGGCGCCTTCGCGGAATACTTCGGCCAGCACGAACACCACCAGGACCGGGAACCAGGCGCTGATGCTGAAGGTGCTGTCGATCTTGGCCTCCGGGGCCAACCAGCCGGCCAAGGCTGCGAAGATATAGTGGCCAATCTCCAGGCCAGCCAAAACCAGGCCCACCACTCGCAAGCGGCGGACATTGTCGGGATGGAAGGGATCGCCGGCGGTCAGGGTGGCGAAAATGCGCCGCAGGCGCTCGACGATCACCATCCAGCCCCCGGACATCAGGGCCCAGGCCGCCAGGCCGCCGGCGAACAGCGGGCCCTTGGCGATCAGCTCGTCGGCCGAGCCGCCCACGTGCAGCTTCTCGGTGATCAGCTCGGGATTGAAGCTCAGCAGCAGCACCGCCACGGTGAACACCGCTAGCAGGCTGACCCAGACCCACAGGCCCACATAGATCACGTCGAGAATGATCTTCAGGAAACTCGAAACCGAGCCTGGCCCCAAGGCGCGCATTCGTTCTCTCCCTTTACCTCTTCACAGGCGCCGACCATGCCCCAGTGTATCGAGACGGGTCAAAGTCGGGCCGGAAACTCAGGTCAAAACCAGGCTAGAACGTCTTGATCGCGAAGGTCACGGCGGCCAGCGGCAGGCCCGCGATCAGCGTCAGGGTCGCCAGGCGGGTGGCGACGGCGTCGGCGATGCGGATCAGTCTGGCGGCGGACATGGCGGCTTCAATCGGGGTTCTGGGCCGCGCCGAGGTGGCGGGTCTTCCATAGCTCGATACATAGGCGGCGTTTTACGACCCGCCAATGTCGCTTATCGATAAACGATATTAAACCTCTGTAATGATCGCGCTCATCGAACGAGATCATGCGAGGTGTGGCGCCGTGGCCACCATGGTCTGCCTGGTAGCGGAGCGGTATCGGGAAGGCGTAGAGACTGGCGGTAGGATTTGCCCGAAGGGAGACGCGTGATGACGCTGAAGCTGGACGCTGGACTTAAGCTCGTCGCGGCGACGCACAACCCCGGCAAGGCCAAGGAACTGCACGCGCTGCTCGAGGGCCGCTTCGAGGTGCTCACGGCCGGAGCCCTGGGCATTCCCGAGCCGGACGAGACCGAGACGACCTTCGTCGGCAACGCCCTGCTCAAGGCCCGCCATGCCGCCGACCATTCGGGCCAGATCGCCCTGGCCGACGATTCGGGTCTGTCGGTCGCGGCCCTGGACGGAGCGCCGGGAATCTATTCAGCGCGATGGGCCGGGCCGACCAAGGATTTCGGCCTGGCGATGGACAAGGTGGCGGAGCGGATCGAGGAGACGGGCTCCGAAGATCTCGCGGCCTGGTTCACCTGCGCGCTGGCCGTCGCCTGGCCAAACGGCGGCCCGGCGGTGGTGGTGCAGGGCGAGGTGCACGGCGTTCTGACCTTCCCGCCGCGCGGCGACAACGGCTTCGGCTACGATCCGATCTTCGTTCCCACGGGCCTCGACCAGACGTTCGGCGAGATGGAGCCGGCCGCCAAGGACGCCATGAGCCATCGGGCGATCGCGTTCGCGAAGCTGAAGGCGGCGCTGTTTGACTAGGGTTTCACCAAACCGCCAACCCATATCTGGCTTTCCGGCGAAGGCCGGGACCCAGATTCATCCTGAGCGTCTCGTGGGTTTCACCTGGGCCCCGGCCTTCGCCGGGGAGACGGTGTGGGGAAGGCTTGTGCGATGACGCAACCGCCTCCCCTCGGCGTCTATGTTCACTGGCCCTATTGCGCCCGCATCTGCCCCTATTGCGACTTCAACGTGGTGCGCGACCGGGGCCGGACTGGCGAGCAAGCGGCCTTGGTCGACGCCATCGTCGCCGACCTGATCGCCCAGCGCGCCCTGACCGGGCCTCGTCAGCTGCTGTCGATCTTCTTCGGCGGCGGCACGCCGTCGCTGATGGACCCCGCCCATGTCGCCCGGGTGATCGATACGGCCAAGGTGCTTTGGAGCCCGGCCGAGGACCTGGAGATCAGCCTCGAGGCCAATCCCACCGACGCCGAAGCGGATCGTTTCGACGCGTTGGCGGCGGCCGGCGTGGCGCGGCTGTCGCTGGGCGTCCAGGCGCTGGACGACGCGGCCCTGTCCCTGCTGGGCCGCAACCACGACGCCGGCTCGGCCCGCCGGGCGCTCGCCGTGGCGGCCAAGGCCTTTCCGCGCTTGTCGGCCGACCTGATCTACGCCCGGCCCGGCCAGACGGCGGCGGCCTGGACGGCGGAACTGAGCGAACTGCTGGCCCATGGCCCCGAGCACGTCTCGCCCTATCAGCTGACAATCGAGCAGGGCACCGCCTTCGACCGGGCCATCGGCCGCGGCCGGATGGTCGTGCCCGACCAAGACTTGGCCGCGTCGCTGTTCGAGACCACGCAAATCGTGCTCGAGGCCGCCGGCTTTGACGCCTACGAGGTTTCAAACCACGCCCAGGGCCCGGCCGCCCGCTCACGCCACAACCTGGTCTATTGGCAGGGCCACGACTATCTCGGCGCCGGCCCTGGCGCCCACGGCCGGCTGTCGCTGGACGGCGGAAAGCTGGCCACCACGGCCCATCGCAAGGTCGCCGACTACATCCGCGCCGTGGCGCAAACCGGAGTCGGCTTCGAGCGTGAAGTCCTGACCCCGCTCGAGGCCGCCGAGGAGCGCCTCGTGCTGGGCCTGCGCATAGACGACGGCGTGGCCTTCGCCGAGATCGCCGCGCTTGCCCTGTCGCCAGACACGCCGAAGGTGAAATCCCTGGTCGAGGACGGCCTGTTGGCCGACGATCCGATTCGCCTGCGCGCCACCCGGCCCGGACGTCTCGTTCTGGACCGGCTGACAGGAACGCTCGCGACCTGATATCCCTGCGAAACGCGCCGCGTTGTGGGCGTCCTTCGTCTCGGAAAGTTTGCCCTTGCGTCGCCAGCTTGCCCCGCCCGCCCTGTCCGACGCGCCGCTCGCCCCAGGCCTGTATCTGGTGGCCACGCCGATTGGCAATCTGCGGGACATCACCCTGCGGGCGCTGGACGTGCTCAACGCCTGCGACGTGTTGCTGGCCGAGGACACCCGCGTTTCAGGCAAGCTGCTGGCCGCCTATTCGATCTCCAAACGTCTGCAGCGTTATGACGAACATGTCGCTGACCGCGAGACGCCGAGGATCCTGGAGCGGTTGGAGGCGGGCGAGCGGGTGGCCCTGGTGTCAGACGCCGGGACCCCGATGGTCTCTGATCCCGGCTACCGCCTGGCCCAGGCGGCGATCGAGGCCGGCCACGCGGTGTTTCCGATTCCCGGCGCCTCGGCGGCCCTCGCCGCCCTGACCCTGGCTGGCCTACCCACCGACCGCTTCCTGTTCGCGGGTTTTCCGCCGCCCAAGAGCGCGGCGCGCAAGACCTTCTTCGCCGAGCTGGCCAATGTCCGCGCCACCTTGATCTTCTACGAAGGCGCCTCGAGGGTGGCCGACAGCCTGGCCGACATGGCCGCCGTGTTCGGACCCCGCCAGGGCGCCGTGGCGCGCGAACTGACCAAGCTCTACGAGACCTGCATCCGCGGCCCGCTCGACGTGCTGGCCGCCGACCCCCGCTTTACGGCCCCCAAGGGCGAGATCGTCATTCTGGTTGGTCCTGGCCAAGAGGCGCCGGTCCGCGAGGGCGACGCCGAGGCGGCCCTGCACGAGGCGATGGCCCGCCTGCCACTGGGCGAGGCCGCTTCCGAGGTGGCCAAGGCCCTGGGCCTGCCGCGCCGCGACCTCTACCGCCAGGCGCTGGCCCTGAAGGACGAAGCCTCGTGACGGCTGTCCGCCCCCTCCGCCCTGAAAGAAAGGCAAGGGGAGCCGCCGCTCGCCTGTCGGGCCGCCGCGCCGAGGTGGTGGCGGCGCTATGGTTGCTCGCCAAGGGCTACCGCATCCTCGGCTTCCGCCTGGCCACGCCCCTGGGCGAGATCGACCTGTTGGCGCAACGGGGAAGCGTCCTGGCCGTTGTTGAAGTCAAGCGCAGAACCAGCCTGGAGACAGCCTTGGAAGCGGTGACCCATGAGCAGCAGGCGCGGCTGCGGCGGGCCGGCGCCCACATCGCCGCCAGCCGCTCGGGTTTGCGCGACGCTACGGTGCGGCTCGATCTGATCGCCCTGGCCCCCGGCCGCCGGCCGCGTCACGTACCCGACGCCTGGCCCAACAGCTGGAACCCCGCATCGTGACCCGCGAGGAAGCCGAGGCCCTGCTGACCGACGCCGGCAATCGTCCGGACAAGGCTTTTCCGCTGCTGGAGGCAGCCCTGGCCTGCGCCGTGCATGATGATCCCGATCGCGACCCGGCGCCGGTGCTCGACCTGGCCCGCCATTCGGTCGATCGCCTGACCGAGCGTCTGAAGCTGGAATCCGCCGAGGAAGCCCTGGCCGAGACCATGGCCGGGGATTTGCGGCTGTCGGGCGACCTGATCACCTACGACCATTCCGACAACGCCGACATCATCGCCGTGGCGCAGCGGCGCAAGGGCCTGCCTGTGGCGTTGGGAGTGTTTTACCTGCATGCGGGCCGGTCGTGCGGCCTCGATTTGCACGGCGTCGATTTCCCAGGTCACTTCCTGCTGCGCATCGAGACCGAAGAAGGCCCGCTGGCCCTGGACCCGTTCAGCGAGGGCCGGGTAGTGCTGCCGTCGGAACTGTCGCGCCGGGCCTTGCGAACTGGCCTGATGCCCGACGTCGCCGCCAAGCTGGACGTGCTGATGAGCCCGATCTCCGACCGCGCCGTGTTGATCCGCCTACAGAACAATATCTTTGCCCGCGCCCAGCAATCGCGCGACTGGGCGCGGGCCGAGCGCTCGGCCCTGCGCCGGGCCCTGCTCGACCCCACCGACCACCATCCCTGGCTCGACGTCGCCGCCGCCCGCGAAGGGCAAGGGGCGCTGGCGGGAGCGTTGCAGGCCTTGTCGCGCGCCCAGGTCCTGGACGGCGGCGCGGCCATAGCCGCCCGGGCGGCGCGCGAGCGGATGCGGCTGCGGCTGAACTAACGCATTGTTCGACCGAAGTGGTTCCGGTTCGCGTGAAGAAAAATGCGTTAAAACAGAAGATTAGAGCTCACGGCCTGACGCAGTCAGGTCGGGAAATGCTCTAACGCCGCAGGGCCGCCAGGGTCTCGTCCCGCAGAGCCGCATCGTTCTTGGACGAAACGACCGGATGGGCGGCGGTCCCTGGCTGTCGGCCGGAATGGCGTGCAGATGCATGTCGATGATGGCTTGGGCTCGCACCTCGCTCCCGAGGACGAACGCGGCGGCGAGGCCGACGTACAAGGCGAGGCTGCGCACGGATCCATCTCCGCGGGTGAAGCTTGTTTTAATCCATCAGACATGGAGCGCGCTGTCGAGCCGGTTTGATCGCGACAAGGCGAACATTCCTCGCATTACCGTCTTGGTCATCCTAACTAAGGCGTTCGTCACGCGAGGCCTGCGCCGTCGCGTCCGCATCTGATCCGGAGCCCCCATGTCGCTGAGAGTCGCCGTCCAGATGGATCCCGTCCAGGGGATCAATATCGAGAACGACACCACCTTCCTGATGATGTGGGAAGCTCAGGCGCGGGGCCACGGGCTGTGGGTCTACACCCCCGACAAGCTGTCGATGGAAGACGGCCGGGTGTTCGCCCGCGCTCAGTCGCTGGTGTTGACCAAGACGCAGGGATCGCATGCCCAACTCGGTGATGTCGAAATCCTCGACATGAAGGACGATGTCGACGTGGTGCTGATGCGCCAGGATCCGCCGTTCGACATGGCCTATATCACCGCCACGCACTTCCTCGAAAAGGTCCACCCCCACACCCTGGTGGTCAACAACCCGGCCGAGGTGCGTAACGCACCCGAGAAGCTGTTCGTCACCGACTTTCCGGGCGTCCAGCCGCCGACCCTGATCACGTCGGACCACGAGGCGATCTACGACTTTCGCGCCCGCCATGGCGACATCGTGCTCAAGCCCCTCTACGGCGGCGGCGGCTCGGGCGTGGCGCGGTTGCTGGCCGACGATCCCAATCTCGACGCCCTGCTGGAACTGCACGCCATGATCAGCCGCGAGCAGGTCATCGCCCAGAAGTTCGTGCCGGCGGTCAGCAAGGGCGACAAGCGCATTCTGCTGGTCGATGGCGAGCCGGTGGGCGCGGTCAATCGCGTGCCGGCTGCGGGCCAGGTGCGGTCGAACCTGCGCGTGGGCGGCCGGGCCGAGGCGGTGGGGCTGACGCCGCGCGACCTGGAGCTCTGCGCGATCATCGCGCCGGAACTGAAGCGGCGCGGGCTGCTCTTTGTCGGCATCGACGTGATCGGCGAATTCCTGACCGAGATCAACGTCACGTCTCCCACCGGCGCCCAGCAGCTCAAGCGGTTCGGCGGCGCCGACGCGGCGGCGGTGCTCTGGGATCGTATCGAAGTGATCCGCTCCAGCGCCGACTGAAGAACGTCGTCTAGACGACTGAATCGTCACAACTTCTTCGCACTTTCCTGAAACGTTCGTTTTTTGTTCTTGCTCCGCTCTAGCAGCCATGTTTGGCTTGTGGATAAGATTGGGTGGGCGAGGGGCGAGAAACCAATGGCGGCCAAAGTCGTCACGGTGGCTTTCGAGGGCGTTGAGGCGCGCCGCGTCGATGTCGAGGTGCAGCTGACCGGCGGCCAGCAGATCATGGTCATTGTCGGCCTGGGCGACAAGGCGGTGGCCGAGAGCCGCGAGCGCGTGCGCGGCGCCTTCGCGGGGCTGGGCTTGGCCCTGCCGGGCAAGCGGATCGTCGTCAATCTGGCGCCCGCCGACATGCCCAAGGAAGGTTCGCATTACGACCTTCCCATCGCGCTCGCGGTGATGGCGGCCATGGGCGTGATCCCGATCGACGCGCTGGACGGCTGGGCGGCGATGGGTGAACTGTCCTTGGACGGACGGATCGCAGCGACGGCCGGCGCCCTGCCCGCCGCGATGGCGGCCGGGGCCATGGACCTTGGCCTGATCTGCCCGGAGGCTTGCGGACCAGAGGCCGCCTGGGCGGGTGGCACGCGGATCCTGGCGCCCCGCTCGCTGGTGGCGCTGATCAACCACTTCCGGGGCGGCCAGATCCTGTCAGCTCCCTTGCCAGGCCCGGTCGAGGAAGGGGCGGGCTTTCGCGACCTGCGCGACGTCAAGGGCCAGGAGCACGCCAAGCGGGCCCTGGAGATCGCGGCGGCCGGCGGTCACAACCTGCTGTTCTGCGGCCCGCCGGGCTCTGGCAAGTCCATGCTCGCCCAACGTCTGCCCGGCCTGTTGCCGCCCCTGACCTCGGTCGAGCTGCTGGAGACCTCGATGGTCCATTCGGTGGCCGGACTGATCGCCAAGGGCACGCTGACCCGGGCCCGGCCTTACCGCTCGCCGCACCACAGCGCCAGCATGGCGGCCCTGACCGGCGGCGGGCTGAAGGCCAAGCCCGGCGAGGTGTCGCTGGCCCATAATGGCGTGCTGTTCCTGGATGAGCTGCCGGAGTTCGGCACCCAGGCCCTGGACAGCCTGCGGGGGCCGCTGGAGACCGGCGAGGTGATGGTGGCCCGCGCCAACGCCCATGTCCGATATCCGGCCCGGGTGCAGCTGGTGGCGGCGATGAACCCCTGCCGCTGTGGCCATGGCGGGGCGGGCCGGGGCGCCTGCGGCAAGGCCCCGCGCTGCATTCGCGACTACCAGGGCCGGGTCAGCGGGCCGCTTATGGACCGTATCGACCTGGCCGTCGACATGCCGGCTGTCACCGCCGCCGACCTGGCCCTGCCGCCCCCCAGCGAGGGCACGGCGGAGGTTGCCGCCCGCGTCGCCCAGGCCCGCCGCCTGCAGCTGGAACGGGCCGAGGCGATGGCCCTGACGGGAGAGGCCGCGCCGGTCGGGGCCGAGGCCCTCAACGGCCGTGCCGAGGGTCGCTTCTTGGACAAGATCGCCGACCTCGACGAGACCGGCCGCGCCCTGCTCACCCGCGCCGCCGAGGCGCGACAGATCAGCGCCCGAGGCTGGACCCGGGTCCTTCGCCTGGCCCGAACGATCGCCGACCTGGAAGGCGCGCCCAGCGTCCGCCGTGTCCACATCGCCGAGGCGCTGGCCCACAGGCGGGCCAGCGCCATGGGCGGGATGAGCGGCGAGGGGGCGTTTTGAGCGTGAGCGCTCGGACCCGTTGCTGGCGTCTCTTGCGACAGGTGCGTCGCCGGTTTCGCACGGACGCCCTGCCGGCACGCCGTCTGACGGTTTACCCCCTCACCCTCCCACCGCTGCGCGGCGGGCCCCTCCCTCTCCCAGCGGGAGAGGGTTCAAGAAAGGGGGATCGGCGCTGCTGCATCCCCATATATTCCCACTAGAAACTATAGTAATATCAACGCTCTATGAAATAATCAGCGTCACAAACCCTGGCGCGTCCAAAACCACCCCCATAATGGTCCTCACCTGAGAGCACGGGGAGGGCGCACGTACGGCGACCGAGGCGGCTTT
>NZ_JAFCUB010000019.1:0-72090 GCF_049896325.1 Caulobacter sp. DWP3-1-3b2
GATGGCTTGGACGATGGCGTCGTCGTCGTCGAACACCCGGTTGGAGAGGAAGCGCTGTCGCAGGTGCTGCCAGACGTTCTCGGCGGGATTGAGCTCGGGCGAGCGTGGCGGTAGGGGCAGCAGGGTGAGGTTGCCGGGCGGTCTGAGCTTTTGGGTGGTGTGCCATCCGGCCTGGTCGAGGACGACCACGGCATGGGCGCCTGGGGCGACCTGCAGGGCGATCTCGTCGAGCTGGAGTTGCATGGCGGCGGTGTTGGCCTTCTCGCAGGCCCAGGCCGCGCCCACCCCACGCGCGGGGCAGATGGCCCCCAACAGATAGGCGCAACCGGTCCGCAGGTCGGCGATCTGGCGGGGCCGCGTTCCGGTCTTGCCCCAGACCCGCGTGCGGTGGGTCTTTTGACCGACCCGCATCTCGTCCTGGAACCAGACCTCGACAGGCGTGCCGGGCGTCAGGCCAGACTGAATGCCCGCCAGCGCCCCTGCGAAGTTTTTTTAAAATCCACCTGGGCCTGGACGTCCTGGCGATAATGCCGGGGCCGGGTGGTGATGTGCGAAAAGCCCAGCCGCTTGAGCAGCTTGCCAACCGTGCGCTCGTGCAGCTGCACCTCGAAGCGCTCGGCGATCATCGCCTGTAGGTCGCAACACCGCCAGCGCGCCACGCCCTTCAGTCCCGCCGCCGCGGGACCGGCCTCCACCAGGGCGGCCAAGGCCTGCTCCTGCTGCGCCGACAGACAGCGCCGCGCCCCTGGCGGCGGACGGTTGATCAGGCCCTCCGGACCCAGGGCGTTGAACCGCAGCGCCCAGTCCCGCAGCGTCTGCCGATCCATGCCGGCCAGCGCCGCCGCCTCGGTCCGGCTACGACCTTCATAGATTGCCGCCAGCGCCAGCAGTCGCCGCGCCTGATCGGCATTCTTGGCGCGGGCCGCCAGACGACGGGTCTGGGCGGCGTCATAATCGTCTCGAAGCTTGATCGCCGACATCCACAACCTCCTTCGCAATCAGGAGAGTGAATCACTGTTCGCCCAATCGGGGAATCCCCGCCTGAGTCAGACCTACGGGCGGTTGGTATCAGCCGTTGACGGCGTCTTTAAGTTGCTTTGCCGGCGTGAACGCCACCTTCTTGGAGGCGGCGATCTCGATGGCTGCGCCCGTCGAGGGGTTGCGGCCGGTGCGGGCCGGCTTGGCCTGGACCTTGAACTTGCCAAAGCCAGGGATCGAGATTTCCTCGCCCTTGACGGCGGCCTCGGTCAGCGCCTTGAAGACGCCGTCGATCAGGGCCTTGGCCTGAGTCTTGGTCAGTTTGGGTTCGGCGGCCACGGCGGCATCGATCAGGTCAGAAACGTTCATCAGCACTGTCCTTGTTGAGAATCGAGCCCGAACCCTGCTTCGGGCAGAGCAGATTGTCACGCTCCGCCGGTCGTTCGCACCTGATGGTTCGGAGTGGACCCCCGTATTTCTCCGGTATTGCGCGGTCACGGGTCCTGCGCCAGATTTGCGTCCGTCGCCGGTTGCGTGAGAACGGCCGGTGACAGGCCCGGCGGCGTGAGAAACGTCGGGCCACCCGTAGGGCCCGCGATCCGGCGGGGGCGGCCTCGCTTGAAGAGGGTCCGCTCGCCCGCTTGCGCGGTCGGCTTCCCCAATATCGAGAGCAGCCGGCGGTCACGCTCGGTCCCGCGGCTTTCGCCGCTCCCTCGGGCGCGACGCCTGGCGGGCAGGCTTTGGCCTGCCGCCGGCCGCTCGACGCCGCTTCCCGCCACGCGCATGCGCGGGCTCCTCGCAGTCTTCATCTTGCGAAGAGACGGCCGCCGGCGCGGCCTGGGGCATTTGTCTGGCCGCTCCGCGGGCTTGTCCTTTTGGCCGCTCCCGCGGCCGGTGGCTTAGGGCTCCGCCCCCAGCGCGCTACGGACCGGCTTCCGCCCAGCTTCGGTCGTCTCGACAATTTGGCGACAGCGGCAGTCGACGCCCTGCAGCCGGGTCCCCGCGAAGCCGGCCACTCCGCTTCACCCCCGGTCTCGCCGACGGGCGTCGGGGTCAGGCGCGCTTTTTGCGCCTGAACCCCGAGCCCCCAAAGGAGGCCATCATGTCCCTGCAAACCCAAACCCCGACGAACCCCGGCCGTGCGCCGGTGCAGTCCGGCGACGTGCATGAGATCGCCCTCAACAAGCTGAAAGCCTCGCCGCGCAATGCGCGGCGCGTCGGCCATACGGCCGACGATGTCGAGGCCCGCGCCGCGTCCATCCGCGTCAAGGGCCTACTCCAACCCCTGGTGGTTGAACCGGAGGTGAAGGAGGGCGGCCAGGAGAGCGGCTATTACCTCGTCACCATCGGCGAAGGCCGTCGTCAGGCCCTCAAGCTGCTGGCCAAGCGCAAGCTGATCGGCAAGGCCGAGCTTGTGCGATGCGTGGTGGATACGCGCAACGACCCCGCCGAGATTTCTCTCGATGAAAACGTTTCGCGCCGCGACATGCACCCCGCCGACCAGTTCGAGGCCTTCAAGGACCTTGCCGACCGCAAGGGCTACGGGGCCGAGGAAATCGGCGCGCGGTTCGGGGTCTCGCCGCAAATCGTGCGTCAGCGCTTGCGCCTAGGCTCGGTCGCCCCGGCGCTGCTGGACCTGTATCGCGAGGACGCCCTGACGCTGGAACAGATGATGGCCTTCGCCGTCAATCCCGACCCCGAGCGCCAGATGCAGGTATTCGCCCAGTTGCCGCAGAACAACCGCCAAGCCTATGCGATCCGCCGCGCCATGACCGACACCAAGGTCGCGGCCGATGACCGGCGCGTCCAGTTTGTCGGCCTTGACGCCTATGCCGAGGCGGGCGGTCCGGTGTTGCGCGATCTCTTCACTGAGGATCGCGGCGGCTGGATCGAGGATGTGGTGCTGCTCGACCAGCTTGTGCTCGAAAAGCTCGCCGCCATCGCCGTCAATGTCCGTGACACCGAGGGCTGGAAGTGGTCGGCCGCCTATCTCGACTTCCCCGGCGCTCATGGCTGCTCGCGGGTCTGGGAGCGGGTGATGCAGCGTTTAGCGCAGGACGTCGAGGCCATCAACGCCTTGCAGACCGAGGACGCGGCCCTGACCGAGCAATGGGCCGATGTCGAGCCGCCGCCGCCCGAGGTCGCCGCGCGATTCGAAGCGATCCAGGACGCCCTGGAGGCCTTTGGCGAAACCTACGGATACGACCCGGGCGAGAAGGCGCGGGCCGGGGTGTTCGTGGTCCTCAGCCAATATGGCGAGGCCCGCATCGATCGCGGGTTCGTGCGGCCCGAGGACGAACCCGCGCCTGAGCCCCAGGAAGTCGAAGGTGACGAGACGGGCGAGGCCGACGGAGAGGGTGACGATGACGCGGACGGGTACGGCGGCGGGCAGGGCGAGGACGGCGAGGGTGACGACGCCCATACTCAAGCCCCGGACGAGCCGGTCGGCGATGCGACCGCGCCGCTTTCGGCCCGGCTGGTCGCCGACCTGACCGCCCACCGCAGCGCCGCCTTGCGCGACGCCTTGGCGGGCGATCCCGACCTTGCTCTGGTCGCCCTGGTCCATGCCTTGGTCCTTCGGGTGTTTGGGGTCGGGGGCTTTGCCTCCTGCCTGGATATCCGGATGGGCTCCCATGTCTTGTCCAATGACGGCGATGGCATCGAGGACAGCCTCGCGGGGCAGGCCAACGCCGAGCGTCATGCGGCCTGGGCTCGGCAGATGCCGCAGGACGCCGAGGCGATGTGGGACTTCGTCTTCGGTCTTGACGGCGACAGCCGCGCCAGCCTGCTGGCCCACTGCGTGAGCCTGTCGCTCAACGCCGTGCGCGGCTTCGAGCGCCGTCCGCTGGCCCTGGCCCATGCCGAGACCCTGGCCACGGCCCTGGACCTCGACATGACGGCCTATTGGAAGCCGACCGCCGGGCGCTATCTCGACCGGGTGACCAAGGCCCATGTCCTGGCCGCCGTGACCGAGGGCGTGTCGGCCGAGGCGGCGGGGCGCATCGCTGGCCTACGCAAGCCAGAGATGGTGGCCGCCGCCGAGCCGATGCTCGTCCAGACCCCCTGGCTCCCCGCCTTGCTACGCACGGTGAAGCTGGGCTTGGCCTCGGACACCACGGGCGATGACGCCGAACAGGCCGCCGACCGGGCGGTGTCGGATACGGCGCAGGGCGAGAGCCCGTCGCCCGAAGCCGAAGCCGAACCCGACGCCGAGACGTCGGCGGTGGATGGGCAAGCGGATGAACCGGCTTCCCAGGTCGAGGCGCTTCAAGCCGAGCCTGAGGTGGTTGCGGCCGAATAGCTGAAGGCGGGGCGGCCCTGGGCCGCCCCGCGCGTTCTTTCGATGGAAGACCGGGGCGGCCGATCCTTCGGGATCGGCCGCCTTTGCGCATAGGGCGTAGCTATTTTCTGAGCGTCGCTATTTCCAGGCGCCGCGACGGGCGCGCTTGGCCTCGGCTTCGGCGTCCGCGTAGGCCCCCTTGCTGTAGCGGCGATATTGGGTGGCCAGGCCCGAGCGGATCAGGGCCGCGTTGATGTCGGGCGAGGCGTCCGACCAACAGCGGGCGACATGGCGGCCATAGCGGTCGTGATCGACCACCCGGCAACCAACCCGCCCCCGCGTCAAGCTGGCCAGCAGGTCGCGCGCTTCGTAGGCGAGCGGTTCGGCGGGGGTCTGGCCGCGCCGGATCTCGGGGGCGTCCACCCCAAAGAGCCGGATGCGATCGGCCCCGCAGCGCAGGGTGTCGCCGTCATGGACCTTGGGCGTGGTGCAGGCGATCACGGCGGCGGCGAGCAAGACAAGAGCGGTCATGGCGCCGGTATAGCTTGCCCGGAGCGTCTGGCCAGCGGCGAGCCGCGCCCGCCCCGCCGGATCGACGAGGCGGGCTGGCCCGATCCGTCCGCCTTGGGGCCGTCGCCGCGCGACCAGACCAGGCTGTGGGCGCCGTCGATGACGACCAAGGCGCCATTGGCGACGGCGGCGAACACCGCGCCATCCCGCTTGACCGGCAGGTAGCCGTTGTTTTCGCGGCGGGTCTTCCTCAGGTTGAGGCCAGCACCACCTTCCCAGCGAGCCCCTCGGAAAGCAGGGCATGACGTCGGCCTCGTCGGTGACCGAGCGGAACGGGACGGGTTAAGCCCGCCGCCAGGATGCGGATGGCGCCCAAGACCTCGCGTCAGATGGGACGGCGAACGCGCCGAGGAAGCCATGGAAGCCTCTCCAGGGATTTGGTTCGGGCGCTCCGACCGCGTCCTCTTCTGGCCTGATCTGACCGGGAGCCGGTCCGCTCCCGCAACCTCACGGCCGCCTTTCTTCCCCTGGGGACTCACTGCGTTCTCTTGGCCCCCATTCCTCGCGAGACAAGAAACTTGGCCATTTCGGTCCTTCGCCAAGGCTTCGGGAGCGCGCCCCAGAACTCTCAAGGGCTGGGGCAGGGCGGGCTCTGCGGGGCGGACGTCGGCCCCGGTCCAACGATCGCCATCGAGGCCGCGATCGGCGCGGCCCGAAACAAATCGGAGAGACCACCATGGCTACCATCGGCACCTTCACCGCCCATGCTGACGGCTCGTTCTCGGGCGCCATCCGCACCCTGACGATCGACCTCAAGACCGTCCAATTCCGCCCGGTCACCGACAAGGTCGGCGAAAAGAGCCCCGATTTCCGGGTGTTCGCCGGTAAGGCGGAACTGGGCGCGGCCTGGAAAAAGACCAGCCGCGAAAACAATGACTACCTGTCGGTCAAGCTGGACGACCCGTCGTTCGCCGCCGCCATCAACGCCGCCCTGGTCGTCATCGACGGCGCCCACAGCCTGGTCTGGTCGCGCAGCAACGGCCCCAAGGAGGACTGATCGGGCCAGCCCGCCCCGCCGATCCGGCGGGGCGGGCGCGGCCCGCCGCCTTGGCTCGAACGCGGTCGCCGGCTGAAGCTCGTCGCCCTAGGCGACGGCCTGGTCGGCCGGATTGGCGGGCGTAAAGGCGTCGCCGTCCGGAGCGGCGGCCGCTTCGAACAGAGCGTAGCGCAGGGGCGGGAAGGTCGCGTCGGCATCCACCTCGCCCGGCGTCTGCTGGGAGCCGGCCAAGTGCACCAAGAGCTCATTCATGCCGTGCGAGACCGCGTGGCCCCAAGCGGCGTGGCCGCAGTCGGCTTGGCGGCTGATGTCCTGGGCCAGCTCCAAACAGAAGATCGTCCGGCCGCCGTCGGGGTCGCGCCGGGCGAAGGCGAATAAGCCGGCGCCCCGCACGAAGCGGCCGTCATGGTGGTAGAGACTCATGAACCGGACGCCGTCGATCACCACGCTGTCATCGCTCATCGCGCCGCTCCCAGGGTCCAGTTCGTCAAACATGAACAAACATAGAACATGATCCGCGCCCGAGTCGAATCCGTTCCCGCCCGAGGCTAGGGCCGGCCGCCGTTTCTTTGCCAGAGAGTCTCTCTCGTCGATCCGGCGGCCGGGTGGATTGAGGCCGCTGGGGCGGCGGCCCACAACCGTTTGGCGCGATCCGGACAGACGCCCCCAACCGCCCGCCAGGCGTCGTTGTTCAAGGTCCGCGCAGGCCAGACCGTGCCTCGCCGCTCCCCCCGGCGGACCCGGTCGCGGCGGCCCGGCAGACGGTTTTCCCCCACCGTCCGCCGGGTCGCCGTTCCTGGCCCCTCCCACCGTCCGGCGGGCCGGAGCTTCCCATCATGTCGATCATTGGTCACTTCCGCCGCGAGGGCGACGGGTTCACCGGGCGCATCGCGGCCCTGGGCCTGGACGCCACCCTGCGGCTTACCCCCGCCCATCGGGTCTCGGCCAAGGGCCCCGATTTCATTGCCTTGGTCGGCGACGCCACCGAGGTCGGGGCCGCCTGGAAGGCGGGCGACACCAGCGGCGCGCTGCTCAACATCAAGCTGGACGATCCGACCTGGGCCGAACCGGTCAACGCCCGGCTTATGGCCGCCGAAGACGGGGTCTTCCCGTTGACCTGGATCCGCAGAAGCGATCCGCTCGAAAAGGCGGCCGCGCCACCGCCCTCGGACTAGGGCTTGTCGTCGTCGTCGGGCTCATCGTCGTCCGGCGGCTCGGGCGGCGCCTCTAAGCTCTCATTGATGGCCCGCTCGATATAATTTTCACTGCTGGCGTCCTGCCGCGCGTAGAGTTTGAGCACCTCGTCGCGAATGAACCGGAAGCCAGACACCAACAGCGCCGAGGGCACGCGCGACAAGCGCGGCCCGACCTCGGTAAAAAGATCACGGATCAGGATGTAGCAGGCGCTCGCCAGCTTGTTGTCCATCAACAGGACGGCCAGTTCGGGCCAACCGTAGTGGATGGCCAGCAGGATGCCGACCGCGTCCGAACGGGTGGCCTTGGCGAACAGCCGGACCTTGTTGAAATCGAATTCGCGGCGTCCGGCCTCGAAATCTTGATAGGTCCGCAAGGACACGCCCATCCCGGCCGCGGTCTCCGCGCCGGTCATGTTGCGCTCCTTGCGGACCATCTTGACGATCTTGGAGAGCAGTCTCGCCTGACGCGACAACGGCGTCTTTGGGGAGGCGGCCATACTACGCTCCAGACCGAAATCAACTAGAAGTACAGTAGGCCAGCGGCTTCGCCGTCCTGCAACCGATTTGCATGTGTATGCCATCCGTCGGCGGAAGATTCCCCATACCAGCGCTCAGCGCGCGGGTTTCCCGGGCCGGTTGCGCCACTGTTGCGTATGGACCGGCAACGATCACGCACAGGACGCGCAACGATTTGGGACCGACTGGTCCAATCGTTGCACATCGAATCAATGATCCACAGACATCTGCGACTTGAGGCGGGGCGCGGCGTGGGTTTGATCGACCCGCGTTGACCGACGAGCAGACAGTTAGTCTTCCGAAAATCGGAGACTGACGTGGGCCGAGACCGTGATCCGTTCGACCGCGCCTTGACGGCGCTTCGCGCCCGATTGGTGCGATCGGGACCTCTGCAAGGCGCGCCACTGCTGGTCACGACCCTGGCCGGCGAATTGGGCGTTAGCCCCACGCCCGTCCGAGAAGCCTTGGCTTGGCTGGCGGGCGAGGGCGTGATCGCCCGGCGTGCCGGAGGCTACGCCGCGCACCTGCACGATCGCCAAAGCCTGGCGCGCCTCTATGCGCTTGCCGGTCTCCTGGCCGACGCCGCCCTGGCTGAGGCGCCATTGGAGGGCGCCGCGCGCGCGCACCTCGTCGTCCCAGGGGGCGACGCGCTGGCCGAACTCTTCGCCGAGCCGGCGAGCATCCTGGACGCCGTGCTGGCGCGCATCCAGGCCCAACTGGAGCCCTTCCGCGCCGCCGAAGACTCCGTGCTGGGCGTCACGGATCGAACGGGCATCGCCAAGACGGTCACCGAGGTCACTTGGAGCGACGAGGGGCGGCGCGCCCTGCGCGCCCAAGTGCGCCGCTACTATCGCAGGCGGGCGCGCCACGCGGGCGACATCCTCGGTCGAGCACTGGGTCTGACGGCTTTATAATATAGATTTGAATATACAACCTTGGGGGAGCGTGATGGTCGGGCCGCAATCAGCGGCTTTTCTTGCCTTAGAGGAGGCCATCATGACCAAGACCAAGACCCGGCTGATCCGTTTCGGCTCGGCCAAGCGCCTGACGCGCTCCGGCACCGGGGTTCTGCTTCCGGAGACCAACCAGATTAAGCGGTACGACCCCGCCTGATCATCGAGCCGCGGGCCGGCCGCGCACGTCGCCGGCCCGTTTCGTCGGACGCCTAGGCCGCCCACACGCGGCTCGCTGACGTCCTTTCGCCGCTGGCGGCGCTCAACGTCGTCCGGCGGCCTCTTCCCACAATGGAGGGCGCCATGACGTCTCCCAAATATCGGCTGATCCGCCTGGGCTCGGCCAAGCATCTGACCCGCTCCGGGATCGGGGATCTGTTCCCCGAGCCCAACATGGTTCGCCGTTGGGACTGACAGCGGCGAGCGGTCGGCGGCTGAAACCGCCGGCCGCACCCGCGCTTGCTACCTCGCGGTTCATGATCACGGAGGGTGAAATGACTCTAGCTTGGCGTCCGGGCGTACACGCCGTGATGATCGAGGACGACCTGGTCCTTTTGGACGAAGACGCCGACGCCTATGTCTGTCTGCTCGATGGTGGCAAGGTCCTGTCCGTTCGGGAGGATGGGGCGCTGTGCTTTGAGCCCCCGCACGCGGTTGATGACCTAATCGCGGGCGGCCTGGTCGAGGATCGCCAAGTCGGCGCCGCGCAGACCCAGCCGGTATTTGCGCCGCGGACGCGGCTCGCCCGGCCTCGCCACGTCGAGGTCAGGCTCTCCGAAGTGCTCCTCTTTATGCTCCAGGCTTGGCATGTGGCCGGGGCGGTTCGGCGGTGGCCGATGGCGCGGTTGCTGACCACCTTGCGCGCCGAGCGGGCGGCCGAGCCGGGGCGGGGCCGCCGGTCGCTCGCCGAAGCCTGCGCGGTGATCGACGCGTTGCTCGCCTGGAGCCCCTTTGATGGAGAATGCCTGTTTCGCAGCGTCCTGAGGCGACGGTTTCTGATGGCGCTGGGCCATCGTCCCGACTTCGTGATCGGCGTCCGGACCTGGCCCTTCCGCGCGCACTGTTGGCTGCAGTCGGGCACGCACGCGTTGGACGACTGGCCTGAACGCCTGTGCGCCTATCGGCCTATCCTCACAGCCCCGGCCGGCGGTCCGCGGTGAGCTACCTGCTGATGACCTGGCCGCCCGGCCAACCCGCCGTCGAGGCTGACGCTCTTCACGCGGCCTTCAACGGCCAAGACGGGTGGAGCCTGGTCCTGGAGCGCTTCTGTCTACGGGTCTATGTGCGTGGGGCCGCCGCGCCGTCCGTGTCGCTCTTGCCCAAGGGGGGCGTCCTGATCGGTCAGATGTTCGACCGTGCCGCGACCGAGGCCGGCGCCGTCGCCCCCTATGACCTGCATCGTTTGGGCGACGAGGATGGCGTGGCCGTGGCGCGGCGCGTCATCGACGAGGCCTGGGGACGCTATGTCCTGGTGCTGCCGGTCAGGGAGCGCCGCCCGGTCGTCTTGAGAGAGCCGCTCGGGGCGCTGGACGCTCTGATCTGGGGCAGGGGCGATGCCTGGTGCGTGAGCGACGACGTGCCGCCAGGCCTCGCGCCGGATGACCTTGCCATCGACGAGGCGCGCCTGGCTGACCTGATCGCCGAACCCGACCTGGCCAGCGCAAACCTCCCGCTTACCGGCGTGACGGCCGTGATGCCGGGCACGGTGGTCGACGAGGCCGGTGAGGTGCGGCGACTCTGGGCGCCGGCGCGTTTCGCCAGGACGCCAAAGGTCGACGCCTGGACTGCGGCTGAGCGCATACCCCTGGTCTCGCGCGCTTGTATCGCGGCGCTGGCGTCCGGCCGGGGTCCCATACTTTGCGAGATTTCTGGCGGGCTGGATTCGGCGATCGTCGCCACCAGCCTCCGGGCGGAGGGCGTCAAACTGGGCGCGGCCATCAATTTTCATTGGCCGCAGGCCGAGGCCGACGAGCGCCCCTACGCCCGCGCCGTCGCCAAGACCGTCCGCGCGCGGCTGGAGGTCATCGCCAGCCATGTTGCTCCGGTCGCGCCAGACGCCTTCGACGAGGCGATCGTCGCCAGACCCAGCTTCAACGCGATCGATCCTGTCTATGATGGCGTACTGGCTCAGCGCCTCGCCCAAGGCCGCGAGACCGCCTTGTTCACGGGACAGGGCGGGGATGCGGTCTTCTACCAGATGCCGGCGCCGCAATTGTCCCTCGACCTCCTGGCCCGTGGTCCCCGGCGGCGGGGCCTCATGGCCCTGTCGCGCCGCACCAACCGATCAGTCTGGTCGCTTCTGAGGATGGGCGCACGGGCCCCCGTGCGTGCGACCTTTCCCTATGGCGCACGGCATGCCGTGCGACCGCCGAGGCATCCCTGGCTCCAGGATCTCCAAGGCGTTGGTGCGGCCAAGCGGATCCAGATCGAGGCGCTGGTCGCGAACCAAGCGGTGTTCGGCGCCAGCCGGCGCGGCGCGGTGGCGCAGCTCATCCACCCCCTGCTGAGCCAGCCGCTGGTCGAGCTTTGCCTTTCGGTTCCGGCGGCGGTGCTGGGTGGCGGCGAACAGGATCGCGCCTTCGTTCGCGCCGCCTTCCGCGCGCAGTTGCCCCAGCTTGTGCTGGATCGGCAGTCCAAAGGTGATTTGTCGGTCTTCTTCGCCAAGGGTGTGGCCAGGAGCTTGCCGGGCCTTCGGCCGCGCCTGCTGGAAGGTCGGCTGGCGGCGCGGGGCCTGATCGATGTCGCGGCGCTGTCGGAGATCATGCACCCAGAGGCGATGATCTGGCGCGACGGATCGGCTGAAATCCTTTGCCTGGCGGTGTTGGAATCCTGGGTTCGGGCGTGGGAGGCGCGCGGCGCCTAGGGCGCCGAGCCTCCAGGCGCCGATGGCGTCGCGGCGAAACTGTCGGCCAAGAACCCGAACGCCCGGGCATAGAGGTCGCGTAGGTTGCCCGCGCTGATCACGACATGGCCTTCGCCGTGATAGGTCAGCCAGAGAGCATCCTTGTTCTGGCGCGCCAGGGCCTGAAACATCATCGCGGCCTGACTTGGATCAGCGTCGATGTCGCCCTGGATCAACAGCAGCGGCGCCTTGATGCGCTGGGCCGACCAGAGCGGGCTGTTGCGTCGCCAGCGCTCGGGATCTCGCCAAGGCGGACCCAGCATGCGTCCTTGGCCAGTCTCGGCCCAGCCCGCCAGGGCGGCGACCGGCAAGCCCTGTTCGGCGATCAGGGAAACCTGCGGCGGCACCGCCGCCCAAAAGCTGGCCAAGTCCGACACCGGCGCCGAAGCGATCACCGCGGAGAACCGGTCGCTCTGGGTGGCGGCCAGCAAGGCGGCATAGCCACCAAAGCTCTGTCCCCACACGGCGACGCGCAGCGGGTCCACACCGCCGGACTCGGCGGCCTTGTCGACGATCTTCAGCATCGACGCCGCCAATTCGGCGCCTGGCTCGGTTTCCGGCGACATGGGCAGGCTGGGCGTGATGACGGCGTAGCCCTGTCCGACCATGGCTTGGACGCTCGCCGAGAACTGCGGATACTGCGGCTGGGTCATGGTCGGCGGCGTGGGATAGCTGGAGCCGGGGTAGGGCACGACAATCACCGGGAGCCTGGCGCTGGCTGCCGCGTGCGCGGGCCGAAACAGCCAACTGGTCAGGGCTTCGCCCTGGGGACCGAGATGGCGGATCGGCTGGGCCGTGGGCCGATCGACCTGCGCCAGCTGCGGATTGAGCGTCAGGAGCGGACGGTCACCGCGTATCGTCCGCAGCGCCACGGTCGATACCCCGCTCGGCGCGCGGTGTTCGACCACCGCCTGGCCACGGCCCGGGGCGTAGGTCAGCACGGTCTCGTCGGCTTTCAGCCGCAAGGTGGCGTGGCCTAGCCGCAAAGCCGTCGCCGACAACAGGGCGCAACACAAAGGTCCGCCGACCGTGGGCGTTAGAAGAGGTCGCACGCCGATCGAAGCTTCGGTCGGACGTTGCAGCCGGAATCCGCGCCCGGCGAGCGCCCGGGGCGTTCCGCCCAATCCGAGTCGGACAACGCCATCACCCGTGGTGAAGATCGCGCCGGAGGAGTCGCTCACCTCAAGACGAGCGCTGTCCGATACACCCAGGGGGCGGCCATCGAGCCTGCGCCAGGCCGGGGTGCTCTCCGTAGCGCCGCTAGCCCGTCCGCCAAACATCACCACCTGGCCAAAGGCATAGCCCGCCCGGACCATCACCTGCCCATCGCGCGCCGTCGTCAGCTTGGGCGCGACGCCGTCGGCCGACAAGTCGC
Organism: Caulobacter sp. DWP3-1-3b2; assembly: GCF_049896325.1. NCBI lineage: Bacteria > Pseudomonadati > Pseudomonadota > Alphaproteobacteria > Caulobacterales > Caulobacteraceae > Caulobacter > Caulobacter sp. DWP3-1-3b2. The sequence continues at coordinate 12,768 of NZ_JAFCUB010000019.1, forward strand.
GTGCCGCGCCTTGGTGGTCGATCTCGCGCAACGATCCCGTCGCCCAGTCCCCGCCGTCGGGCCGGGCGAACGCTAAAAGCCGCTGGCCGTCGGGCGACCAGACCAGGCTCGTGGGCAGTAGGTCCGCCTGGGGGAGCGGCTCGCGGACTGCGCCGTTGGCCAGGTCTACCAGCTTGAGGCGTCGCCGCCGCCACGGGGTCGAGGGGGTGACTGTGTCGGTCGACAGGACGGGGATGGCCTCGCCCTCGACCACGACCGCCGCCCTCCCGCCGCCGGGGGCGATCTCCAGATCGACGATCTCGCCCTCTACCAAGGCGCGCACCGCGCCGGTCGAGACCGTGACCGCCACCAGCCGCTCGCTCCTCAGGCGTGGATTGATCGCCGCGTAGCGGCCAGCGCCAAGCGCGGTGACGGCCGCATCGCCGCGGGCGGCGCTGGCCCAGAGCTCTGGCAAGCGGGCCTGGACCTGCCACCCGTAGCCCAGGCCCCGCGAGGCCGCGCCGGGCGCGCGCGCGATCGCGATCAACTCGTCGTCGCTGCGCCACTGCACCGATCGGCCCCAGGGCGCGGATTCGACCTCGAGCTCGAGCCACCGGACCTCTCCCGTCGCCAAGGCGACCACACCCATCTCCCGGGCGTGACCCTTAAGCCGAAAGACGGCCATCTTGGCGCCCGAGGGCGAGAACGGGCCGGCGACATAGCCGACCCCAGGCTCTGAAGGCAGCAGAGGCCGTAGCGGACCGGGCGTGTCCAGATTGATGAAAGCCAACTGACCCAGGGCTTCAAAGGTCGCCCAGTCCAGGTCGTAGCGCGGCGCCTGCGACCAAGGCGCGGTCGTGGCGACAACCAGCCAGCGTTGGCTGGAATCCACCACGGCCGGGCCAAGGGTGCGCAACTGCAGCAGGTCGTCGATCGTATAGGGTCTCGTGGCGGCCAGCGCGCCGGGGGCGCTGGCGAGCAGGCATGCGGAGGCGATCGCCGCGACGCGGCGCTTGAGCACTAGGGTCATCGGATCCTCCCGGCTACCAGGCCTTGGTGAGCTGCAGGCTCACGCGCCGACCGCCTGGATCCGCATTGGCTGGGTCGTAACCCAAACCCAGCGGGGAATTGTAGAACGGCGGGTCGCGATCAAGGAGGTTGGTGACGCTCAGGGCGGCGGTCAGGCCCTCAAGGCGGCTGTTCGCCGACGCCGTCCATCGGACCTGGGCGTCCACCGTCGACCAGGATGAAACGCGCTCACCCGTTTCGGTGCGAAGGTCGCCAACCTGGTTAACCGTACCCGTGGTCGCCAGTTGGCCGTGCGTCCAGGTCGCCGTGAGGCGCAGCCGCAGGTCGGCCGGCGAGCCGGTCTGACCGGCCAAATCGACCGGCCGCGCCACAGCTGTGGTCTGACGCTTGAAATCCGTCAGCCAGGTCAGGCTGGCGTCCAGATCGAGCGGATCGCCCCGCAGGCTCAGGCCGTAGCGCGCTGAGAGATCCACGCCGCGGACGGTCAGGGCGGCGGTATTGACGTACCGCGCGTCGGCGATCGCGCCATAGGCGGCGGCCGGGAAGAGGCCCTTGGCGCGCGAGGCCGGGTCGTCGATCAGCCCCTGGACCAAGGCGCGATCACTGGCGCTGCCCGCCGGATCGACGAACTGGCGGAAGGCGGCGAACTCGTCGGCCGTCAGCACGATGCCCAGATTATCGTTGGCCGGTTGTCCGATGCGGTCCTTAAACCGGGTTTCGAAGGTCGAGGCCGAGACCTTGAGGCCTGGCAGGGCCCTGGGCGTCCAGTCGAGCCCTGCCGTCCACGTCTTGGCGGTTTCGGGCTTGAGGTCTGGATTGCCGCCAAACAGCAGCAGGCTGAGCACGGTGTCGGCGCCGCGCGTCAGGAACACCGGCGTGATCAGGAAGCGGTCGTTCAGCTCGCCCAGCGACGGCGCACGAAACGCCCGGCCATAGGTGCCCCGGATCGTGAGATCGCCCATCGGCTTCCACACCAAGCCGAACTTGGGAACCGTGCTGGTTCCGACGTCGTCGTAGGACTCGATGCGGCCGGCGGCCGAAAGCTCCAGGCGCTCGATACCGGGCACCCGGTTGGCTTCGCCGACCAGGGGAACCCGCAGTTCGACGAATGCGGCGCTGACGGTGCGTTCACCCTTACGGGCAAACCCCGCGCGCGGCGCGGTCCCGCCGACGAAGCTCGTTCCGCGGGTGTCGAGCCGCTCGCGGCGAAACTGCACGCCGACAGCCGCCTGAAGCGGTCCGCCGGGCAGGGTGGCCAGGGGACCATCCGCCTGTAGGCTGAAGCTGTCGGTCTTACCCAGCGTGCGCCGGCTCTCATAGCCTGAGCCGATGAAGTCGAGCACGGCCCTGCTGTTGGCGCCCTGGCCGATGAAGGGGTTGAAATATCCATCCCGCGCGGCACTGAACGCGGTCGCCGGATCATCCGGCGTAGCGCCCAAAGCCTCGTCGAGGAGGGTTGGGTTGACCACGTTGTCGCCCCGGGTGTTCGCCAGGTCTCCGGCGTGGGCGACATAGGTCGTCAGGCGCCAATCACGCGGAAGCCGCGCCTCCAGGCCGGCGGATACGGCCAGACTGCGGACCGAACCTCGGCTGCGCACGCCGCCCAATTCGTCGAGAAAGGAATAGGCGACGATTTCGGAGGGGGCGTTGGTCGGCGAGGCGTACCAGGGATTGTCGGGCGTGACGAAGATGAGGCTGTCGGACGCTAGGCCGATTGCATGGAAGCGGCGGTCCGAATAGCGCAGGTCTGCGGAGACCGTGACATGCGCGCCAAGGTCCTGACCCGCGGCGAGGAACAAACTGTCGCGGCGCTGGGAGGGCAAGATGTCGTAGCCAGCTCGCCAGTTCTCCAGATTTTGCCCGGCGGTGAAGTCGCCGGCCCGAAGCACCGTTCCTGGCGCGCTGTTTGGAACCGCGTAGGTGGGGGCCAGGGCGCCGCTGGCGGGCTCGAAGGACACGATGGTCCCCGGCTTGGCGTAGTAGCGCCGCTGATCGGTTCCGCCCCAGGGGCGCAGGTCGGTCTGGCCGGCATACCAGCGCCGACGCCCGGCCAAGGCCTGGCGGTCCTGGTGCTCGTAGGAAATCAACGCGTGGCCGCCGGTCCAGCGGGCGCCAAAGGTCTGGGCGATAGACACCTGCCCAAGGTCGCCGCGGGTGGACCCGCCGACGTTCAGCCGCGTCTCGGCGCCTTCATAGTCCTTGCGCATGACGATGTTGACCACACCGCCGACGGCGTCCGAACCGTAGAGCGCCGAAGCCCCGTCGAGCAGGACCTCAACGCGTTCCACCGCGACCAGTGGCAAGCTGGAGACGTCGGCGAAATCGCCTTTGAGCCCCGCGCCGGCCATGCGCCGCCCGTCAACCAGCACCAGCGTCGAGTCCGCGCCCAGACCGCGCAGGTTGACTGCGGTCGAGCGCGCGGTGTTTACACCCGTGGTGTCGGCGCCCGTCGCGCCGGTGTCGTCCGACACGCTGCCGCCAAAGGCCTGGGGCAGGGCGGTTAGCGCATCGGCGAGGGTCGCATAGCCGGCTTGGTCGATGGCGGCGCGGTCGAAGGTAACGATCGGCGAGGCGCCCTGGCCGCCGCGGATATGGCTGCCGACCACGATTTCCGAAAGCATGTTGTCGTCGTCTTGCGGTCCCTCCGCGCCGAGAACGCTCGCCGGATGCGTCACGGCTTCGGCGCTGGCCCCGGGGCGTAGGGACCGCAGGACCAGCACGCCGGGTCGCACCTGATCGACAGCGATATGGCTGCCGACGAGCAGCCGTTCGGCGGCTTGACGCGCGGTGAATTGCCCCTGCAGCGCGGGCGCTCTTAGACCGGCGACCAAGTCCATCTCGAACAAAATCTTGACGCCGGCCTGGGTCGCGAGCGCCACGAGCGACTTCTGCATCGGGCCGGCGGGCAGGTTGAGCGTGACCGTCGGCTCGGCCGCCACCGCATTCGACGGCGCGGCGACCGCCGCCAAAACAACGACGCTGGCGCCGAACAACAGGTCCCCAAGAACAGGCTTCATGGCTCAATTTCCCCCGCCGACGACGGAGGCGCTCAAGATGATGCGCTGTGGCCCCGTCGAAGGCTCGGGGGTGAGACGACCGGGATGACGTCGCAGGACAGCGTCCTCATGAAATAATTATGACGTCAACTTGCATTGTCCACCACGGGTTGCAATTCCACATCGCCGTTTGGCTGGCGCACGGTCTTTAGGTGGTAGAGCGCCGACACGGCGACGATGAAATCGTCGTTGTCGCCCGCCGAGAACACGCCTCCGATCAGACGGCTGGCGGGAATGCTCGGGGCGAGGATGATCTTGTCACGTCGATACCGATTGAGTTCGGTGATAGCTTCGGACAGCGGGACCCCTTCGAAGGTCACGTTGCCGGTCGTCCAACTGGTGGCCGACGGCACGTCAACAGGTTCGGGGTGTGGCGTCATGGCGGATTTGGGTTCAAGCGCCAAGGCTTGGCCGGCCGTCAGACGCCAGGGCGTCTCGCGCACCGACTTGTCGGTGACCTCGACGCTGCCCTGGGCGAGAACCACGCGCATCGTCTGCCCAAGTCGGCGCACGTCAAAGCGCGTTCCGAGCGCGCGCACTTCGGCGTCGCCGGAGACCACGATGAAGGGGCGCTGCGCATTGTGAGCGACTTGGAACATGGCCTGGCCGCGCAAGAGTTCGATGCGGCGCTGCCCCGCTGAATATTGAACCCTGACGGCGCTGTCGGTGTTCAACTGGATCCGAGACCCGTCCTGAAGCGTCGCGCTGAACGTCTCGCCGATACGGGTCGAGTAGGTCGGCAGGCGCAGCACCGCCGCCGCGCCGATCGCGGCGACCACGCAGGCCGCCGCGAGGATGCCGATCGCGCGCGGCGATGTGCGCCAGCTCGCGAACCGTTGACGGCGCCGCGCCGCGCCGCGCGCCAACGCATCTGCCTTGGCTTGGCGCATGTCGGGATCGTCGTTCAGCGTGAGCATCGCGCGGTTGATGTCCTCCAGCCGCTCGTAGGCCACGCGATTTTCGGGTTTGGCTTTCCAAGCCGAGAACGCTTCAAGCTCCTCGGTTTCTATGAGCGGCTCGTTGAGCCGGGTGAACCAGTCGGCGGCCTCGCGGACAGGGCGAGGCGCTTTCTTCGGGTCCTTGATCATCGCGATCGCGCCTTAGTCCTGCATGGATGCGGCGACCAAGATGGCGGCTCGTCGCACCCGATCCTTCACAGTGCGCTTGGTGAGTCCGAGCTGCAACGCGATCTCCCCATGCGTCAGGCCGTCGAGGCGGCTCATGATCAAACAATCGCGCAACTCTGGCGGTAGGGCTAGCATGATCTGCTTGACCGCGAGCGCCATCTCCTGGGTCGCCGCCGTCGATTGCGTGGGGAAGGCGCCGCGATAAGTCGCGTAGTCGTTCTCCCGCTTTTCTCGGCGCCGCTGATCCGTTGCGAGGTTGTTGGCCACGTTGAGCAGGAACGCCTTGGGATGCTGGACCTTGCCCTGGGCCTCGTGCGCGGCCGTGCGCAAATAAGCCTCATGCGCCAAGTCGTCGGCCTGGTCGCCATAGCGCCGGCGCAGCACGTCGCGGAACCATGTGTCATAGCGCCGGCACAGCGACTCAACGGCGAGCGCGAGGTCCGAGCGCGGGGGCACGGGAGGGAAGAAGCCATCCATCGGACGATCCACCAGAGATTGCCCCACAGAGTCGTACACTAAATCCACCTTGAAAAGGTGTAATCGTAGTAAAATACACCCTTTCAGGGCGTGTCGCGGAATTGAGTGACACTGATCATCTGCCTCCGTTGCGTAGTTGGGCTTCAGGGGCGATGTCGACACTGGAAGAGCAGTTTGGTGCGATGGTCCGCTACCATCGAAAGCGCGTTGGCTTAAGCCAAGCGCAGCTAGCCGAGCTATCTGACCGGCAACCGAACGCCATCCAGCGCCTTGAGAATGGTGAGACCGCGCCGACCTTCGATACTGTCGTTCGCGTGGCTGAGGCATTGAAAGTCGAAATCTGGGAGCTTTTCTACAGCGGAGGCTTCGAGGTGAAGCCACATCAGGCCGACCCGCTGGCAGCAATCTTCAGACAGATCGTTGGGTTGAAGGACGGCGAGCTCCAAAAGATCCACGACCTGATCTCGGTCGCCCTGACACTGCGCAAATAGCGCTGCACCTTAGTCGGCAACCGTTTCACTACGGCGAGTGAATAGTCGCGTTGCTGGAGCGAATTTGTTGCGTCTGAGTGCCGGGACGGCTGCGCACTAGCGTAGTGTGAAGGCTAGTACGCGACGTTTTCAGTGCATAGATTCAGACCATCTGTCGCCATTGTGGCATGGCCGCTGCGCACGCCACCTCGGGCACGGATCGGACGCCGGGCGGCAACGACGGCGGTGGCTGGCGCGCGTTCCTACGACTTACGATCCCCAGCCTTTGCTGGGAGTTTCTGCGCAGGAACCCAGCATACCGGCTCCACTTCGACGATCTGAAGCACGGGGGCGCTCTGGAGACGCGGTGGGGCCTGAGCGCGCCCGCCGATCCCGATCTGTCCGCTGAGGCCGCGCGTGTCGTGTGGCGTGCTGACGCCGCGCCGGGCCTGGTCGTGCCTTTGGAGCGGCGATCGTTCGGGGCGGCCAGGGCGCTTCCGGCCGTGAATGGCGCGCCGGTCTATGGCGCGGACGGACGACATTTGCGGCTCGCGAGCGGCCTGCAGCTGCAGTTCCGCGGTGATGCTGCGCCCGACGGACCACTGATGATCGTGCTGTCGTACGACGAGGACTTCAATCTACGTGTCCGGGCCCTCGACGCCTTGCGGCGCGCAACCCAGACCAACGCGCCGCCGAGGTCGCGCTTCAACACCGAGCAACGAGCGCGCTTGGCCCGCAGCCTTTTCGCGCTCGATGGGTCTCTCCGAGCGCAAAGCTACCGCGACATCGCCGCTGGTCTATTCGGCGGCGAGAACCTCGACAGCGACGCTTTCAAGACATCTTCCCTGCGCGACGTCACCATCCGGCTGGTGCGCCGAGGCCGAAGCTTGATGGCGGGCGGCTATCTCAAGCTGCTGAGGGCCGGCTTCTAGGTGGCGAAATCAGCCCTGGGCCATCTTCGCCATCCCTCGACCCGCCGACTGAACGTCAGGCTTTCCCCCAACCGCCGTCCGATGTCCGGAGATTTTCCGGCGGCCTAGGGACCAGAGCATGTCGCCAAACGACCTGCCGACCTCCGAGCGCCTGTTGCTGGCACCCGAGGCGGCCAAGCATTTGCGCATATCCGAACGCACCCTGGCCAAGCACCGGTGCTACGGCACCGGCCCGGTCTATCGCAAGAACGGCGGGCGCATCGTCTACACCTTGGCCGACCTGGAGGCCTGGTCGCGTCGCGGCGAGCGGCGCTCGACCAGCGACGAAGCGGCGGTGACGACGCCGCCGGCCAAGGCGCACGCGGCCCTGGCTCCGGCCTATGCACGGCGGTTCGGCGATGTTTGAGCGACCGCCGCCGAGCCTCACCCGCGTCGAGCTCCTGTTCCTGAAGGAGCGCATCGAACGTTGGATCCGTTTCGGCCGATCCGTCGGCGAGCAGGTTCATGACCGCCGCCGCCGCACGGTTCTGTTCGCGCCGGGCGCCGTTTTCGCTTTCGTGCGGTGGCGGGCGGGAGACTACGGGACGCTTGATTCCCGCATCGCCATCCTGCGGGCGGTGGGGCAGGGACAGCCGTTCACGACCTACCCGGAAGTCTCGCCCGGTGTGGAGATCCTGCTCGACCTGGCCAGCTGGTCAAAGGTCCAAGCCGTGCTCGAAGCCATTGACGGCGTGGAGCGGAGCGGCGTGCGGCCAGAGTTAGCCGCGCCCGACTATTGGCGCCATGTCGGCGCACGGATTGGCGCGGGCCTGCCGCCGCGCGTCTATTCCCGCCGCCGTCATCGCGCATGGCTGCTGCGCCAGCTACTGTCATGAGCGCCCGATCAAAACTTGGTCTCGCCGTTTGGGCGGGCGCGGGATGTGTCCTGATGCTTCTGGCCAGTCGCGAAACCATCGCGCCTCGCCTGCTGTTCAACACGACGGCGAGCGCGCCGATCGGCTTCTACACTTTGCACCCTGGCGCGCCGCGCGTTGGCGAGTGGGTTGCTATCAGGCCGCCCGCGCGTCTGGCATTTTGGATGGCGCGGCGTCACTACCTTCCCGCCAACGTGCCGCTGCTCAAGCAAGTTGCGGCGCGTCACGGGCAGGAGGTCTGCGGGCGCTCCGACAGGTTGTGGATCGACGGTCAGATGGTCGCCCGCATGCGCCAAACAGACCGGTGGGGCAGGGGGCTACCTGCCTACTCGGGGTGCCATCGTCTGACCGCCACTGAGATCCTGATCGTTAATCGGAACGCCGCCGACAGTCTGGACAGCCGCTACTTTGGCCCGTTGCCGGTACACGGGATCATCGGTCGCGCACGCCCCCTCTGGACGTGGGACGCGCGGCCATGAAGCTACTTTCCAGCCTTTCCTTGTTCGGTCGGTTTGCCGGTCCTTTCCTCGTCCCGGTCGAGATTTTGTCAGCGGTCGTGCGCGGCTGGGGTCAAGGGGGGCCGCGAGGCCGGCGCGTCTCGCGCCTCGCCCTTGACGCCGGCAAGCACGGCCGCACGATCGATGCGACCGCGAAGAATGCAAGACCTTTGCGCGGAACGTGCGCGGTGGTTGCTCTGGGTGCGCTCCTGGGCGGGTTTGCGTTGGAGGCTCCGGCCTTTGCGCAATCCGCAGAGGGGTTCCCCAATGGTCTAGCGGAGGCCCGCAGTGAGATCGCCCAGTCTGTATCGGAGTCGGCGCTTCGATTTGGTCTTCCGGAGACCTGGATCTATGCGGTGATGCGCCAGGAAAGCGGCGGCAGACCTGACGCGAGATCGCCAAAAGGCGCGATGGGCTTGCTGCAGGTGATGCCGGCCACCTGGCGCGAAATGTCCCTTGAGCTCGGGCTTGGCGACGATCCCTTTGACGTGCGCGCCAATGTTCTGGCCGGGTCAGCTTATCTTCGGCGCATGTATGATCGGTTCGGAGCGCCAGGTTTGCTTGGAGCTTACAACGCAGGACCGCAGCGTTACGCGAACTATCTGGCTGGCACGCAACCCCTGCCACGCGAGACCCAGATCTACATTCAGCGTGTGGCTCCCTTGCTCGAGCAACCGCTGCCTTTGACACGTCCCATCGCCAACGTGGACCCGCGAGCCGCCGGTCTGTTTGTGGCTCCGAGCGCTAAGGGTGACTCGTCGATCAAGGGTCAGGCAGATCGCGCGGGCACGGGTGGGTTATGGCCATGAGGGCGTTTCGGGTCGCGATCAAAGTCGGACGGGCTGGCGGGAACGAGGCGAGTAAGTGCTCAGGTCTAGGGCAAGATAAAAGGACAGGGACCTTTTGGTCCCATGTCATTGATGGTGTTGAAGAATTTCCAGAACCCACGAGAGGGGGCAGGTTCCTCGTCGAGCCATTTTCCCTGTGCGATCAAGGGCTTGGCCGGGACCTTTCCGCCAGGGCGGACTTATGAGGCGCGAGAATGACTTTCGGCCACGTGTCGGCCGCCCCCGCGACCAAGCCGCCGGCGCGGGCGCCAAGGCCCGCGGATTTGTCGGGGAGGTTCTGACCGCGGCCCGTCGATCGGGACTTGGTGCGCTCGACATGGGTGCCAGGGGACGGTCGGGACGGTTTGGACGCGGGGCCTCGACATCACGAGGGCGCCTGGCGTCCCGGGGGGTCGTCATCAAGGCGCGTATCATTCAGCACAAGGGGTCTCGCTATCGGGCAGCCCCGATGAAGATGCACCTCAGCTATCTTCGCCGGCAGGGCGCAACGCGCGATGGCGAACGGGCGGAAATGTTCGATCGCGACGGCGTGGCGGATCACGAGGCCTTCGTCCGGCGCTGCGACGACGATCGCCACCATTTCCGCTTCATCATCTCACCCGACGACGCGGCGCAACTCCCAGACCTGCGCACCACCACGCAGGGCATCATGGAGCGGGCCGAGCAGGCGCTGGGCACGCGGCTAGACTGGATCGCGGTCGATCACTGGAACACCGACAATCCCCACGTCCATGTCCTTGTTCGTGGCGTTGCCGATGATGGCCGCGACTTGGTCATCAACCCCCACTTCATCAAGCACGGCTTCCGGGAAATTGCGGAGGCCTTGGTGTCGCTTGAGCTTGGGCCCAGAACCGAGGCGGAGATCAAGGCAAGCCTCGATCGAGAGATGACCGCCGACCGCTGGACACAACTGGATCGCCGACTAGGAGAACTGACAGACGAGCGCGGTGGCGTTGATCTGCGCCCCGGTGGAGCAGGCGTGGGGCGTGTCGACCCGCGCCTGGTCGGGCGCGCTCAATATCTGGAGCGCCTGGGTTTAGCGCGCGCCGAGGAGCCTGGCCGCTGGGGTTTGGTCGAAGATCTGGAACCACAGCTTCGCGGCTTGGCCGAACGCGGCGACATCATCAAGACGCTTCACGCGACGCTAAGCGGGAAGGACCGCGATCTGAACGCTGTCGTCATTCAGGGGCGTGAACTCGCCTCGCCGATCTTTGGAAAGCTGGCGGATCGAGGCCTGCACGATGAGTTTACCGGCCAAGCCTACGTGGTCGTCGACGCGATCGACGGACGAAGCCACCATATCCGGTTCGGCGACCTATCGCACACCGGCGACACCCCGATCGGCGGCCTTGTCGAGGTGCGCTCGCGAGTCCTGGACGACGGCGCCAGTCGGCTTGAACTTCTGCACCGCTCCGACCTGGATCTAGCCGCCCAGGTTAAAGCGTCAGGGGCGACTTGGCTCGATCGACAGATGGTCTCTGGCGAGCCTCATGCGCTCGCTCAAGCCGGGTTTGGCCAGGAGGTGCGAACGGCGCTCGACGAGCGGCGGACTCACTTGGAGCGCATCGGTCTGGCGAGCCGATCAGCCAGCGCGTGGAGGCCCGTCGGCAATCTGATCGCCACGCTTCGGGGAAGAGAACTGGAACGGGTCGCCGCGAACCTGCGAGCGGAGACGGGGGCCGCCTACATCGAGACTGGCAAGGGCGACATGGTCGCGGGGCTCTATAGCCGGCGGCTGGATTTGGTTTCGGGCCGTTTCGCCATGATCGAGGACCGCCTTGGGTTCCAGCTGGTGCCGTGGACCCGATCGCTTGATGCCCATCTTGGCCAAGAGGTGAGGGGGACGGTTACGCCCAGCGGCGGGATGGATTGGTCGCTGGGGAAAAAGCGCGGGCTTGGACTTTGAAGGTGCGAGCAAATGAACGGTCAGAAAATACTCTGGGGCCAGATCCTGCTGATCGGCGCCTTGGCGCTCGCGGGCGTCTGGGGCGCCACGCAATGGACGGCGTGGCAGTTGGCCTATCAGCCCGGTTTGGGACCACCTTGGCTGCGGCTGGGCGCCTTGCCGATCTATCCGCCGCCAGCCTTCTTCGTGTGGTGGTTCATCTACGACGCCTACGCGCCCTCGGTGTTTCTGCGGGGAGGGTTCATCGCCGCCTCTGGCGCGCTGCTTGGCGTCGCGGTCGCCATTGCGATGTCGGTCTGGCGCGCTCGCGAAGCCAAGAAAGTGACGACATACGGCTCGGCGCGCTGGGCTGAACTCGCCGATATCAAGTCGGCTGGGCTGCTCGGCGACAACGGCGTGATGTTGGGCCGGCACGGCGACCATTACCTTCGCCACGATGGTCCAGAACACATTCTGTGCTTTGCTCCTACACGCAGCGGCAAGGGCGTGGGCTTGGTCGTGCCGAGTTTGTTGGTGTGGCCCGGTTCCACCGTCGTTCACGACATCAAGGGCGAGAATTGGCAACTCACGGCGGGCGCGCGGGCGAAGTTCGGGCACGTCCTGCGGTTCGATCCCACCGACGCCAGCAGCAACGCCTATAATCCGCTTTTGGAAGTGCGACGCGGCCCGACCGAAGTGAGGGACGTGCAAAATATCGCCGACATTCTGGTGGACCCAGAAGGCGCCCTCGAGCGCCGAAGCCATTGGGAAAAAACCTCTCACAGCCTTTTGGTCGGCGTCATCCTGCACGTGCTCTATGCAGAAGCCGACAAGACGCTGGCTGGCGTGGCCAACTTCCTGGCCGATCCCTCACGCCCAATCGAGACAACGCTACGCGCGATGATGACGACGCGCCATCTTGGCGAAAGAGTCCACCCCGTGGTGGCCAGCTCGGCGCGCGAACTCCTCAACAAGAGCGACAACGAGCGCAGCGGGGTGCTTTCCACGGCCATGAGCTTCTTGGGCTTGTACCGAGATCCTGTCGTCGCGGCGGTGACGTCCCGCTGTGATTGGCGCATCGGCGACCTCGTCGAGTCCGATAAACCAGTCAGCCTTTACCTCGTGGTGCCGCCCTCGGATATTAGCCGAACCAAGCCTTTGATCCGCCTCGTGCTCAATCAGATTGGCCGACGACTTACCGAAGGCCTCGAGGCTGCGCGGACCCGCCGGCCGCTGCTACTGATGCTTGACGAGTTCCCGGCCCTGGGGCGGCTGGATTTCTTTGAGGCGTCGCTGGCCTTCATGGCCGGATACCGCATCAAGGCCTTCCTGATAGCCCAAAGTTTGAACCAGATTGAGCGGGCATACGGGCCCAATCACTCGTTCCTCGACAACTGCCACGTGCGGGTGGCGTTCGCGACAAACGACGAACGAACCGCGCGCCGGATTAGCGACACGTTGGGCACCGCAACGGAGATGAGAGCGATGGCCAACTATGCAGGCCATCGCCTGTCGCCGTGGCTCGGCCACCTGATGGTCTCCCGCCAGGAGACGGCGCGACAATTGCTGACGCCGGGTGAAGTGATGCAGCTTCCGGCGCATGAAGCGGTCGTGTTGGTGGCTGGGTCTCCGCCAATCCGGGCCACCAAGATCCGCTATTATGCAGACGCACGTTTGGCGGATCGTGTGTGTGTGTTTGATGCCAAGGCCGGCGTGCCGCGGTCACCCATCGCCGAAGACTGGACAGCAGCCACTGAGGAAAAAGGCGTGCCGCCGGTTATTTCGCGCTCGGCCGAATTGGATGAAGGCGGTCTCAAACGGGAGCCCGAACTCGACGTCGTTGAGGCGGCGCCGGCGACGCTTGATGATGAACTCGAGATTGTCGGCGACGGTGAAGGCGATGAGGCGCAGCAGGGTAGGGAGCTGCAGCGTCGATTCATAGGCACGGCGCGCCAGGCGGCCATGGACCGCGATGACGGCATACCGCTCGGTGGCGACGCATGAAGATCCCCACGAAGGTCTTCCTGACCAGCGACACCATAAGAGTGCTGGATGAAAGAGCCCGGCGTACACACCGGCAGAAATCGGAGATCGTGCGGGCAGCGCTGGAAGCTTACCTCTCGCCCGATGGCGCGGAAGCTGGAGAAGCGGCGCTCTTTCGACGTCTTGATCGAATGTCGCGGCAATTGGATCGGCTGGAGCGGGACGTGACCATCGCCAACGAGGCAATCGGTCTGTTCGTGAAAACCTGGTTGAAGGTTACGCCAGCCATGTCTTCGATCGAGGATAGGGCCGCGAGCGCAAAGGGGCAGGAGCGTTATGCGGCGTTTATCGACCTGCTATCGCGCCGGATTGCCGAGGGGCGACTATTGCGAGGCGAGGTGTTGTCCGACGTGGGGGCAGAGCGGATGTGACCCCGCGCCGAAGTTGGGAAGGTTCGCTTCCTGGCGGTGACCGTTTTTCGCTAAGGCGCAGACCTGACTCTTAGCCGCCCTTGGGAAGGTCTGCTCGCCGGCGTCCCGGTCGGCGTCCGCCCCAACCGACGGACCTTTCTGGCGGTTCGCGTGGCCTATGAGGGAGCGGTTCGTTCCCGCCTGCTGGACCTATCGCTCGACGCCACAGGGTCTAACAACTTCGAATCTGGGTCTGATCCGCCCCCCGGCATGCGCAGCGCCATGAAAGCCACCACGTTCCGAGCGTCTTGACGGAGTTGCATCAAGCGTTGACGACAAAGCTCTTCGACCTTTTCTCGTCCGGAACCACTAGCCGACGGGGCCAAGTCCAGAAGGTCCGCGATCTGTCGGATCGACAGGCCCCCTTGTCGGCCCGAGGCGATGTACGCGAGCCTCTCAAGATTGAAGCAGTCGAAGCTGCGTCTGCCTTGCTTGTCCCTGCCTGATTCCAGCAGACCTTTCTCTTCGTAGAACCTGATGGCGCGAGCCGTCAGGCCGAGCCGCTTGGATGCTTCGCCAATCGGAAGGCTCGTTCTGGCCAGAGGAAAGGAAACAATCGACACGTTCAGGCACCCTCTTGCAGCGGCAACCAAGTGAGAAACTTGACAAATAATCTGACAAGATTATCGTCGGTGCAAGGCCTGTCGATCAGCGATGGAGCTGCAGAACAGATTTAGCTGGCCGCGCCGGCAGAACGATGCGGCAGAGCCGCCCATTTTTATCGACGTCTCGGATAGCCAATGCGCCGAACCCTTTACGAGAAGATCTGGGATGCGCATGTCGTGCGTGACGACGACGGCGAGGCTATCGTCTATATTGACCTCCATCTGCTGGGCGAGGTGACTACGCCACAGGCCTTCGCGGGCCTCCGCGCGGCGGGCCGTGAGGTGCGCCGTCCCGACCGCACCCCCGCGGTCGCCGACCACAACATCCCGACCGAGGGGCAGGCGCTGGGCGTCGACGCGGTGGCGGACGAAGAGGCGCGCCTGCAGCTCCAGACCCTGGCGCGCAACGTCAAGGACAACGGCATCCCGTTCTTCCCGATGGGCGATATCCGCAACGGCATCGTCCATGTGGTGGGCCCCGAGCAGGGCCGCACCCAGCCGGGCATGACCATCGTCTGCGGCGACAGCCACACCTCGACCCACGGCGCGTTCGGGGCCCTGGCCCATGGCATCGGCACATCCGAGGTCGAGCACGTCCTGGCCACCCAGACCCTGCGCCAGAAGAAGTCGCGCAACATGCTGGTCCGGGTGGACGGTCAGCTGGGCCCCGGCGTCACGGCCAAGGACGTGGCCCTGGCCGTGATCGGCGAGATCGGCACTGCGGGCGGCACCGGCTACGTCATCGAGTATGCCGGCGATGTGGTTCGCGCGCTTTCCATCGAGGGCCGCATGACCCTGTGCAATCTGACCATTGAGGGCGGCGCCAAGGCCGGGCTGATCGCGCCGGACGAGGCGACCTACGCCTATATCCAGGGCAAGCCCGCCGCCCCCAAGGGCGCGGCCTGGGAGATGGCCCTGGCCCACTGGAAGAGCTTCTTCACCGATCCCGACGCCGTCTATGATCGCACAGTGGTGATCGACGCATCGCGCCTGGTCCCGATGGTCACCTGGGGCACCTCGCCGGAGGACGTCATTCCGGTGACCGGCAACGTCCCTGATCCGGAAAGTTTCGCCACCCCTGACAAGCGCGCCGCCGCCCGTCGGGCCCTGGACTATATGGGCATGACCGCTGGCCAACCGATCAGCGAAGTCCGCATTGACCGCGTGTTTATCGGGTCCTGCACCAACAGCCGGATCGAGGATCTGCGCGCCGCCGCCAAGATCGCGGCAATAGCGATCGAGCGGGGCTGGCGTGTCGCGCCGCATGTCCGAGCTATGGTCGTACCGGGTTCTGGTCTGGTCAAAGCTGAGGCCGAGGCCGAAGGGCTGGACGCCCTCTTCAAGGCCGCGGGCTTCGATTGGCGCGAGCCGGGCTGCTCGATGTGTCTTGGCATGAACCCCGATCAACTGGCGCCCGGCGAGCGGTGCGCCTCGACCAGCAACCGCAACTTCGAGGGCCGTCAGGGACGCGGCGGCCGCACGCACCTGCTTTCCCCCATCATGGCGGCAGCGGCGGCGATCGAGGGGCGGATGGTCGATGTCCGGCGCTGGCTCTGATCGTCGACCGCCTCGGTGCGACGTCAAGGGTCTTGACAAAACACGTCCGCAGCAGGCAATCACGTCAAATAAATTGATACAACATCTCCTCCTGATTTGGAGACGATTTCGGGAAGTCTCGGATGCGGATCACTCAAGCGCTGGTGCGGGCCGTCACCGTAGCGCCTAATCGCACCGCGACGATCGACGGGATGCGCGTTCGCACATGGCGCGACGTATTCGAGTCCGTCGGACGCACCGCCGGCGGATTGGCCAATCGCGGTGTGTCCCCGGGTGATCGAGTCGCGGTTCTGGCGAATAATTGTGACGCCTTCTTCGACGCCTATTTCGCCGTTCCATGGGCGGGCGCCGTCTTGACTCCCCTGAACACTCGTCTGGCCCCACCCGAATTGGCGTTCCAACTCAAGGACGCGGGGGCTCGTCTCTTGCTGTTCGGCCGCGAGTTCGAAGACGTCGCCCTGCGGCTGCGCGCCGAGGGCGCGGTTGAAGACCTCGTCGCACTCGATGACGGCGGCTCCTCACAGATCGAGCGTCTAGCCGATCTGCGCGCGGATCGGCCCATGCCCGAGGTCGAGGCTGGCGACGCGACTCTCGCAGGGATCTTCTACACGGGCGGAACGACCGGGCTGCCCAAGGGGGTCATGCTCAGTCACGGCAACCTGCACACCATCGCGTCCAACCTTCTGATGTCGATCCCCTATGACGAAACCTGCGTGAACCTTCACGCCACGCCGATGTTTCATTTGGCGGACATCGGCATCCTGATGGCGACCATGGCGGGAGGCGCCCACGTCTTCGAGCGAAGTCTGCAAGCCGACGTCCTCTTGGAGGCGATCGCCCGTCACCGCGTGACCCACTGCTTTACGGTGCCGGCGGTGCTCGATCGGCTGGCGCGCGCCGAACGATCGATCGAACTGGACCTGTCCTCCCTGCGGGTGCTTGGCTATGGCGGCTCCTCTCTGCCGGCGGCAAGCTTCACCGTCGCGCGACAGCGGTTTCCTGACGTCGATTTCGTTCAAGGCTTTGGCCAGACCGAGATGGCGGCCGCGACCTTTCTGTCGCCGCGTGACCATCGCGTAGACGCCGATCTCAGCCGGCTGCGGTCGGCCGGCCAAGTGTGTTTGGGCTACGAGATCAGGATCGTCGACGAGAATGATCAGGGGGTTCCGCGCGGCGTGGTGGGTGAAATCGTCGGCCGCGGCGGTAACGTCATGATGGGCTACTGGCATCGGCCCGATGAGACCCTCCAGGCTCTGCGCGGCGGCTGGCTGCACACGGGCGACACGGGCTACATGGACGATGAAGGCTACATCTATATTGTCGACCGTCTGAAGGACATGATCGTATCCGGCGCGGAGAACGTCTATTCGATCGAGGTCGAGAACGCGATTTCCTGGCATCCGTCGATCGAAGAAAGCGCCGTGATCGGCGTGCCGGATCCGGTGTGGGGGGAGCGCGTCCACGCCATCATCGTACCCAAGAGGGGGGCTTCGCCGCCCGATCTCGTCAGCTTGGTCGCCTTCTGCCGCGAACACATCGCCGGCTACAAATGCCCCAAAAGCCTGGAAGTGCGCAGTGAGCCTCTTCCGCGCAGCGCGGTCGGCAAGATTCTCAAGACGTCGCTGCGAACGGCGCGCTGACCTTCCGAGGCTTCTTGGCGGCTGGGCGGCGTTGAAGCCGACAAACCACGGGTTCGCCCCAGTCGGCCAGGAAGGCTTCCCGAAGCGCCTTGATCTTCTTGGGTCCGACCCGCAGCGTCAGTATGTCCGTCAGCTGGTCGACGATAGTCTTGGCGTCCTGGCGCATCGCTTCGCCCATGGGCGTGAGCTTGACGATCTTGATGCGCCCATCGATCGGATCGTCGGCCATCTCGAAGACGCCCCGATCGACCAGGGTCTTGATCGTGACGTGAACCGCCTGCCGCGTGAGGCGAAGGCTGCGGGCGATATCGCTAGGCCGGACGATGTCCATCTGCACATGCATCATGACGATGGATTCGGGCCGGGTTAGAGGCGGCCAGCCGTTCTCGCGCAAGCTCAGTTGCAGGCTCTCGTCGAACCATTCGAACCCCTGAAGCAGTGGCACGATAAGGTATCTGGTCGCGTCCACGCCGCCGATCTCCCTGTTGGCTATGCTTGTTATGGCCAGAACGTGGTCGGCGCGCCAGCCCCGCGTGAACTCCCGGGCCCATTGCGGCTAGAGCGAGCGGGCGATCAGCACCTTCATGATTTCTGAGGTTCCGCCATGAATCGTGTCGATCCGCGCGTCCCGATAGATCTGGGCGATTGGATACTCGTTCATATAGCCGTAGCCGCCGAAGATCTGCAGGCATCGGCTGATCGCGGCGACCTCGATTTCGGTCACGAAGAGCTTGGCCATCGACGCCGTGGTCGCGTCCAATGCGCCTGCCAGCAACCGCGTTGCGCAGGCGTCGATGAAGAAGCGGCATGCGGTGGCCTGGGTCTTGATCTCGGCCAGTACGAATTGAGTGTTCTGAAAGTCGAGCAGCGCCTGGCCGAACGCGTTGCGATCTCGCGCATAGTCGATGGTCAGGGCCAGTGCGCGCTCCAGAAGCGCCAGCCCCATGGCCGCGATGCCCAGGCGCTCCTGCGGGAGCATGGTCATTAGTTGCGAAAATCCTCGGCCCGCTGTTCCGCCAAGAAGGTTGCCGGCCGGCGCCCGCGCGTCATCGAAGAACAGTTCCGAGGTGTCCTGAGCGGCGCGGCCCATCTTGTCGAGGTTGCGGCCCCGCGAGAAGCCAGCGGCGGAGCCTTCCACGGCGATGAGCGACAGGCCCTTGGACCCCGCGTCGCGATCGGTGCGGCAGGCCACCAGGATGAGATCGGCGGTCTGACCGTTGGAGATGAACGTCTTCTGGCCGTTGATCCGCCAATGATCACCGTCGCGCTCCGCGTGCGTGCGCATACCCTGCAGGTCGGACCCGGCTGCCGGCTCGGTCATCGCGATGGCCAGCACGATCTCGCCGCTGACAATGCCGGGGAGCCAGCGCCGCTTTTGGTCTTCGGTTCCAAAAGCGACGATGTAGGGGGCCACGATCATATTGTGCAGCGGCACGCCCCAGCCCTCCAGGCCGCGCTTGCCAAATTCCTCGATGATGATCCGTTCGTGCCGGAAGTCGCCGCCCCAGCCGCCGTAGGCCTCAGGGATCGTCACGCCGAGCAGCCCATAGTTTCCAGCCAAGCGCCACATTTCCCGCTCGACGACCTTGTCTTGGTTCCAGCGGGCTATGCGAGTGGGCGGCGCGTGCTTGTCCAGGAAGCGGGCCAAGCTGTCGCGAAAGGCGACGAGGTCGTCCTCGGTGATGGAGGCGTTGAGGGCGGGGGACATGCGAGGACTCCAGCAAAGGCGAAATGTTGGCATCGCATCGCTGCCAAATGACGTCAAATCATTTGACATGTAATCGGCTTGGGGTATGTCGAGGGAAAGGGTGGGAGGCCCAGGATGTCGTGCATACCGAACTTGCCACCCGCCTAACCGGTCTGGCTCCCGCCTTGGCGTCTGGGGGGCAGGGGATCGCAAATTTGAAACGCCTGACCGGCGGCGCCAGCCTGCAGACCTGGGCGTTTGACGTCATCGGGCTGAACGCAACTCGGCCGCTCATCCTGCGTCGTCGCCAGGCTGTCGCTGAAACTGTCTTCGAGACCTCGCTACCGCTGCGGATCGAAGCGCAGCTCTTGCGGGGGGCCGATGCGGCGGGCGTGCCCGTGGCGAAGGTCGTGCGCGATTGCCCTGTCGAGGATGGCCTGGGCGAGGCCTTGGTTCTCGAACGCATCGAAGGTGAAACCCTGGGACGGCGCATCGTCGCCAGCTCGAATTTTTCGGCCGCGCGCGAGGTGCTCGGTCGCCAGTGCGGGGAGGCGCTGGCGCGCGTCCACGCCATGCCAATGAATACTCTGCCGACGCTCGAACGTCTCGACGCGGCAGCGACCCTGGCCCGATATGAGGCTATTCATCGGCGCAGCGGCGCCGTGCGGCCGGCCATCGAGGCGGCGCTGCGTCACCTGGCCACCTCCTTGCCCGCACCCGTCACGCCGCGCCTGATCCACGGCGATTTTCGTAATGGCAACCTGATCGTCGTTGGTCAGGCGGGCTTGCGCGCAGTCTTGGACTGGGAGTTGACGCATCTGGGCGATCCGGCCGAGGATTTCGGCTGGCTCTGCGTCAACAGCTGGCGGTTTGGTGGAACGGACAAGCCGGTCGGTGGCTTCGCCACGCTCGAGGCGCTTGTCGCCGGCTACAGCGCCGCAGGTGGCGAACCTCCCGCTCAGGACCGTATCCGCTTCTGGATGATGATGGGGTCCCTGCGCTGGTCGGTGATCGCGGACATGATGTATCGGGCCTTCGCTGCCGGCGAGGACCGATCCCTGGAGCGCGCCGTCATTGGTCGACGGGTCAGCGAGTGCGAGGTGGATCTCCTGGCCTTGATGGAGACGGCCGGATGATCGCCAATCCCACCGCTGCGGAACTGTTGGCCGCCGTCGCCGACTGGTTGGGCGAGCCAGATGACGGGAACGACTTCGCACGGCGGGTGGCGCTGAACGCCGTCAACATTGTGCGCCGCGAACTGGACTGGGGCGCAGCCATGGCGTCAGCGGCGCAGGTGCGTCTATCGACACTGCTCGATCGCCAAGGCTCGGTCGATAACCTTACGGCCGCCTTGGCGGCCGCCATCCGCGACGGCGCGGTCGCCCATGACGATCCCGCCTTGATGGCGCATCTCAAGCAGACCGCCCTTGATCAACTGGCCATCGATCAGCCGCGCTATCGCCACGCGCTCACGATCAGGGTGCCCGAGACACGATCATGATCGAACTTGTTGAAGTCTCGCCACGTGACGGTCTGCAGAACGAGCGGGTCATCCTCTCCACCGCCGACAAGGTTTCGCTGATCGGCCGCGCTGTATCGGCCGGGGCCAGGCGGATCGAGGTCGCCAGTTTCGTCAATCCCAGGCGCGTGCCACAGATGGCCGACGCGGAGGCCGTCGTCGCCGGCCTCCGTAAATCGTCCGAGGTGATTCATATCGGCCTCATCCTCAACGTGCGGGGCGCGGAGCGGGCCTTGGCGACGGCGATCGATGAAATCGGCGTTGTCTGCGCGGCCAGCGACGCCTTTGGCCGCGCCAACCAGGCCCAGTCCAGTGATGACACGGTAGAGATGGCCCGGGACGTCGTAACGCTGGCCAGGAGCCAAGGGCGCCGGGCTCAAGTGACGATCGCCGTCGCTTTTGGTTGCCCGTTCGAGGGCGCGGTCGATCCGGCCCGGATCGTGGCCATGGCGCGTCGCCTCGCGGAAGCCGGGCCCTTGGAGATCGCCTTGGCCGACACGATCGGCGTGGCTCGACCCGAAGAGGTCACGCGTTTGGTCCGCGAGGTCGCCGCCGCGATACGGCCGCTGCCGGTGAGGGCGCACTTCCATGACACCCGCGGCATGGGCGTGGCCAATGTCCTGGCTGCGGTCGCCGCCGGGGCGGTCACCATCGACGCCTCTATCGGCGGGGTCGGCGGTTGTCCCTTCGCGCCGGGCGCGGCCGGTAACGTCGCCAGCGAAGACGTGACCTACGCCTTGGGCGAAACGATCGCGATCGATGGCGCGGCCCTTGTCGACGCTGCGCTTTGGTTGAACGGCAAGCTCGAACGCTCGACCACCAGCGCCTTGATGCGATCCGGGTGGAAGCGGCCTGGAAATCCGAACTTGAAGGAGACCGCATGACTCCCTCCCAAACCCACGCCGGACGCATAGCCTTGGTGACGGGCGCGTCCTCGGGTCTCGGCGCCGAGTTCGCCCGGATTCTGGCGGCGGGTGGCGCCAAGGTTGTCGCCGCCGCGCGCCGCGCCGATCGCCTAGCCGCCTTGGTTGCCGAGATCGAGGCCGCCGGCGGGGAGGCGTTCGCCGTGAGCCTGGATGTCGCCGACGAAGCCTCGGTGATCGCCGCCTATGACGCCGCCGAACAACGCTTTGGTCTGGTCGACACGATCGTCGCCAATGCGGGGGTCAATGCCGAAGGTCCGGCGGTGGATCTGTCGATCGAGGCGTTCGACGCGGTTCAGACGGTCAATTCGCGAGGCGTGTTTCTCACCGTGCGAGAGGGCGGCAAGCGGCTGCTCGCCGCGGGCGGCGCGGCTTCGCGCGGCCGCATTGTCGTCCTGGCCTCGATGGGGGGCGTGAAGGTCATTCCCGGCCTAGTCGCCTATTGTGCGTCGAAGGCGGCGGCGGTGATGCTCGGACGTGGCTTTGCATATGAGTGGGCGCGATCTGGCATTTGCGTCAACGTGATCTGTCCCGGCTACATCCTCACCGAGATCAACGAGAACAATTTCGCCGGCGAGTCTGGCGAGCGTTTCGCCGCCAAGCTGCGCCGGAAAAGGCTGATGCCGATCCAAGCTTTGTCGCCGACCCTGGCGCATCTCACCTCCGACGAGGCCGCGCACGTCACTGGCAGCGTCATCCAAATTGACGATGGTCAAATGATCTGAAGCGCTGCGTCGATTGGCGCTAGACATCGTTCATTATGTCAAATAATTTGACATAATGAACGAGCCGAGGACGGGCTCGGCCGCGATGTAATGCGTCGCCGACGGGGAGCATGATCTTGCGAGAGGCCTATATTTTCGATGCGGTGCGCACGCCGCGCGGGCGAGGCAACGCCAAGGGGGCGTTGCATGAGGTGACTGCGATCGCCCTCGCGACCCAGGTCCTCCAGGCGCTTCGAGACCGCAATGGTCTCGACACGCGACTGATCGATGACGTCGTGCTGGGCTGTGTCGCGCCGCTCGGCGAGCAAGGCGCCGATATCGCGCGGGTAGCGGTGCTCAACGCCGGTTACGACGACGCCGTGGCCGGCGCCCAGGTCCATCGCTTCTGCGCCTCTGGTCTGGAAGCCTGTAATATCGCTGCGGCCAAGGTGGTTTTCGGCGAGGCCGACGTCGCGATTGGCGGCGGCGTCGAAAGCATGAGCCGCGTGGCCATGGGCAGCGATGGCGGCGCCTGGTCGGTCGATCCTTACGTGGCCAACAACACCTATTTCGCGCCCCAGGGCGTCGGCGCCGATGCTCTGGCGACCTTGGCCGGCTTCAGCCGTGAGGATGTCGACGCCTTCGCCGTCGAGAGCCAGGCGCGCGCCAAGATTGCCTGGGACGAAGGTCGGTTCGCCAAGTCCATCGTGCCGGTCACCCATGCGGGGATCACGGTCCTGGCCCGCGACGAACACATGCGACCTGAAACGACCCTGCAGTCACTGGGCGCCTTGAAGCCTTCGTTCGGCAAGGTCGGGGCGCTGGGCTTCGACAACATTCTGCGCCAGCGTTATCCGGAGATCGAGGCGATCGATCACGTCCATCACGCAGGCAACAGTTCCGGCATCGTCGACGGCGCGGCCGGGGTGCTGATCGCCACCCGACAAGCCGGTGAAGCCATGGGCCTGCGTCCTCGCGCCCGCATTCGCGCCGCCGCCTCGATTGGCTCGGAGCCCTCGATCATGCTGACGGGTCCCGTGGCGGTCACGCAAAAGGCCTTGCGACGAGCCGGGATGAGCGTCGGGGACATCGATCTCTTCGAACTCAACGAGGCCTTCGCCAGTGTCGTGCTCTATTTTCAGCAGCAGTTGGGGATCAATTCCGCCAAGCTCAATGTCAACGGCGGGGCCATCGCCATGGGGCATCCGCTGGGCGCGACAGGCGCCATGATCCTGGGAACCATGGTCGACGAGCTCGAGCGCAGCGACAAGCAGACGGCCTTGGTCACGCTGTGCGTCGGCGCGGGCATGGGCACGGCCACCATCATCGAACGCGTCTGATCCAGCGACCGTCGCGCCTTTTCGCGCAGTGGCTTCAATCGCGCGGATCCGACTTCTCTCAAGGACTTTCCCATGGAAAATTTCAAGGTCGAGGTGGACCCCGACGGCATCGCCGTCTTCCTGTTCGACGTTCCCGGCCGCACGATGAACACCTTCACGGGCAGCGCCGTCGCGGATCTCGACGCACTGGTCGCTCGCATACGCGATGACCCGGCCATCAAGGGCGCGGTCCTGGCGTCCGGCAAGGCCAACGGGTTCTGCGCCGGCGCCGATCTGGGCGAGATGGGCGACACCGCGGGGCGGCCGGTCTCGGGAGCGGCCAGGGAGGCGGTCCTGATCGACAGTTCCAGAATGAGCCGCGCCCTTCGCGCCCTCGAGACTGTTGGTAAGCCCGTCGCGGCGGCCCTGGAAGGTGTCGCGCTTGGCGGCGGCTTTGAGTTCGCCCAGGCCGCGCACCGACGCTTCGCCGCGCGCGGCCTGGCCAGGGTAGGGCTGCCGGAGGTCACGATCGGCCTTCTGCCGGGCGCGGGGGGAACCCAACGCACGCCGAGACTGGCTGGCGTTCCAGCGGCCCTGAAGCTGATGTTGTCGGGTGCGCCGATCGACGCCGAAACGGCTCTGGCTCAGGGTCTGGTCGACGCCGTTGTCGAACCAGGACAAACTGTTGAGGCCGCCAAGCGATGGATACTGGACGGCGGCGAGGGCGTGCAGCCCTGGGATCGTCCCGGTTTCGCGATGCCGGACGGCCCCTATACGCCCAAGGGCGGCGAGACCTTCATGATCGCGGCGGCCGACCTGCAGGCGCGCCACTACGGAAACTACCCCGCTCGCCAGAACATCGTGCGGTGCGTCTATGAGGGCTTTGGACTGCCGATGGACGCCGCGCTCCGCGTGGAGGCGCGTCTGTTCCTGGCCACCCAGCGCACGCCACAGGCGCGGGCGATGATCCGATCGAACTTCCTCTCCAAGCAGGCCTTGGCCAAGGGCTCGGCCCGGCCACAGGAGGTCGCGCCCTTCAAGGTGAACAAGGCTGCGGTTCTTGGCGCGGGGATGATGGGCGCGGGTGTGGCCTACGCCCAGGCGCGGGCCGGCATCGAGACAGTGCTGATCGACGTCACCCAGGAAGCCGCCGACCGTGGGAGATCCTATTCGCAAAAGCTCGTCGACGCCGCCGTCGCGCGAGGCGAGATGAGCGCGGCGGCCGCCTCCAGTTTCATGGCGCGCATCGTGGCGACCCCGGACTATTCCGCGATCGCCGGTTGCGACCTAGTGGTCGAGGCGGTGTTCGAGGACACCGGCCTGAAGGCCGACGTTACAAGACGGGCTGAAGCCATGCTTGAGCCCGGCACCGTGATGGCCTCCAACACCTCGACTCTTCCCATCGGCGTTCTGGCTCAGGCCAGTCAGCGGCCCGAGAGCTTCATCGGCATCCACTTCTTCTCGCCGGTCGACCGCATGGAACTGGTGGAGATCATCGTCGGCGTCCAGACCTCGCGTGAAACCCTTGCCAAGGCGATGGACTATTGTCGGGCGCTGAAGAAGGTCCCGATCGTCGTCAACGATAGCCGAGGATTTTACACCTCGCGGGTCTTCGAGAGCTATTCCTTCGAAGGTCTGGAGATGCTGCTGGAAGGGATCGCTCCGGCCATCATCGACAATGTTGGCCGCATGACCGGAATGCCGCGTGGGCCGCTGGAGCTGCTCGACGACGTCGCCATCGATCTGGTCGATCGCATCGCCGGCCAGCGGCGTCGCGATCTTGGCGTCAACGGTCCTCTGGCGGGTCCTGAACTGGTCTTGCACCAAATGGTGTCGGCAGGGCGCCTGGGGCGCAAGAACGGTGTGGGCTTCTACGATTATCCCGAAGGCGGATCCAAGCGCCTCTGGTCTGGCCTGGCGGCGCTCTATCCGGTCAAGGTCGCCACATCGTCGCCCGAGTTGGTCGAGAGCCTCAAGCGCAGGCTGCTCTATCGTCAGGCCGTCGAGGCCGCGCGCTGCATGGACGAAAAGGTTGTTACCGCGGCGCGCGATGCAGATGTCGGCGCGATCCTGGGGTGGGGTTTCGCGCCCTGGACTGGCGGTCCGATGAGCCTGATCGACACCGCCGGCGTCGATGTCTTCACCGCCGATTGCGACGCGTTGGCGCTGGCGCATGGGGCTCGGTTCGCGCCGCCTCCGCTTCTGCGCCGGATGGCCCAGTCGCGCCAAGATTTCTATCCGTCCTCGCCTGAAGCCTAAGCGTGCATTCGAATTAGAGAACCGACAAATGGGCAACGTGATACGTAAAATTTATTGACAAATAATATGTTCCAGTTGAGCTTTGATTGCAGCGGCTTCTGCCTTCCTAGGCTGGAGTGAGCGATCCTTGGTGTGCGTCAGTAGAGCAGATCTGGGCGGCCCTGGCCGTCCTGGTGAGATGGGGATCAGACAAGGTATTTGACGAATATAACGCCAATCGGGGCGAGACGACGTCGCACCCGACAATGACAAATGGTCGAAAAATTCGACCACACACGAGGGAGGGAACCATGAATCGATTTCTATTCGCTTGCCTGATGAGCAGCGCCGCCCTGGCGCCTCTGGCTGCGCAGGCGCAGGCCCGGTCGACGACCGTCTCCGAGGTCCAGGAGGTGGTGGTCACCGCCCAAAAGCGCGAGACCAAGCTTGAGAACACCGCCATGACCATCAATGTGGTCACCGGCGCACAACTCGAAAAGCAAGGCGTCAAGGAGATCAAGGATCTCAAGGCCTCCGTGCCAGGCCTGACCCTCGATGAATCTCCCGGCGGCCTCAGCGCCGTCAGCCTGCGCGGGGTAGGGACCTCCGCCAGCAATCAGTTGTTCGAGCAATCGGTCGGCCTATTCATCGATGGCGTCTACCATCCTCGCGCGCGGCAGTTCCGCGACGGCTTGTTTGACATCGAGCGCCTGGAAGTGATCAAGGGCAGTCAGGGCGTGTTGTTTGGCAAGAACACCAGCGTCGGAGCCATTAGCGTCATTTCCCGCGCTCCCGGCGCGCAATCTGGCGGCTATCTGAAGGGCGAATACGAGACCGAATACGGAAGCCGCACGCTCGAAGGCGCTGTCGATCTGCCCGCCAGCGACACCTTCAAGATTCGCCTGTCGGGTCTCTATGACGACCAGCACGGCTATGTCCGCAACGTTAGCAAGAACCGCGATGAGGGCGGAAATCGTCGGTACGTCGCGCGCACCGTGATGAGCTGGGATATATCACCCCAAGTCAACGTCCTGCTCAAGCTGCAGTACAGCGACCTGAAGACCATCGGAAATACCTTTCAGCTCGTGATGCCCGGTCCAGCGGCGCCGATCATCGCGGCCGGCATTCTCGACGGCGGTCGCGTGCCCTATCAGAAGTATGAGGCCTCACCGGGTACGCCGGATACGATCGAAACGCAGAAAGCCTATGATCCGGCGCTCATCGTCACCTACGATCTGCCCAACGGCTTCAGCCTGACTTCGACCACCGGCCTGACCGGCTACAAGTTCCAGAACGGCTTCGACTCCGATTCCACGCCGGCTCCGTTGCTGCTCAGCCAGTTCAACGAGACGTTCAGGCAAGTCTCACAAGAGCTGCGACTAGCCTCCCCCACGGGCGGGACACTTGACTATATCGTCGGTGTTTTCGCGATGTCGTCCAAGGACAACTACGACTACAAAAGCTACTATAGCGGCTTCCCTGTCGCTGGCGGCCTCTATGGCTTGGTCTCGCAGAAGCTCGACCAGACCGAGAAGGACTACGCCGTCTTCGGCCAGGCGACTTGGCATATCTCCGACCGCGTCAAGCTGGACCTCGGGGGGCGGTTGAACACCGATAAGAAGAAGGGGGCTTATCGCAAGGCGTATTTGGACAACCTGGGTCGCCCGGGCAACATCCTGGCGACCTTGGTGCCGGGCAGCACGCTGAGCGGCGTGATCGACGACAGCACCGTCGATGCTTCGGCGACGTTGAGCTACGCCATGACGCCACGTTCGACCTTCTATGCATCGGTGGGCAAGGGCAACAAGGGTGGGTCGTTCTTGAACACCGCCGCGACCGCGGCGCTGTATCCCTCGCCGTTCATCCTGCCCAAGGAAGTCGCCACCACCTACGAGGTCGGAATCAAGGGCCGCTTCCTGGAGGGTCGGGCCTATGCCAGCCTCGCGGCCTATCACCTGGACATCACTAACTTCCAGGACAGCTTCTACAACCCGACCGTGCGCGCCTTCCAGGTGCGCTCCGTAGACGCCAAGACCACCGGTTTGGAGGGGGAGGGAACCTTTCAAGCGACCCGTTGGCTGAACCTCTATGGCAACTTCGCCTGGAACCCGACCGCCAAGCTGGCCAATGGCGAACGCATGCAGCGCGCGCCCAAGCTGACCAGCACGGCTGGCGTTCGCATAACGCATGATCTCACGCCCGACGTGGATTTCAGCGCCAATGCCGAGCTGTTGCATTCCGACAGCGTTTTGCACCAACCGGTCTCGGCGGCGGGGGATAACACCAGCGGCATCTATGATCTGGTCAATCTGCGCGCCCAATTCACCTACAAGCCGGCTCAGCTGGACGTCTACATCAACGCCTCCAATGTCACTAAGCAGCGCTACCGCGCCTTCGTGTTCGGCAGTCCGCTCGGTCTGGGTCAGATGGGTGCCTTTAATACGCCGCGCATGATCACCCTAGGCGTCCGCAAGGGCTTCTAACAACTTCGCCGACGAGGTCGCGACCTCGTCGGCGGTGTCTTCCTCCTAGCCTCCGACTGGAGAACCATGGTCGATATTCTGCATATCAGCGCCAGCCCCAAGGGTGAGCGCTCGACCTCCGAACGCATGGCCACGGCCTTCCTTGAGGCCTATGCCCAGACCCATCCGGATGACGTGATCCGTCGCCTTAATGTCTTTGAGGCCGAACTCCCGGATTTCGGCAAGCTTCACGCCGAGGCCAAGTTCGCGCCCTACTTCCAGGAAGACCTCACGCCGGAGCACCTGGCGGCCTGGGCGCCTGTGCTTGAGTTGATCGCAGCCTTCGACAAGGCCGACAAGATCGTCATTTCCTGCCCGATGTGGAACTACAGTGTGCCGTGGCGCCTGAAGCTCTATCTCGATTGCCTGGTCCAACCGGGACGAACCTTCGGCTACGACCCGGCCAAGATGCTGCATATCGGCTTGCTGCGAAACCGGCCCGTCCAATTGTTGCTGACGCGGTCTTCGACCATGCCGGGCGATCCGAACGACTTCCAACTGCCGTATCTGAAGTTCATCATGACCTCGATCGGCTTGGCAGACGTCCGCGCGCTCAGCGCTTGGCAGACCACGAAATATACCCCTGAGGAGCGGGCCGCCTATGTCGCCCGCTTCGAGGGAGAAGCGCGCGAGGCCGCCTCCACCTTCTAGCTACTCGTTCCTCCTCGGATACTGGCCCGGCCTCGCGGCCGGGCCATTTTTTATGCGAAATCGCGCGCCTCGAGCCAGCGCGTGATCGTCTCGACCGCCTTGGGCAGAACATCCGGCCGTTCGGCGTAGTAGTGGTCAGCCCCTTCGATCTGGGTGATCGACTTGTCTTTCGACGCCACGGCGTCGAAAAGGCGCTGGGCGTGGCTGGGCGTGCAGGCCAAGTCGGCGGTGTTGTTGACCACCAGCACGGGGCACGAGATGCGCGCCGCATTGCCCAGGCCGTCTGCGCGGGTGTCGTCATAGCTCCATTGCGACAGCCATGACCTGAGCGTCGTAAAGCGCGCCAAGCCAACGGGTCCGTCATTGGCGATGCGCGGCTCTCCCAGATAGCAGGTTCCCGGACGCCGATCGGACGGATCCTGAGTCGGGTCGGTCCATCGAACGTCGCACATCGTTCCATTGACGACGAAGGCGCGCTCGGCGTGCTCGTCGCCGGCGGCGCGCAGGGCGTCCAGGGTGGCCTTCACGCGGGCGGTAATGCGGCGGTTGCGGGCGATCTGACCTTCTCGGAAACGTTTGACGAAGGCTGCGCTGTAGGGCGGCTGTTCGGGGCAGGCTGGGTCATAGATGTTGAGCGACACGTCGCGCTCGAACGGACGGTCCTCGTCGAGGATCGAAGGGTCCATCCACTCGGTCAGGGTGACCGCGCGGCTGACATGGGCCGCGATCAGCATGATGGCGTCGGCCGGCTCCAGCTTGGCGTCGACCAGATCGGCCGCGTCGCCAGCCGGCGTCTGCGTAATCGTCGGATGCTCGGCTTGGTCTTGATAGAACAGGGATAGGGATCCGCCGCCGGACCATCCGCCCAGGATCACCTTTTCGTAGCCGAAGCGGGTCTTCAGGTCCTTGATGCAGGCGCCCAGGTCCAGAGCGCACTTCTCCATCGTCAGGGCGGTGTCGTTGCCGCGAAAGCGGGTGTTGCAATAGATGACATGTCGGCCGGCAGCGGCCAGGGCGGTGACCATCTGCAGGAACGCGCCGCCGCCGATCGGGTGCGTGAAGACGATCACGGACTTGCTTTCGACCTCGATAGGTCGAACCCGCATACATTCGACGAACACCCGACCGACCGGCCCGCCGTAGGTTTCCTTGCGAAAGCTCTGATCTTGATACGTCAGCCCGTAGGGCTCTCGAATGAACTTCATTTGCGCGCGTCCTTTCCCTTTTCATCGCTCTGACATGGCGATAAACTTGACAAATTGATTGACAAAATTAGCGCCTGGCGCGATCGATTGTCGACTGAAAAAAGCAAGTCGAAGCACGCGTTAGAAACGCAGGAAATCAGGCATGACCCAGCTTACCGGCGTCCATCACATCGCGGTCATGGCCACGGATGTGAAGAAGCACATCGCCTTCTTCTCCGAGGTTCTGGGCTGTCCGCTTGTGGCTCTGTTCGACATGCATGGCGTGGACGGCGGCCTGCACGCCTTTTTGCGCCTCAACGATCACAGCTACTTTTCGATCGTTCAGTTGCCGGGCGTCGCCGCCGCGCCGATCGAGATTGGCAAGACCCACGCCGGCAGCGGCGCTGGCGTGTCGGCTGCGGGCACGCTTCAGCACCTGGCCTTCAATGTCGATACGCCCGAGGCAATGCTTGCGATGCGTGACCGCATCCGCGATCAGGGCGTCAACGTGATCGGTCCGATCGATCACGGCTTTTGTCAGTCGATCTATTTCGCCGGGCCCGATCACATGACCCTCGAAATCGCCACGGGCCAAAACGCGGTCGATCCGCGGCAGTGGATCGATCCGAAGACAATGGCCGCTGCCGCCATCAGCGCCGAGGAGGCGGAGATCTTCAAGAACCCTGTCGCCTATGTCGGACCCAGTCCCGTACCGCAGCCGCCCTATGATCCCGGCAGGCCGCACCAGACCTTCCCCGAGGCGGTCTACAGGAAGATGCTGGAGCTGCCCGACGAGGTGATCAGCGCCCGATCATCCCACGCCGAACCGCCGGTGAAGGTGCAGGCTTGAGCGAGCCGGCCGCATCGACGGCGGGCGCGCTGAGCGATCTCAGGGTCGTCGAGATGGGGCAGCTGATCGCTGGGCCCTTCTGCGGGCAACTTCTGGGCGACATGGGTGCCGAGGTCATCAAGATCGAGCCACCTGGCGCGGGCGATCCGATGCGGGTGTGGGGGCAAGGGGCGCCGGTCTGGTGGGACGTCATCGCGCGCAACAAGCGCTCGGTTTCGCTGGATCTGCGTCAAGTCGAGGGCCAGGGCCTGGCCCGCCGCCTGATCGCGCAGGCCGACGTCCTGATCGAGAATTTCAAGCCGGGCACCCTGGAGGGGTGGGGCTTGGCGCCCGACGATCTTCGCCGTGACAATCCTGGGCTGATCGTGGTCCGCATGTCGGGTTATGGTCAGACCGGACCCTACGCCGCGCGCGCCGGCTTTGGCGGCGTCGCCGAAGCGATGGGAGGCTGGCGACGGATCGTCGGCGATCCAGACCGGCCGCCTTCACGGATGGGTGTTTCGATCGGCGATAGCCTGACAGCGACCTATGGCTGCATCGGCGTTCTTTCGGCCCTGCATCATCGTCATCGAACCGGTCAGGGTCAGGTCATCGACGCGGCGTTGTACGAGAGCGTGCTGCAGGTCATGGAAGGCATGGTGGCCGAATATGCGGTGGCGGGCGTCACGCGGCAGCGCTCGGGCGCCGTGCTGCCCGGCATCGCGCCGTCCAACGTCTACCCGTGTCTTGACGGTGAATACATGATCGCGGCCAACCAGGATGCGGTGTTCCGCCGGTTGTGCGTCGCCATGGGGCGTCCGGACCTGGCTGACGATCCGCGCTACATCGACCATGTCTCGCGCGGCGCGCATCAGGCGCAGCTCGATGACCTGATCGCCGCGTGGACGATCAAGCTGACCATCCAGGAGGTGGAGGCCGCGATGCTGACGGCGTCGGTGCCGGCCGGGCGGCTGTTTGCGCCGGCCGACATGCTGGAGGATCCGCATTTCGCGTCGCGCGAGGCGATCATCTCGATGGACCACCCCCGCTGGAAGAACTTCAAGATGCAGGGTGTCTTCCCGAAGCTCTCGGCGACCCCCGGAGCCGTGCGGAGCATCGCCCCCCAGGTCGTCGGCGAACATAATGCCGAAATCCTCGGTGGCCGCCTTGGTCTGTCGTCGCAAGACTTGGAGAGACTGCGCGACGCGCGCGTGATCTGAGCGTTCCGGACGGGGGCGGGTCGCTATGTGGCAGCGTAGGCGCCGTTCGCGTAGAGCAGGGGCGGGCCGTCGTTGAGGTCGATGTCCTCCACGTCGCCGATGAAGATCGTGTGCGTTCCCACGTCGATCGCTTGACGTATTCGGCTGGTCACGCTGAACAGGCTGTCGTCCAGACGCGGACCGGGCCACAGATCGCGGCTCCAGGTTCCGGTGCGGAAGCGCGCCTCCAGCTCACCGCCGCTGCAGGCCTGCGCCACCTGCGTATGGGCTCCGGTCAGCACATTGACGCGAAAGCCGCCGGCCTCGACGACCGCCGCATGAAGGCGGGCTGACCTGTTGACGCAGACCAAGACGGCCGGGGGATCGAGCGAGACACTGGTAAAGGCGGTTGCCGTCATAGCCACCGCGTCCTGGCCCTGGCCCGCGGTCAAAACGGCCACGGTCGAGGCGACGCGCCGAAAGCCCTCACGCATCAGGTTGGAAAGATTGGTTCGAGGATTGTCCATGCTGTCCTCAGGTCAAGATCGAGTTGGGCGGCAGGCCGATCAGCGCCCGGCCGTGCAATTCGAAGGCTGTGTCGACGTCGAAGGCGACGTGACTGGCGACGACATTGATGTCCCGCACGGCCCGCTGGAACGGATGGTCGAGCATATGCACGCCCGAGCCCGCGCCCTCCGCCAGGTGCAGGGCCGCGTCGCGGCACTGTTTGACCGCGAAGGCGATCTGGGCCCGAACGGCGATCCGCATCGGGGTTTGGGCCGGTTCCTCGACCGATCCAAGGGCGACGTTGCGTCGGCCGGCGTCGCGGATAAGCAGTTCTGCGGCGTTGACCATCAACTCGGCCGTCGCAAGCCTTATCTGGGCGGTGGGCCGGTGAGCCTGGCTGGATTCATTGCCCATGCGCACATGGGCGCCCAACCGCTCGCGGAAGGCGGCTACCGTGGCGCGAGCCGCGCCCAAGGCCGGAATGGCGGCCGTCATCGCCAGGAACGGCAGCATCGGCGCGCTATAGACGGGATTGTCGTATCCGCGCGAGCCTGGGCCGCGACCGCTGCGAATTGGGGCTGTGGGCACCGTCCGCGCCGTCGGCACGAAGATGTTCTTGGCCTGAATGTCGTTGCTGCCCGTTCCGGCCATGCCATCCACATGCCAGGTGTCGATAACCGTGGCGTCGGTCGCGGGAAACAGGACCATCATCGCCTTGGGCGGACCATCCGGACTGGCCACCAGGGCGCTGGCGATGATCCAGTCGGCATGCATGACGCCGGTGCCCCACTTCCAGTTGCCGCTGACCATGAAGCCGCCATCCGTCGGCGTGGCGATTCCGGGCGGCGCGGTGACGGCCGGCGCGATGATGTAGGGAAAATCGCCGCCCCACAGCGCCGCCTGAGTCTCTTCGGGAAAATGGGCCAGCAGCCAGTTGTGTTCCGCGCAGAACGTCGCCACCCAGGCCGTCGAGGCGCAGGCCTCGGCGAGGGGGAGGCTGGCGTCGATAAAACTGTCCGTGTCGGTTTCCAATCCGCCAAAGCGCTTGGGCACGAACTGGTAGAAGAAGCCGCTGGCGCGCAGGGCGCTCCACACCCTGTCGACAGGCCGGCGCAGACGCTCGGCCTCGGCGGCGCAGCCGGCCACCAGCGGCGCCAGCGCGATTGTGCGGCGGGTGAGTTCCGCCGCCGTCAGCATCGATAGCGCTTCGACACTCAGATAGTCGTCGCCCGCCGGCGGGCTGCGTTGGGCAAGCGTATGGGTGGCGTCATCGGCCATGAACGTTTCTCCCTGTCACGACGCCGCCTTTGGCGATCGTTCAATAATTTGACGATCTCAGGGTGCCGACGCTCGGCGTATTATGTCAAGTAAATTTACAAATATTGCTGGATCCAGGCCGGCTTGCAGGATGCTCCTCAGGCTGTCTAGATTGGGCATGACCTCACGCCTGCTGATGCTCAACCTCCTGAAGGCCGTCTATTGGTTTGATGAAGCTTTGCAGGAAGGGCTGAAAGCCAAGGGTTGGGATGGCCTGACGCGCGCCCAGTCTCTGGTGGTGATGAACGTTGCGACGGGCGTCACGCGGGCCACCGACATCGCCCGCAATCTCGGCGTCTCGCGTCAAGCGATGAGCCAAACCTTGGCCGAGATGGAGGCGCGCGGAGTGCTGCGCACCTATGAGGACGCCGGTGATCGGCGCGTTCGCCGGGTCAATTTCAGCGCTGAATCGTCGGGCATACGCGATGACGCGGTGCGTATCCTGGCCGACCTCGAAACCCGGCTCGCCCGCAGGATCGGCGCTGATCAAGTGTCGGCCCTGCATATGGCTCTGGCGGCCGACTGGGGGCCGCACGGCGACGAGGCGTCAGACCAAGAGCAGGCTTGAACGAGGCCAAGTTGGCGCGACGCTTTCACGTCAGCCAAGCAAAGGCCGGGCGCGGTTGGGCCCAGGTGCTATCAACTGCGCGGCGGCGAGACGTCGAACCCGGTCGCCGTCTCGCGCGAGGCTAAGGTTGGGCGCTGATCGCTTCACCGCCCCCTAGAGGCCTGCCTGGGTGAACGCGGCCTTTCGCGGACCCATGTACCCAAACAGGAAGGCGGCTACCTTGCGCATCTGAATCTCTTCGGCGCCTTCGGTTATCCGGTAGCGACGGTGGTGGCGATAGATATGCTCGAAGGGCTTGTGCCGAGAATAGCCGATGCCGCCATGCACCTGCATCGCCCGATCCGCTGCCTCGCAGACCAAGCGATTAGCCCAGTAGTTGCACATCGACACCTTGTCGGAGAGATCCTTCTCGATGCGCTTATGGTCCATGCCGTCCATCTGCCAGGCCGTCTTGCGAATCAGCAGGCGCAGCATCTCGGCCTGGGTGGCCAGCTCGACCAGAGGAAACTGGATAGCCTGGTTGTCCGACAGCGGCTTGCCGAACGGCTTGCGCGCACGGGCGTATTTAACGCTCTCCTCGATGCAGAACACGGCCGCGCCGAGGCTCGATGCGGCTTGGCGGATACGGTTCTGGTGCACGAACGACTGGCCAAGGCCCAGCCCCTTGTCGATCTCGCCCCAGTAGGCGTCCCGCGGCAGCCAGACGTCGGTAAGTGAAATTCTCGGATGGTCGGTGGGCATGTTGAAGGTCCAAAGCCATTCTTCGATCTTCACCTGCGACGCGGGCACGATGAAGCAGGTAATGCCGCTCGCGTCGCCATCCTTGCCGCTGGTGCGGGCGAAGATCATGACGTCGGTCGCCACGTGCATGCCCGTGGTCCACATCTTCTCGCCGTTGAGCAGCCAACCTGGTTCGCCGTTCCTTTCGTGCGGGACGGCCGTGGTTTCCATGAACGTGGCGTCCGACCCATGGTTCGGCTCGGTCAGACCGAAGGCCGTCTTCATCCGGCCAGTCAGCAGCGCCTCGCCATCCCGCGCGTACTGGGCAGGGGTGGCGAACTCCTTGAACATCAGGACAAACGGATTATTGCCGACAATCGAGTGCTCGTTTTGCAGATCGTTGAACAGGCCCAGGCCCTTACTGGCGAGATGCTCGCGGATCACCGCCATCCACAGCTGCGAGCCCGCCTTGCCGCCCATCTCCAGGGGCCAGGCGAAGCGATAGTGGCCGGCGGCGTCGGCGATGGCCTTAGCCTCGTCGAGCAGCGCTTCCCATTCGTGCCGCGGTAGCCCGTCGCGATCGAAGTCGGTGCGAGCCCACTCCCGGCGGTGATCGAAGAACCGCTCGTTATCGTCCTTGGCCTGCAGGGGCTTGATCTCTGCTTCGATGAACGCGTCGAGCTCGGCAAGATAAGCCGTCAGCTCCGGCGGTAGATCAAACTGCATACTCTCGGCTCCCAGTTCATAACGTCATTATATTTGACAAATGTACCTCCGATGTCCAGCCGTGATGCGGACTGCGAGGCGTGCTCGATGCGCAATGCATGTTGGAGACTTGCATGGGCAGCTGACTATCAATGACAAATATATTGACAAAAATGGCGCCGGGCTCGACGTTCGCGATCATAAGACGCTGGTCGCTAAAGCGGCGTGGCCGATTGGAAGGGGGGAAGCAGGCGCGAGCAAGTCGCGCCATCCGGCCCGCGCCAGAAGTTTGGTCGGATCACGTCGGCGTCGAACCGCCGCGTCAGCGGCCGATTACTTACCATAGTGCAATACAGACCAGGTTCCAGCCGTCTGTCCCCGAAAGCTAAAATGACGGATACCACGGGCGCATCGCGCAAAGCCGCTGTCGGCTATTATCCCTATTACGTCGTCGGCGTGCTGATGCTGATGTATGTTCTGTCGTTCACCGATCGTGCCATACTGGGGTTGATGGTCGATCCGATCCGGCGGGAATTGGATCTGACAGACACGCATATCTCGATCTTGTCGGGATTTGCCTTCGCCTTATTCTATTCGGTGATGGGGCTGCCGTTCGCCAAGTGGGCCGATACGCGCAACCGCAAAATCCTGATTCTCTTTGGGGCGGTGTTCTGGAGTCTGGCGACGGTAGCGTGCGGCCTAGCCAGCGGCTTCTGGGGACTACTTGTCGCCCGCTTCGCGGTGGGCATCGGGGAAGCGACGCTCTCGCCCGCAGCCTACTCGATGATTGCGGACTATTTTCCGCCGCGAAAGCTGGGATTCGCGATGAGCCTTTATTCGTCAGGCATCACGATCGGCGGCGGCTTGGCCATGGTGATCGGCGGTTCACTCGTCGGCTGGGCTCAGGCGCAAGCGGTCGCCGTGCCGGGGCTGGGGGACCTTTCGGGGTGGCGCCTGGCGCTGATGATGATTGGAGCTTTTGGCCTCGCCGTGCCGCTTTTGCTGGCGGTCACAGTGCGTGAGCCGTCTCGGCGGCCGACAGCCCAAGACGCCGACGCATCGCCTGATCTGATCGATGTTTTTCGTTTCATCGCCGCCAACGGCCGGGTCTTCTTCGGCATATACGGCGGCTACACCATCGCGACGATCATGGCCTTGGCGCAGATCATCTGGGCGCCCAGCTTCTTCATTCGTGTCCATCACATGGACGTGCGCGCGTTTGGACTGTTGTATGGCGTGATCATGGGCGTCGGCGGCACCTTGGGCCTGATGGCCGGCGGGCTGCTGTCCGACGCCATCGCAAAGCGAGGGCGCCGAGACGCGCCGATGATCGTGATCCTGATGGCGGTCCTTCTGCAGTTTCCTTTTTTTGTATCCGCTTTCCTAGTCCCCGACAGGTCTCTGGCCTTGATCCTCTTTGGTGGCGCGGTCCTTTCCTTGTCTTTGGCCGGAGGCCTCCAAGGCGCGACACTGCAACTCGTCAGCCCTGAGCGAATGCGTGGTCGAATTTCCGCGATCTACATCATCCTGACCAGCATAACCGGCGGCGGCCTGGTCCCGGTGTTTATCGCCGCGCTCAGTGAGCACGTGTTCACCGGGGAAAATGCGCTTGGCAAGGCCCTGGCGGCGACCGCGGTCCTCACCTTGCCCGTCGCGGCGCTCATCCTAGCCTTTTCGCTGCGGCAAATGCGTGAAGCCGTAGTGAAGCTACGTGAGTGAATTGGCCAACCCGCATGTCCAGGCCTGCCGTCGCTGCGGCTGCCTTGCAGGCCCCGGTCGAGCTGCCGTGTGGTGATCGGCTGGCCTGGACTACGGCCGGGAAACAACCATCCCATGGGCGTGTGCGCCTCGCGCCGCGGCGGCGGTTGGGGGTGCAGGGCGGTCTCTGGATGCTGTTGGTGCTGGGAATTCCGATCGCCGGGACGCTGCTGTCTGGATTGGTAGATCCTGGCCCGTCGACGATCGCCGCGATCGATGCTGAACGCCGCGTCAAAGACGCTCTGCAGGCGGACCGTGACAAGATCGTCGCCAAGGCCTTCTCCGCCCGAGCAGACCTGCGTGGGGCCAAGGACAAGATCGCCACGCTGGATCACGCGACCCGGCTGACCTTTCTGACACCTGAGACTGAGCGCCGATTGGCGCCGTTGCGCGTGGGCGCCCAAGCGCACCTTGAGCGGCAGGATCAAGTGTCGGACATGGCCGCCTACGCCTCGCCGCCGCTCGGTCTCGACGCCGCCCTAGCCACCCTAGCCGGGACCGATCCGGATCGGCATCGGCGTTTCGAAAGCCACGCGCGCGGCTATCAGCTTCAACTGCGCGATCGGTTCTATCCGCTGGTCCAGCACCAAATAATCTCGCCTTCTCCCCTCGCGGAGCCTGCGCGACGTGGCCGGCTGAACCATGATCCGACCGTGTCTCTGCCAAGGTTCCAAATGCGCGAGGTCCCTGCTGCCGAGCGTATCGGTGCGGTCCTACCGACCACGGCTTGGTTTTTGGTCTTGGGAGCGGCGCTGGCCACCCTGGGCGTGCGGTTCGCCGGGTCTTGGCCGAGGGATCTGTAGGATGCGGGTGTTCTCTCCACTCGCGGCGATCGGCGCGCTGGCTCTGGCGGATCCGGCGCTGGCTCAGCGGTCGGCCGACAACGCGGTGACCGCCGCCGAAGACGCCTTCGGCTCGTCTATCGGCAACGAGTCGATCGGGCTGTACACCCCTTCGCAGGTGCGCGGCTTTTCGCCGGTCAGCGCCGGCAATGTCCGCATCGAGGGTGTCTATCTCGATCGCCAAGGGACCTTGTCCCTGCGCCTGGTGGCGGGCTCGACGATCCGTGTGGGCCTGTCGGCGCAGGGATATCTGTTCCCGGCGCCAACCGGCATCGTCGACTATCGCCTGCGCGGGGTAGGCCTAAAGCCTGTCGTCAGCGTCCTGGCCGGGTCCATGGCCTATGGCCCCCCCACCCTCGAGATCGACGCCCAACTGCCGCTGGTTGGCGATCGGCTGGGCGTGGCGGTAGGGGCGTCCTGGGCGCATGAGGAGTACTACGACGGGTCCGATGCTCGCTATACGCGCCTGGCCATCATCCCGCGCTGGAAGCCGACCGGCAGACTCGAGATCGTGCCCTTCTGGTCGGCCACCTTCGGCATAACGAACAGGTGGCCCCCACCATCGTCACCGCTGGTCCGTTCGCGCCGCCCAAAGTCCCGCGACGGCGCTATTTCGGACAGGATTGGGCGGCCAAGGATAGCCGAAGCCTCAACATGGGCGTGCTGGCCAAGGCGCGACTGGGATCGGCCTACACCCTGACGGGCGGCGTCTTCCGCTCAAGCTTTCGCAACGAGCAGAACTTCGCCGAGCTCTTCGTGGGCACCACGGCCGACGGCCTCACCCGCGAACAGGTCATCGCCGACCCTGGCCAGAACTACGCATCGACCAGCGGCGAGTTGCAGATCAGCCGCATCTTCGCCGAAGGGCCTCAGCTGCACGCCCTGCACGCCACGGTCCGCGCTCGGCAGGTTGAGAGCCGCTATGGCGGCGCGGCTCCCGCTCTGAACCTTGGCCCACGATGGCTGGACGAGTGGGTCCCGATCTCCAGGCCAGACCGTTTCGCGCTCTCGGAGCAGACACACGACCAGGTTCGGCAGGTCACGGTGGGCGCCGCCTACGAAGGGCGTTGGCGGGACGTGGGTGAAGTCAGCTTGGGCATTCAGCGCAAGACGATCGACCTTCCCGGCGCCTTGGCCACAGCCTGGGATGCGGAACGCCCCTGGCTGGCGAACGGCGCGGCTGCGGTCCATCTCAGCAAGGCGCTGGCGCTCCATGCCGGCCGCACGCGAGGCCTGGAAGAAAGCGGCTTGGCGCCCGCCAGCGCCGCCAATCGCAATGCGGCGCTGCCGGCGATCCGCACGACGCAGTCCGACGCCGGCGTGCGCTGGACGGTCTCGCCACGCCTGAAGCTGGTCGCCGGCGTCTTCGACATCCGCAAGCCTTACTTCAATACCGACGAGGCCAATGTCTACACGGTGCTCGGCGATGTGCGCCACCGCGGCGTTGAACTCAGCCTTTCGGGTGCGCCCACCGATGCGATCAGCTTGGTGGCGGGCGCGGTGTTGATCAAGCCTCGCGTGACCGGCGCGGCCGTCGAACTGGGCCGGGTCGGCGAGCGTCCTCTGGGTCAGCCCACGGCTGTCGTCCGAGGTAACCTCGAATACAGGCCGCCCGCCTGGCGCGGCTTTTCGGTCGACCTCGCCGCAGCCTACCCCGGTCGCCGGCCAAGTTCCCGTGACAATCTCGCCTGGCTTCCCGCCTATGGCGTTCTGGACATCGGGGCCCGCTATCGCTTTCGGATCGGTGATGCGCCGGCCACCTTGCGGCTACAGGTGGCCAATGTGACCAACAGCTATGCCTGGAGCGTCAGCGGCAGCAACAGCTACGGATTGATGGACCGGCGACGAGCGCTTGCCTTCCTTGTCGTAGACTTCTGACACCCTCCGGGCCTTACCCGCAAGTGTGAGCCAAGGTCTGCTTTGCGGATGGGAGCCAACTTCCGCTTGTGGCGCATCAGTGCCAAACCGGCGCGTCGGTATCTGCGCAGATGAGTTCATGGCTAGTCGTCCGCAGCAAACCGATAGTCGGTCCGCCAGACGAACCGCTGGCCGGGACGAAGAACCGTGGACGGGAAGTGCGGATTGTTGGGACTGTCAGGAAAGTGCTGCGGCTCAAGGCACAGGCCGCTGGCCGGGCCGTAGTCGGCCCCATCTCTACCGCGCACCTTCAACCAATGAGCCGAATAGAATTGTAGCCCTGGCTGATCGGTCCACACTTCGAGGCTGCGGCCGCTGGCCGAGCTTCTAAGGCGAGCCGCTTTTCGCAAAACGCCGTCGACGGTTGGGTCGAGGATGAAATTGTGGTCGTAGCCGCCTGGGAAGGCTGCGATGTCGCGACCGACCCCCTTTGCCGTGCGAAAGTCTAGCGGCGTAGCCGCGACGGGAGCGATCGCCCCGGTCGGCAGCCCCGTCTGGTCCTTGACCGTGTATGTCGAGGCGGCGATCTCAAGGTCGTGATCGAGGGCAGCGGCGCCGCGACCGCCGCCCGACAGGTTGAAGTAGCTGTGGTTGGTCAGGTTGATGAACGTTGGCGCGTCTGTAGTGGCCCGCGCCTCGAGGGTCAGTCGGTTGTCGTGCGTAAGCCGGTAGACCGCGACAACACTCACCATGCCCGGAAAGCCCTGGTCGCCGTCGGGGCTGAGCAGCCCTAACTCCAGCGCCGGCCCTCGCTCATCCTCGAAGGCCCGCGAACGCCACACGACCTTGTCCCAGCCAGTGATCCCGCCATGGATGCTGTGTATGCCATCGGCGTTGAGCGCCAGCCTGTGCTCGTGGCCATCAAGCGTGAAACGACCATGGCCGATGCGATTAGCGAATCGCCCCATGATCGCCCCGAACCGTGGAGAGTCCGCGACATAGCGATCCAGACTGTCGAAGCCGAGCACGATATCGTCCAGTCGCCCGGCGCGGTCGGGTGTCAGCAGGCGGACGACGATGCCGCCATAGTCGGCGATCTCGGCGCTCAGGCCGTGACGATTGGTCAGGGTGAACAGCGTCACCGCCTGACCGTCCGGCAGCCGGCCCCATGGCCGCTCGGTGACGGCCGGCCTTGCTGTGGCGCCGACGCCACCCGCTAAAAGCGCCGTCCCAACCGCTGCCTGTCGCCTGGTGACATCCATGCCGACCTACCGGTGCGCCAACTGCTCGGCGGCCAGCGCCAGAAACATGTAATTGGTTTCGCCGCCGCCCATCACATATTCGGTCTGCTGCCAAAAATGCGGCCAGATTTTCAGCTCTGGCAGATCGGGCCGGATGAGAGCCGTGCCCGAGATCACGCCTCCCGGGATGTAGGACCAGTCGGCGCGGTTGTTTCCATAGGCCACCGTCGCTGAGTTGGCGCCGACCCCTGAAGCGAAAGACTGAGTGTTTTCACCAGGGTGGACGCCGAGCACAAAGTTCAGAGCGTTGAGTTGGAACTCGGCAGAGGTCAGCTCTGGCCAGGCCTTATGGAAGAACCACTGCTGGACGCCGAATTCCTGGATTGTCCAACCCGCGCCCCATATGTCGGGCTTGTAGGGTACGCCATAGGGGGAGCTCTTGGCGTCCTCACGCAGCTTGGCCTGATAGGTCGCGACGGCCGTGGCGACGTCGGTCCGGAAAGCGGCGTCCGGAATCCTGTTGATTACCTGGCCGACGGCCCAGCCCGAATGGGCGACGTCGGCGATGATCTGCGGCTTGAGGGCAGCCAATTCATCGACCAGCGCGGGGTCGTCGCTGGCCAAGATCAGTTCGCTCAGCGCGAACAGCCTTTGGCGCGGCCCCTTGGCCCGGTCCTTGGCCTTGCGATAGAGGTCGCGAGCCGCGGCCAGCGACTCGGCGGCCAGGGCGATGTTATAGGATCGCATCGCGACCGAGGCGGCGGCGAGACCGCCAGCGACCTCGAGCTCGCGGTCGGGATTGTCCTCGGTGAACACCAAACGGTCGTCGTCGACGCCGTAATTGTGCCCGCGGATTAGCCCGCGCTCGACCTTCGGATCATAGGGCAGGTTGTCGGTCTGAACCGAGATGTCACCCAGCAGGGTGTACTGCTCCAGATGCGGTTCGATGATGCCGCGATAGACCCGTCCCATGCCGCGATAGCCGCCCAAGACGCTTAGCAAGCCGTGCTCGATCTGCTGCTGGGCGTCTTTCTTGCCGTCGGGAACGCGAATCTGGACGGTCTTGGTCTTCTGGTCGATGGTCGTGGCGTCGTAG
The DNA here is from genome assembly GCF_049896325.1 of Caulobacter sp. DWP3-1-3b2. Lineage (NCBI taxonomy): Bacteria > Pseudomonadati > Pseudomonadota > Alphaproteobacteria > Caulobacterales > Caulobacteraceae > Caulobacter > Caulobacter sp. DWP3-1-3b2. Next base: position 55,623 of record NZ_JAFCUB010000019.1, read on the forward strand.
TTGAGGCCGAACTCGGTGATCATCTTCGATAGCAGCCAGACGGTACCCATCTGGCTCTCGACCCGCAGGTCGTAGTCTCCGGCGTCGTGCCAGCCGCCGGCGTCCAGGCCTGGCACGCGCTCACCTGGCAGGTACTTGGTCAAGGTCGAGGGACCCTGCAGATAGCCGTCGAAGTGGTTGTGGTTGATGGGCGCCATCCGGGCGTCGTCGAGATGGTCCAGGCCATGCCAGACACGATAGTTCTCGCGCACGAGCATGTGACACATTTGGTTGGGCAGGAAGACCTCCAGGGTCGGCTGCCAGACGTGGCGGTCATAGACGTCCGCGCTGATTTTAAACGGGTGGGTCAGCTGGTCGCGATAACCCAGCAAGTACATGCCCGGCTGAGTGACTTCCGAGAAGTCGAAGGTGGAATAAGCGTAGCGCAGGAACGGGCCGAAGGCCTTGGGCGCCTGACGTTTAACGAGCTCACGACCGGAGTCGGTCAGGCGATAGAGGACGACGGGATCGTTTTGGGTGTCGAGCGGATCGCGCTCGATCACCGCGCGCTTGGTCTGGCTGGGCGCATAGCCCACCTGGCTGACCTGGATCACCGGCGCCGAGCGCCAACCCTTCACGACGTTCGGGGTGACCACCCATTCGATGGCGTGGTTCGTGGCGCCAGCCGGCACGAGGCCCCGGACGATGTACCAGCCGTTGTTCTGGTTTCCACGCCCGTCCAGCAGTTCCAGTTCTCCCGAACGGCTTTCGATCTTCATGCGCTGCAGGTCCTGGTCAGGTGCGACGACCAGCGTACGCCCCTTGGCCAAGGGCGCGGCGATCCGCTCGCCGGGACGCACTTCGACTGGTCCGTTTGCCTGGCGCGGGAAGATCCCGGCCTGGCTGTCCATCAGCCAGGACTTGCCGAAGAGCGGCGTCGGAAAGAGCTCGAAGTTGAAGCCGACGCGGCCGCCCCACTCGGCGGGAAGCGGCTTGTCCAGGTCGACGGTGATCTTGAATGCACCGCCGGCTAGGGGCGAAACCCTGACTTGGTACGTGAACTTCAGGTCCGGATAGTCAATTGGATTGAAGCCTTTACGATCCTTGGCGGGGTCCGGATAGGAGAGGGTTTGGGTGATGGTTTGTGTGGCCCGATCGACCTTGCGCTCGCCGGTCACGGGCATCGGAGACCACTGGCCTGGAGACGCTTCAAGCCGCAGATCGCCGTTGGCCGCCACCCGGGTTCCATGCTGCACGACCGTCACGCCGGTCTGATGTCCGTCGGGATAGAAGTCGCTGAAGACCATCACGTTGAGGCCCTGCTCGGCGAAATAGTCCTTGGCGTTGATGACCATGGGCGGACGCCCGGTCGTGCCGGGCTTGGCCCGATCCCCTGCTTGGACGGCGCCGGCCAGCAGGCTGAGGGCGGCCGTGGCCGACAATAGGCGCGCGATCATGCGTACTCTCGGGGACGGAGGGTTGGGATTGGCTGCGAAATCAGGTGCGGAGCGGCCAATAGCTGCGCGACCGCTGTGGCGTGGCTCCCGCGTTGCGTCTCGATGCTGTCCTCCCCTCGCGTTCGCTGCTGGCGATGCACACGTCGCCGCTATTTGTCGTACCAATTCTTTTGTGATCTCAACATGTTGGTCGGGATGCCGAATCGTTGGCCTAAAGTGATAGCGCTGTCAATTTGTCCATCTAGCCAAGCTGGCCGGGGTGCGGCGAACCGCTAGATGGTGCCCCGCTTACAGGAGCACCGTGCGGGCCTCACGGGCCGACTGGTAGATCGCCTCGATAATCCGCATGTCACGCAGACCTTCGTCTCCGGAGACGATCGGCGGGCGATCAGCCCGGATGCAATCGGCCATGTGATCCAGCTGGCCGGCAAATTGGCTCTTGCCGGGTCCAGGCGGGGGCGTGAGGTCCTGCGCGCGCCCATCCTTTCCAGTCCACAAACGGTTGCCGTCGTAGCGCGTGGCGGGCTCCATCTCGATCCGGCCCTGGTCCCCCACCAACAGAACGTGGTTCTGGTTGGCGCTGTAGGTCGATAGACAGCTGGCGATCGCCCCGGAGGGAAACTTCAGCAGCCACTCGATCATGTCCTCCACCTCGGTGAAACGCGGGTCGCCGCGATCGGTGGACTCGCGCGCCGTGACCGAGACCGGCTCCTCGCCGGTCATGTACCGCGCCGCCTGCAGGCTGTAGACGCCCATGTCCATCAGCGAGCCGCCGCCCGCCATCGCCTTCTTCAGCCGCCACTTCGACGGGTCGCCCTGCACGAAGCCATGCTCGGAGCGTACGTAGCGGATATGGCCGGCCGCGCCCGAGCGGGCCAGGCGCATGGCTTCAAGATTGGTGGCTTCGAAATGGCAACGATAGCCGATCATCAGCTTGCGCCCAGCCTTCCTGCACGCCGCGATCATCGCTTCGCACTCGGCGACCGAGGTCGCCATCGGCTTTTCGCACAGCACATGCTTGCCCGCCGTGGCGGCCCGGATCGTGTACTCGGCGTGCAAGGAATTAGGCAGGATGACGTAGACGACATCTACGTCGGGATTGTCGTGGATCTGATTGAAGGTCTCATAAGAATAAATTGAGCGCTCAGGCACGCCATAGCGCGCCGCGGTCGCGTGGGCCTTCGTCGGGTCTCCGCTCACCAGGGCCGTGACCCGGCTGTGCTGGCAATTGACAAACTGCGGCAGGATGACGTTGAGGCCGTAATAGCCCAGGCCGACGATCGCGTAGCCGATCTTGCGACCGCTGGCGGCGCGGGCCCCTCCCGCGACCGACGCGACGGTGAGAGAGGCGGCGGCGAGAAGGAGGTCGCGACGTCCGATGTCCATGGTGGTGATCCCGTTGAATGGCGGCGGTTTATCAAGGCTTGAGGGGCTGGGCGTCCATCAAGGGCCGTTCGTGCAGCCAGCCGCCGTCGCTCAACCAATCGGCCAGGCGGTCGGGCCAGTGCAGAATCGACAGGCTCTCGGAGTGGGCGGCGATGTTGAAGCCGTGGTCCATATCGGCGAAGAGGTGCAGCTCGACCGACACGCCGGCGTTGCGAAGCTGGCTGTAAAGGGTCAAGGCCGGCTTTGCGCAGCATGGGTCCAAGGAGCCAGCGGTGATGAAGGCCGGCGGCGCCCCAGCCACGGCCTGGGCTGGGATGCCCAGGGAACCGGGATAGACCAGAACCTGGAAGTCGGGGCGGGCGCTGACGGCGTCGAGCGGATCGGCCGAGGGCGGCTCGAGCGGCGCGGGGTTGTCGGCGACCAGCGAGACCAGTTCGCCGCCGGCCGAGAAGCCCATCACGCCGATGCGCTGCGGATCCACGCCATACTGGGCAGCGTTGGCCCGCACCCAGCGGACGGCCCGGCGCAGGTCGGCGGCAGCGTCGCGGTCGATCGAATAGGTCGACCCGGCCTCGCGCGCCAAGCGGTACTTCAGAACAAAAGCGGTGACGCCGTAGCGGTTGAGGGCCTTGGCCGGCCCAACACCCTCATTGACGAAGACTAGCATGCGATGCCCGCCGCCGGGCACGACGACGACCGCCGCACCGTTGGCATGGCGCGGGGCGGCGGGGAACACCGTCAGGGACGGGTCATGGACGTTGCGCACATAGGTATTCTCGACGACCTCAGCCTCGCTGGACCGCCGCTCGGCGCCGGGCGCGCCGCGCGGCCAGAGCGGAACTGTCGCGGGGCCGCCGTCGATCGCCGAAGGGACCTGCGCCGACGCCATGACCGGCGCGGCTGCCAATAGCGCCAGGAGGACGAGGGCGACGGCGCGGACAAGCATGGGAAGCCTCCCGAACCGCACTTGCGGCCAACCTCGCGGTCAGCCTCCACATTTTGGTGCGCATGCCTATACGACCATGGTCTAGGGTCGGTTCTGGTCCAGCCGTCGGTAGGAATCGGCGGCGATGTTCCCCCGCTCACTCCGCGGCGCTTTTCCAGCGAGCATCTGACGTACGGAATGGGCGGTCGTTCGCGTCCATGATGTTACGGACTGAGGAGAGCTGCGTTGAAGACAATGGCCGACGCCTTCGCGATCTGCGCGACTTCATTGCTGCTTGCACTGTCGTCAGGCATCGCCACCTCGTCCGCGCAGACTAGCCGCACTCCAGAAGTCGACCCGTCTGGTTTCGCGAGCAGCGCGGATGTCCAAGCTCAACTCCGCGACATGCTTGCCGCGATGAAATCTGATCAAGGGTTCATGTGGCGACCCTTGGTGCGCGACGGCGCGACCGTGGCAGCGATCGAAATATGGAAGAAGCCTGGCCGTCCCGCTGTTCACCCTACCGAAGCGGAGTACGCAACCGTATTAGAAGGCTCTGGTACGCTGGTTTGGGGCGGGGCCCTGACGGATGCAAAGGTCAGCAACGCCAAATTGATTGAGGGTAGCCAAATCCAGGGCGGCGCGACACGGACACTGGGCCGAGGCGACGTCATTCTGATTCCCGCGGGCGTACCTCATTGGTTTGGGATTACCGGCGACCGCCTGATTTTGCTCGGGATTAAGCTGCCCGCGCCAGATGACCATCTGGGAGAGGATTGACGCCGCGCTGGTCGTCATCGCCTGCGCATGAATGTCCGGAGGCCGGCGGCGCCTCAACTTCCGCTCTTGGCGCTGAGCTGAACCGGAAGTCGGCGGGCCTGACGGCAGGGCAGGGCGGTATGTGGCCCTGGCGATGATCGGCCGAGGCGACTAGCTTCGCCAAATGAAGTTTCGACCGATCGAAATCGCAGTCGGAGACCGGCTCAGTCCTCAAAGCCGGGAAAGATTGGAACGCGCATGGCTTAAAGCGCTCGATCGGACGGATACTGACCCGGATGGAGCGGTGACGGCGGCCCGTTCGTTTCTGGAGTCGACCTGCAAGCATGTGCTCGACACCCTCGGGGTGACATATGGTCCGAACTTGGATCTTCTACAGCAGTTCCGGTTGGTCGCTGACGAGCTGAAGATCTCCGCCGCCGGCTCGACGGGGCGGATCGAGAAGCAATTCTATACGGGCGCCTACAGCGTCGTTCAGGCGCTCACCGAACTCAGGAACGAAGCTGGCGACGCTCACGGCAAGAGCCAGGAAGGGACGCGCTCGTCTTCGGCCCAGGGCGAGTTCGCGGTAAATCTGGCGGGATCGACCGCAGCATTCCTTCTGCGAAAGCTCGATAGCCACCTCGCTGCGACGCGCCGCCTGACCTCAAAGGGAAACGCAGTCCTTCGCTTCGACAAGGCCGTCGTTTGGCGCTTGGTCGATCACGCTCAGAACGCGCCGGACCACATGACGAGGCTTCGGGAGCGGAAGCCGAAGCCGTCGATCTGGCTAGTTGCGGATGCGGGAATCTACCTGAAGAGCAACGGCAAGCCCGCGCTCCTCGCCAACGGCCGGCTTGCCAAGGACGATGCCGATGGGAAGCCTCGTCTCACCGCCCATGCGGACGGCTGCGGGCCGTTCGACGCCGTGGATGATTGGAGTCCGCTGCAGGTGGCGATGTCCGGTGGTGACGACTTTTGCGAACCGCTTTCGGTCGCGCAGGTCCGACGGGCTTTGGAGGGCGCGGCGCATCAAATCGTCGTTGTCAGCAACGCGACCCATTATTCGATCTATTCGGATATGGAGTTCGACGACATGGGCGGCGAAGCGACGTTGGAATAGGCTTTCGGCACCATACGGGCATGAACTGGGTCTATATGCGCCGACGTTTGGATCTCCACACACGGGCGGCCGAAGGTCCGATTCCTGGAACGACCCCAATGTCTGCTCGTGGCGCAACCCGCTGATCAAGACCCGCGCCTCGCCCGAACGGCACCCACGTCCATTCCCTAGGCGGACGAAGTCCCGCGACACCGATCCAGAAAGGCCTTCGAGAAGGCGATCTTCGGTGCCTTGTCCGAACCGCCAACCGCGTAAGTGTAGACCTCGATCGGGACGGTCGCGAGCGCGGCGGCCAGACGCGGCCGAAGGGGCGGGCTATCGGGCACCAACAAGCCAGGCCTGAGCCCGGCTTTCAGGCCAATGATCGACGGATAGAGCATCAGCTGGCCCACGGCCTCGTAGACGTCCTTTGCCGACACGCCCGTCTTAATCTCGATCAGTAGATTTGCAGTCTCAACCACCCCGTCGACCTCGAAGCCGTTTCGCTTCGGCTTAGTGAAGCTCTCACCGAGAGCTGCTTTCAGGGCCTGCCAGACAAACCCCTGCAGCGCGCAGATTTCCGCGCTCCCGCCCTGCCGCTCGACGGTGATGAGACGGCCCTTCTCGTCTCTGCCCAAGGCGGGGGGCTGATCGGGTTCGGGCTCGGGATCCGCCTTGCCGCCACCCGCTCTTGAACGGGCCAACGTACAGGCCACAACGAAGCTCGCGGTCTGGGCGAGGATGTTATCTGGGGTGTCGCTCAGATCGGCGACAAGGTACCAAGAGCGCGCGGAGGAGACACCGCCCACCTTTAGATCCACGGGTTCAAGACCAGACAGGGCCTGAAAGTCCGCGCGGATCGCGCGGGAAAGGCTGTTCTTCTGCAAACGCCCCTCGCGCAATAACAGAAGCCGCCCATCTCCACCGCGACCGACAACGGTCAGCCTGCCCTTATCGCGTTGAGACACCTTGGGCAGCACGACCTTGACGACACCGCTTTCAAACTTTTGGTCAGCGCCAAGCATGACCTGATCGACGATCTTTCCCGGCACGCCCTGACCGTAGCGGCTGAAAAACACTCCCGATCCCTCGATGATCCAGCCATAGCCGGAAGGGACGCCGCTCTCGACCAACACCTCGGCCCATCGCCGAAACGCGCGATCGCTTTCAGCCTGGCTCGTCACCAATTCGATCATTGTGTTAGCGGCCGGCTGTTCAAATCGGATTCTCTTCCAAGACAGATCACGGGAACGCGCCGTGCGCCAACGGTCGTTGTTCGCCGTCGGCCGTCATCTCTAAAGTCGTGTTTCTGGAACGGTGATTGAGTCCGCTTCTGGCGCAGCGGAGACGTCCCTACCTGCTCTGATCACAGCAACGAATAGAGCCAACGGTTGCTGATGATTGCTTGGCCATCAAACGCTCAATGCTCCGGCTCAAAGCCTGAATGTCGATCGGTTTGGAAACATGGTCGTCCATCCCCGCCTCGGCATATTCGGTGATCTGATGGGCGAAGGCATTGGCGGTCAGGGCGATGATCGGAATCGGCGAGCGACCCGATCTAGCCTCGGCGGCGCGAATCTCCCGCGTGGCCTCCAGCCCGTTCATGTCGGGCATATGGATGTCCATCAGGATTAGGTCGAACGGCTCCCTCCGCCAGAGCTCAAGCACCTCGACACCGGTGCCGGCCAGCGTGAGATCCACGCCCAGCGCGCCCATGATCGCCTCAAGCACCGCCTGGTTGGTCGGGTTGTCTTCGGTCGCCAGGATGCGAAGTCCCTCGTTCAGGTCAGCGGTTGCGGAAGCTTCGATGTCGGCTTCGTCGTCCTGCGCCCGAGGCAGCGGCAGGGTGACGTAGAACGTCGATCCTTTCCCCGGGGCGCTGTCGGCCCAGGCCACGCCGCCCATCTGGCAGGCTAACTCACGGCAGATCGCCAAACCCAGGCCGGTGCCGCCGAACCTGCGCGTGGTCGAGGCGTCGACCTGGGAGAAGCGCTGGAACAGCCGACCCATGCTGTCCTGCTCGATGCCTATGCCGGTGTCGCGCACGGCGATCTTCAGCCCCTCCACGCCGTTGTCCACGTAGGCCTCCACGTCGATATCCACCCCGCCCTCGAGGGTGAACTTCAAGGCGTTGGCCACATAGTTGCTAACGATCTGGCGAAGCCGCGCCGGGTCACCGCGACGAGGGCCATCGATGTCGGCCATGTGGAGCTTGAGGTGGACACCCTTGCGCCGGGCCACGGCCTTGAAACTCGTCAGGACGCCCGTCAGCACTACGCGAGGGTCGAACGTGACCGTTTCGAGTTCCAGCATGCCGGCCTCGATCTTGGAGAAATCGAGCACGTCGTTGATGACGTGCAGCAAGTCCTGGCCAGACAGGAGGACGACATCCAACTTGGCGCGCTGTGCCGCGCTCAGATCGTCCTCGGCCATCAATTGCGCCATCGTCAGCACGCCGTTGAGTGGGGTGCGCAGCTCGTGGCTCATGTGGGCAAGGAACTCGCCCTTGGCCCTGTTGGCTGCTTCCGCGGCGGCCCGCGCCTCGGATAGCCGCGCGCCTTCGCGTTCGGCCTCGCGGAGCTTGACCGCATTGTCCTTGAACACTTGCACGGAGCGCGCCATCGCACCGATTTCATCGTGGCGCTCCACGTCGCCGACGAGAGTGTCGAGGGCCCCGGTCGAAAGGGCGCTCATAGCGCCGGCAAGTTCCTTGAGCGGCTTGGCGATGCGACGCATCAAAATCACCAGCAACGCCACGATCAGACCCGTAGCAATCAGGCCCACCACCATCACCCACAGCACCCCCGACCATACAGTGGCGGCGACAGTGTCGGGCGCATACACGATGACCATCGTTCCCAAGGTCTGGCTTTTTCCGGCTTCGACATGACGCAGGGGTACGATCGAGCGCCAGTATCGCCCCGAACGATCGGCGCGGGTCAGACCTTGATCGGGATCGGTCGGCGCCGCGTCCATGGCCTGGGGGCGAAGAGCGGGATTTCCCGACAGCAGGATAGGGCGACGCTCCGCGTCGAGGATGACGATTGCCTGGACATCGGAGTCCTCCACAATCGGCTTGAGGGCGGCCTTCAGAGCCGAGTCGTCGAGCATCCAGACGGCGGAGGTGACGTTTTCATGCGACAGGCTGGCGCTTAGCGCGATCTTCTGGCGGAAAGTGTCGAGGGCGCCCTGCGTACGCGACAAGGCGGTGACCCCCGCCAGCACCAGGAAGCTGATCACCACCAAGCTCAAGCTGGGGGCCAGGACCTGAAACAGGATCGATCGGCCCCGACTCATGGTCGGTACCAATATCGCTCTGGGATCGCGCGAGTCGTCGGCGACAGATAAGGGTTGTCGATCTCGATGATCCGCCGATGGCGGATGTCGGCCTTCTCCAAGGCGCTCTGAATGCCTGGATCCTGGCGAAAGAGCCGGTCGTAGGAGCCATCATCGAAAGCTCTAACGAACCCTGTGTATAGGTCATCGTACAGGGGCAGATTCGACTTGGCGACGTGGAACATGCTCGTGAAACGATAGCGGAGCAGCAGCGAGGTCTCGACCTGCAGACCAGGGTTGGCTGGCGAGAATTTTGCCTGCTCGCCATAGGCCTCCAGGATGCCGCGGGGAAAGAAGTCGCCACGGCGGGCCAAGGTCATGGTGAAAAGTTTTTCGTAGGTCCCCGTCCACACCGTCACACCGGCATGCCGCAGAATGTCGACGTCGGGCCAGCCCTTCCCCTGCAACGCGGTCAGGCCGCGTAGCTGCCGCAGATCTTGCACGCGTGAAAACTCCCCCTGGCGCGTGCCGTCGATCAGCAGAAGGCGATAGCCTAGAAGGCCGCGATCGATCGGCAGCGGAACGGCGGCGAGCTTGGCGTCAGCCGCGATGCTAGTTCCGAGCATGGCCACGTCCAACAGGTTGCCTGCAGCGATGGCTTCGATGGCTCTCGGCTCGGTAATGCGGCCCAAGGGCGAAGGCCTTAGAACAGCGCGGCGTCCGCTCTTGGCCAGGGCCAGTTTCAGGACCTTGAAGCCGAAGGTGTTCTCCGCGGCCAGGCCGTTGCCCTGATTGTAGTAGATAATGTCCGGCGACGCCTTAGCGGCGGCTGCAGCTGCGGCTGCTGCGGCGGCCGCCGGCGCGGTCAGGAGCGGCAGGGCGGCAATCAAAGCACGACGCGAAACTTTCCTTCCGTCCATAAGCCCCCCGCCTACGCGCCTTTTCGGTGAGGCGTCGAGTCCCGCAGTTCACCGGCCCGGGCTTAAACCAAGGTGAATCGGTGCCCCCGGCGGCTGCGGCGTGTTGGCGCAGCCTCGTCCGCCTCTGCATCGATGTCGCGATCTGGCGGAGCCAAGCCCGACGACGGGGGCTTGCACGTCTGGTTCCCGCGCCCGATCCAATGTCCGTTCATGGCGCAAACCGATTTAGTGAAGGGAGGTTTCGTCCGCTGCCAAGCTCAGTATGACGAGCCCGTTCAACTTCCGCCAAGCTAATTTGCCTCCGCGCCCCACCTCCGGTGAATATTCAACCGCTTCCTGCGTATCAGGAATGTGGTGTGATGTCGGTGGGGGTTGATGATGTCGAATTCCGAAGATCCTTCTCGCGCGGAGGAGATCGCCTACCGTAAAGGATGGCAGGCTGGGCTGGCGCTGGGGGCGATTGCAATCGCCGTCACCGCCTTCATCAACCTCCTGAGTATCGAGAAATCGATACTCGCCGTCGTGCTGGCCCTGATCGCCATCCGGGCCGCAGGCGCGGACCAGGTCCGCCGCCGCGGAAGATTGGCTATCGCGATCGCCGCTTTGCATATGGTGGTCGTGGCCGTGTTTCTGGTCGTGTTTCACGAACAGCTGGGCCGATTGCTGCATCTGCTGCAATCGCTGAGCTAACTCTTGTTCGGGAAGCAAGACTATGGGCGTGCGCTGGACCCGCTGCTGGCTCATGCCGGCGGCTACGCGCGGTCGATCCTGAAGAGTCGAGCCGATGCCGAGGATGCTGTGCAGATCGCGGCCTTGCGGGGCCTTGAGCGCTTGCGCAGCTATGATGACGCACGGTCATTCAAGGCCTGGTGGTTCGCCATTCTTCGAAACTGCTGCATCGACACTTTAAGGCGGGCGCGGCGACATCCTTCTTTCGAGCTCCAACACGACGTCGCCGACGATCGTCATTGCGGGCCCACGCCCGACTGGAACGCCCTGGACCGAGCCCTGGCGGCCTTATCGAACAATCATCGGGAGATCGTGCGGCTGCGCTACTTCGCCGATCTTACCTACGCCGAAATCGCCGAGGCCCTGTCGATCCCAAGGGGCACGGTGATGTCGCGCCTGCACCATGCTCGCCGCGCCCTCGCGGCCACCTTGAAGGAGGAGGGTCAATGAAGAAATTGCATCCGGCCGAGCTGTCGGCCCTGCTCGACGGCGAACTCGATACCCATCGCGCAGGCGAGGTGGAAGCTCTCATCGCCGCCGACCCGAAAGTGCATGAGGAGTACGAACACTTGAGGCGAGCGGACCGCATATTGAAGGAGGTCGCTCAGTCCGAAGCCTTTCGCCCGGAGGTGCGCTGGTCGCAGGTCGTCCCCGTGCAGCAGGCTGCTCGAATATGGCCGGCTCTGGGGTTCGCCATCATCCTGCTAGCGTGGGTCGGCGCAAAGCTGGCGACGAGCATGTTCACCACGCTCGCGATCAACGCCGCCTCACTGGTGCTCCTCATTGCTTGGCTCGCGCCCCTCGCGCTGCGGGAAGCGTGGGCAGGCGAAAACGCGCGAGCCTCGACGAGCGGAGACCTGGTAAGATGAAATCCGCCGCCATGACGAGAGACAGGCTGTTACAGCGTCGAGTTGGCTACTCGCTTTGCGCCATGGGTGTGGTCGCGGTGCTTTCGCTGCTGCTCGCGCCGATGGAATTGCTCCAACCATCGTCACTGCATTTCGGGCCGCTGACATTTCGCGGCCTGACCCTCATCAACCCGCTCATCCTGGTTTTGGCGTCTGTTGGTATTGGGAGCTGGCTTGCGCCTAGCGTCGGGCTGCGCGCCCCGCTCGTTGAAGCACTGATCTTGCGACATGGCGCCGTCGCGGTTCTACGGCGTCAGATCGTTCCCGCCCTGGCCGCTGGCCTTGCCACGGCCGTGATCCTCTTTGGTTACAATCTTATCTCTACGCCCTGGTTTGCATCGACCAAGATGCCCAACGTGCCAATTCCGCTTGTGACCAAAATTCTTTACGGCGGTATCGTGGAGGAGCTCATGACTCGTTGGGCTGTCATGACTTTCCTTGTTTGGGCCGGATGGCGGCTGGCGCGCCGCCCCGATCCATTACCGCCCGCACTTTACCTCATTGCGACCTTGCTCGCAGCGCTAGTCTTTGCGGCTGGGCACCTGCCGTTACTGTTTGTGTTGATGCCATCGCCATCCGTGAGCTTGGTCGCGGCGGTAATTCTGGGCAACACCCTTCCGGGCTTCCTGTTCGGCTTGCTGTTCTGGCGCCGAGGACTGGAGGCCGCGGTGATGGCCCATGCCATCGCTCATCTGTTTTTCACTTTAGCGACTTTCGGGTGAGCAACTGGACTACGCCAGTGCCCGACCAAAGGGCCGCTTAGCTCCGTTACTCTCGACGTCGGCGTCCCCCGCTACTTTTGATGCGGAGGATGTCCGATTTCTGAAGAGAGAGCAGAGTCCGCTTGCGCTTCCTATCCTCCTGAATTCAGGTCATGCCGAACCGGCGATCGAGGCCGCCGCCGAACAGGGGATAACGGTTCTTCGCAAGCCCTATGACATCGCCACCCTCGCGAAAGCCTTGCGTGACGTATTGGCAAAGCCGCAGCCGTAACGCTGGAGGAGGGCCCTGCAGCCGCTCAACAGATTTGCCCTGAGGCCGTATTGCATCTCTTGTTGCCGAGTTGGGTTAGGTCTGCTTCCTGGGACGTCTCTCGAGCGTAGGCACATAAGTACCTAGACGATCGTTGTGCCGGCCTCGATGACGTCCTCCCGAACGACAATCTCCAAGACTGCCTCATCGCGCCAGATTTCGACCTTGGCAGCGCTTCTGTGATCTCGAAGAAGCCGAACAGCGTGTTGACGGTACGCCCCCTCTGCAACGGCGCAAACGTCCACAAACGTGGCGACCTGGCGCTCCGAGAGGCAAACGAATGTGAAGACACTAGCTTGCATAGCCTAGCTCTACCAGAGGCAAGGGTCTGCGTTGTCGGGTAGGCGACGGATTGAGTGGCCTGCGCTTTCAGACCTTGCATCCAACAACCGCGAAGCGCCGGCCAGGCCAGCACCAGCGCCGGTATTAGGCCCCATCGCCGTTGCCGTAGGCCAGCTCAGGCTCGCTAGCTGTTCAAGCTATGGGGTTGTTCACCGGAGAGCGGCTGGCTGTTCAGAGCCGGCCTCGGTGAAGTTCGAAACAACCCGCGCAAGCGGCCTTACCGTCGCCGTGGGCTTAAGCGCCGAGCCGCCACGACGGACAACGCCTCATGGCGCTCAAAGAACTTGTGGCGACGGCGGGACCGTCTCAAAGGCGTGGTCGGAAAAGTCACTATGTGCGTTGCGACGGTGGCCATGGACAAGGTGCACGGCGGGCTAGCAAACGAACGCACTCTCCGCGGTCAACCTTACCAATCTTGAAGATGGGAACCTTGACGGCATGCTGGCGTTTGGCCAAATCGGCCAAGATTAAGTGCCGGTCCGATCATGGCTTAGCGGGGGAATAGAGTGAAAACTGCGGCAGCAACGACCCATTTCACCGATGCGCGCGAAGCGGGTAGGCGGCTGGCAACAGAGATTTCACGAGGCCTGGGCGCTAGCCCCCAAGCTCTCATGGTGTTCGCCGCGCCGTCGTATGATCACAGCGCTTTGCTGGACGAGCTGGCCACACAGTGCCCAGGGGCCTTGGTGGTTGGGTCTTCATCGGCTGGCGAATTCATGAATCAGGAGCAAGGCGAGGGCCTGGTGTCCGCCCTGGGCTTGGCAGGAGAGGATGTTCGCTTCTCGGTCGGAATGGGTCGCGATGTGGCGGGTGACGCCGCGGGAGCGGCCGGTCAGATAACTTCGGGATTCAACGGACTTTCGGACTTCGCTTTCCCGTACCGGTCCGCGCTCGTCATGGCGGACGCCTTGGCGGGTCATGCCGACGTGCTGATTGACGAACTCACCCTAGCGACCGGCGGCCAGTATCAATTCTTCGGCGGCGGGGCCGGAGACAACGCCCAGTTTCAACGCACTTCGGTTTTTTGCGGCCGCGAGGTCTTGAGCGACGCAGCCGTGGCTCTGGAGATTCTGACGTAGAAGCCTATCGGTGTGGGTGTCCGGCACGGGTGGGCTCCAGCATCGACAGCGTTCCGCGTCACCGAGGCTGACGGGATGAGGCTCGTCAGCCTCAACGGCCTGCCAGCCGCCGACGCCTTCGAGGCGCACGCCCAGGCAACGGGACAGACTCTCGACCGATCCGCGCCCATCGGGTTTTTCTTGCACAACATCCTCGGGATCGAGGCGGGTGAAAATCATCGGCTGAGGGTTCCCTTGGCGGTGCTTCCGGACGGGTCTGTCCTTTGCGCCGCAGAGGTGCCCCAGGGCTCTGTGGTCCATATCATGCGGGCCACCGCGGCCTCGACCGTGGAGGCCGCTCAAGAAGCCACCCAAGCGGCTCTGACGGCCATGGGAGGACATAAGCCCCAGGCGGCGCTGTTCTTTGACTGCGTCGCCACGCGGCTTCGGATGGGCGATGCGTTCAAGGAAGAAATCGCGATCGTGCGCGATGAACTGGCTGGCGCGGTTCTTGTGGGATGCAACACCCACGGTCAGATCGCGCGAGCCGAGGGACAGTTCGAAGGCTTCCACAACTGTACCGCTGTCGTCGCGCTTCTGCCGGCGTGACCGCTTCGGATGAACACGATCTAGCGCGGCTCCTCTCTGCTCTAGCCGACCGCGCCGTCCGCGCCTCGGCGGCTGCAAGCCTTGCCAATCACCTCGGCGCGCAGGACCTGCTGATCCTGCTGCGCGATCCAGAGCTAGGCGTTCTGCGCCCAGCCCCGGGCTTCCGGCAGACGCTCGCAGGCGGACCGACCTGGACCAACTTACTCGCCCGGTGTGGCGGGGAGGGGGCGTTTCGCACAAGCGTCGCCTATCCCCACCTCCAGGACCTGGAGCCCGTTGATGTTTGCGTGGGGCCTGAAGGCACGGTTCTAGTTCTTATCGGCGGAGCGCCACGTGTGCGGGCTTCGGAGCTGGCGCAAGGCGCAGCTCTTGTGATTGCGCTGCTGCAGTCTGAGGCGCGAGTCGATGCGGCCCTGGCGAGCGCCCATGCCGCGGGTGATGCGAGCCGACGCGCTACCGCTTTGGCGGGCTCCCTGGACCAAGCTCGGGCGCAGCTTGCTGGAAATGCGCTAGCGCTACGGGAAGCGCTTTCGGAAGCCGCTCGCCTGAACAGTGAGCTGCGTCTGCTGAACGAGACGCTTGAGCAGCGCGTGCAGGAAGAGATCGCTGACCGCCTCAAGGCGGAGGAGGCCTTGCGCCAGGCGCAGAAGATGGAGGCGATTGGCCAACTGACCGGTGGCGTGGCCCACGATTTCAACAATCTGCTGACCGTCATTATCGGTGGTCTTGATAACATGGCTCGAAATCTAAATGGCGATGCGACCGCTCGGGACGATCGCCGCCTTCGGCGCTCAATGGACATGGCGCTGCAGTCCGCTCAGCGCGCTGCTATCCTGACAGGCCGCTTGCTAGCTTTCTCGCGTCGCCAACCGCTCGATCCCAAGCCTTTGCAGGCCGACCGTCTCGTTCGGGACATCGCCGAGCTTCTACAGCGCGCGGTTGGCGAGCACATAGATTTCGAAGTGGTCGCATCGCCGGGCCTTTGGCCTGCGTTAGCAGATCCGAACGAACTGGAGCAGGCGCTCCTCAACCTCGCCGTCAACGCCCGCGACGCGATGCCTGACGGAGGCAAGCTCACGATCGAGACGGCGAATGTCTTCCTCGACGAGGCCTACCTGGCCACCGTACCAGAGCCGGTGTCTCCAGGCCAATATGTGTTGCTTGCGGTCTCGGACACGGGTGAGGGTATGGACAGCGATACGCTGCTGCGCGTCTTCGAGCCGTTCTTCACCACCAAGGAAACGGGCAAGGGCACGGGCCTGGGCCTCAGCCAGGTGTACGGTTTTGTTCGCCAGTCCGGCGGCCATGTCCGGATGTACAGCGAGGCTGGCCACGGCACGACCGCAAAGCTGTATTTACCCAGATCACTCGGGGACGCCGCCGAGCCAAGGTCCTCAAACTCACCCACTGATCTTTCCCTTCTTCGCGGCACGGAAACCGTGCTCTTGATCGAGGACGACGAGAACGTACGTGCGTACTCGAGCGGAGTTTTGAGGGAGTTGGGCTATTGCGTGCTCGAGGCCTCGGACGCTCGCACCGCCTTGGCGGCGCTGGACGAGCATCCTGAAGTCCAGCTTCTTTTCACGGATGTCGTGCTGCCAGGTGGTACCCACGGGGGCAAGCTGGCGGACGAAGCTCGCCGGCGCAGGCCTGGGATCAATGTCCTTTTCACCAGCGGCTACACCCGCAACGCCATCGTGCATAACGGGCGCTTGGATCCGGGTGTTCAATTGATCACCAAGCCTTTCACTTACGAAGAACTGGCCGAGCGGGTCAGGCGTGGCCTGGACGGCCGATAGGCCTTCGCAAACCGCTACGTCGCGCCTGCGGCTGAAGGTCGTGTTTCTGGAACGGCACCAATGTCCGCATCTGGCGCAGGCCGGATGATCCCTGCGTCCTAATTGGCTGGAAATTAGCCCTGGGTCCTTGCCGGCAAGCCGACCTTCAGATTCCCACAGGCGATCAGCCAGCCATCGGGCGGCTTCGCGA
>NZ_JAFCUB010000020.1:0-3581 GCF_049896325.1 Caulobacter sp. DWP3-1-3b2
GCATAGCCCCCGGGCGTTTTTGAATTCTTTCCTTCCCCATTTCGGGGAGGGAAATGGCGCCTTAGCCCTGCATCGCCTCAAGTTCCTTGCCGCGTGTCTCCTGGATCAGCTTCTGGACCAGGAAGAACGAGACCACGGCGCTCAGGGCGTAGAAGCCATAGGTCATCGGCAGGCTCTTGGCGGCCATCGACGGGAAGCTGACCGAGATGCCGAAATTGGCGATCCATTGGGCGAAGCCGGCGACGGCCAGGGCCGGGCCGCGCATCTGGTTGGGGAACATCTCGCCCAGCATGACCCACATCACCGGACCCCAGCTGAGGTTGAAGAACACCACATAGGCATTGGCCGAGACCAGGGCGATCAGGCCGGTGTCGCCCGCCAGGTGCAGGGCGCCGTTGACGGTGGTGGCGGTCGAGAAGCACCAGGTTAGCAGGCCCAGGGTCACGGCCATGCCGGCCGAGCCGATCAGCAGCAGCGGCTTGCGGCCGATCTTGTCGATCAGGCCGATGGCCAGCAGACAGGCCAGGATCGACAGGGCGCCCGACAGGATGTTGATCTTCAGGCTGTCGTCCTCGGTGAAGCCCACCGACTGCCACAGCACCGAGCCATAGTAGAAGACGATGTTGATGCCGACCAGTTGCTGGAAGACGGCCAGCACGAGACCGGCCCAGAGGATGGCGCGTACCTTGTGGGTGGTGGGGTCCAGCAGGTCCGAGAACTTCGGCTTGTGGTCTGCCGACAGCGAGGCGCGGATCTCGGCGACCTTGGCGGCGCCTTGGCCGGCCCCGAACAGGCGCGACAGGATTTTTTCGGCCTCGGCCTCCTTGCCCTTGGCCACCAGGTAGCGCGGGCTTTCCGGGATCGACAGCAGCGCGAAGAAGAAGATGGCGGCCGGAATGGTCTGCATCCAGAACATCCAGCGCCAGGCGGGCAAGCCCAGCCAGAACGGGGCGGTCGAGCTGCCGGCGGTGTGGGCCAGAATGTAGTTGGCCAGGAAGGCGCCGGTCAGGCCGGTGATGATCATGATCTGCTGCACAGACGACAGCCGGCCGCGGATATTGGCCGGCGTCACTTCGGAGATATAGACCGGGCACAGCACGCTGGCTGCGCCGACGCCCAGGCCACCGATCAGGCGAAAGATGATGAACACGGTGGAGGTGTGGGCCGCGCCCGAGCCGATGGCGCTGACCAGAAACAACAGGGCGGCGATGATCATCACCGTGCGGCGGCCCCAGACGTCGGCCAGGCGGCCGGCGGCGAAGGCGCCAAACGCGCAGCCGATCAGGATGGCCCCGACATTGAGGCCGGTGCCCAGCTTGCTGAGGCTGAAAGCCTTCTCCAGGCCTTCCTGCGTGCCGTTGATGACGCCGCTGTCGTAGCCGAACATGAAGCCGCCGATGGTGGCGACCGCGACGATGGCGGCGATGAAGGCCATGTTGACCTTGCCCCCATTGGGGCCGCCCACGGCGCTCATGCCCGGGCTTGGGCCGGCGTTGATGACTGATGCCACGGTTTCTTCCCCGATGTGGCCCGAAGGCCCGTTTGTACGCGGAGC
Organism: Caulobacter sp. DWP3-1-3b2; assembly: GCF_049896325.1. Taxonomy (NCBI): domain Bacteria; kingdom Pseudomonadati; phylum Pseudomonadota; class Alphaproteobacteria; order Caulobacterales; family Caulobacteraceae; genus Caulobacter; species Caulobacter sp. DWP3-1-3b2. The sequence continues at coordinate 1,556 of NZ_JAFCUB010000020.1, forward strand.
GGTCCTTGGCGGACCGCTCATTGAGCTTGACCTTAGTGTTACCGGTATCAGCCCGCAAGCGGCGTTGGCGGCCTTTCCGTAGGGTTGGTCTTGTGCGAGCTAAGATTAGCTAATCGCGAGCCCGACCATGCGCACAGTCAACATGCACGACGCCAAGTCGCAGCTTTCCAAGTTGGTGGAGGCTGTGGAGAGCGGCGAAACCGACCAGGTGGTGATCGCGCGCAATGGCCGGCCTGCCGCGCGGCTCATCCCCATGACGACGGCGGCCAGGACGCCGGTCAGAATCGGCATCGCCAAGGGCCTGTTCGTCGCCCCGGCCGACACGTCCGCCCAGGACGCCGAGGTGGCGGCGCTGTTCCTCGATCAGCGCGATTGAGGCTGCTGCTCGACGCCCCCATCGCCTTGTGGACCCTGACCGACGATCCCCGCCTGACGCAGGCGGCGCGCGACCTGATCCTCGGCCCGGCCAATGAGATCTGCGTCAGCGCGGTGACGCTCTGGGAGATCGCCATCAAGCATGGCCTCGACCGCCAAGGTCCGGGCGCCATGCCGATCGGCGCCCATGAGGCCCAGGTGCTGTTCGCCGCCGCCGGCTATTCGCTGATCCCGATCACGCCGCAGCAGGCGGTCATCGTCGAAACCCTGCCGCGCGTCCACGCCGACCCGTTCGATCGCCTGCTGATCGCCCAGGGGCTGACGGAGGCCTTGGTCCTGCTGACCCACGACGCCGCCGTCGCGTCCTACAACACGCGCATCATCAAGGTTTGACGCCGGCGGCTTTGGCGGCGGCCTGAGTCTTCGACTTTGCTGCAGGTCGTGCGACCTACTCGCCCCATCCGGTGACAGCATGACCGCCGAAGACCATGCGGCGGATCATCGGTGACGTCAGTCCCGCGCTGAAGCTCGCGGGTGGGGCGCTCGCAGCGTTCAGGCGCGCCATCTGGGAGTCGTTGAGCACGACCTGCGTGGCGGCGATGTTTCCGGCAAGCTGCTCCAGCTTGCTCGCGCCGACGATCGTCGCGGTGACGCCGGGGCGCGCCATGACCCAGCTGAGCGCGACCTGCGCGACGGGGCGATCGAGTTCGGCCGCGACTGTCTTCAGCGTGTCGAGAACCTCCCAGTTGCGGTCGGTGAACTTGCTGTCGCCGAACGGGTTGGGGCCGCTGAGCCGGCCGGTGTTTTTGGTGTCGTCGCGGCGGTACTTGCCGGACAGGAAGCCGCCCGCCAGCGGACTCCACGGCATCACGCCCATGCCGCCTTCACGGGCGGCCGGCACATGCTCGCTTTCGACGTCGCGCGCGACAAGGGAGTATTCCACCTGGATGGCGATCGGTCCCGGCACGCGCCGTTCGGCGGCGATGGTGGCGGCTTTCATCGCCAGCCACGCGGGCATGTCGGAGAGGCCATAGTAGCGGATCTTGCCGGCCCGCACCAAGTCGCCCAGCGTCTGCACGATCTCCTCGATGGGCGTTACCCCGTCCCAGATGTGCATCCAGTAGAGGTCGACATAGTCGGTCCCCAGGCGCTTCAGCGATGCGTCGAGCGCGCGGTGAATGTTCTTCGCCCCGGCGCCGCCGGCGTTGGGGTTTCCGCCGCCGGCCTGGGTGGCGGTCAAGGGGCTCGCCGATCCGTTGAAGGCGAATTTCGTCGCCAGCACGATGTCGTCGCGCGAGCCGGCCTCCTTGATGAATTGACCCACGAGACGCTCGCTCTCGCCCCCCGAGTAGATGTCGGCGGTGTCAATGAAGTTGCCGCCCGCCGCGCGGTAGGCCTGAAAGATCTGGCGCGAGGTCGCCTCGTCGGCGCCCCAGGCGCCCGGCCCAAAGGTCATCGTGCCGAGGGCCTGGGGGCTGACGACGAGGCCGGAGCGACCCAGGGTGCGGAAGGCGGTGAGCGACATGGGGATCTGACTTTCATAGCGGTTGCTACGAAAGTCATGACTCTCTTGCATCGGCGGGGGGCAAAAAAACAAAGTGGGGGGGGTGGGAGAAGTTGTGACCCCCCCGCCCCCGCCGCGTGGGGGCCC